>JAQTYG010000003.1 GCA_028688375.1 Patescibacteria group bacterium | reverse complement strand
TCGCCATTTTCATCAAATCGGCGGCCGTGCCCTGCACCGGATGATTGATGGCCATGCGTTCGGCTGCGTTGCGTAATTGAAAATTGGAAGCATTCAGTTCGGGAATATACCGGCGCCGGCCGAACAGAGTTTCACAATAGCCTTCTTTTTTGGCGAAAGCAATAGTATTGTCCAAATATTTTTTCACGCCGGAGAATTCCGAAAAATATTTATCAATAAATCTTTTGGCTTCAGCCGGAGACAATTCCGTGCGCCAGCTTAAACCGTAAGAACCCATGCCATAAAGCACGCCAAAATTTACCTGCTTGGCGGCGTTGCGCATTTCTTTGGTCACTTTATCCAGCGGCACGCCGTTGATCACCGCCGCCGTAGCTCGATGGATATCTTCGCCGTTCTTAAAAATCTCCATCATTTTTTTATCTTCGGCCAGCGAAGCGACAATGCGCAATTCAATCTGCGAATAATCGGCGCTTAATAAAACATTGCCCTTGTCTGCCACGATGGTTTTGCGGATCTCGCGCCCCAATTCGGTACGGATGGGAATGTTTTGCAAGTTCGGGTCGGAGCTGGACAACCGGCCGGTGGCCGTTACCGCCTGATTATAGGTGGTGTGGACGCGTCCGGTGGTTGCGTTAATCAATTTCGGCAAAACATCCACATAGGTATTTTGCAATTTGGTCATCTCCCGATAATTTTCAATTTCTTCGATAATCGGATGGAGGCCGCGCATTTTATCCAGCTCGGCCGCGGCCGTAGACAAACCGGTTTTGCCTTTTTTAATGCCCAGTGCCGGAATATCCATTTTTTCAAACAGCACCTCGCGCAATTGCGTCGGCGAAGAAATATTAAACTCCTCGCCGGCCATCTCATAAACTTTTTTCGTAATTTTTTTCACGGCTGTGGCCAAATGTTTAGAAAGCTTTTCCAATTCCGGCAAATCCACGGCCACACCGTATAATTCCATTTGCGCCAACACCAGCGCCACCGGTATTTCAATTTTTTTAAGCAAATCCAAATTATTGGCTTCGGCTAATTCGTCGGTTAATTTATCTTTGGCTAACGATAAAAAATATAACTCATCGACCGCGCCGCGCGTATCCGGGCCGAATAAGCTGTTTTGATTGCTGGAATTGGGCAATTCTTTGCCTAAATATTTCAAAACAATACTGCTCGGGTCGTGCGCTCGGGAACCGGGGTTGAGCAAATAAGAAGCGAGCATCAAATCGAATAGATTATTTTTCAACGACCATTTTTTTAACAATAAAATTTTGGCCAATTTCTTCAAATCAGGCGCCACTAATTCCAGTGATTCGTCACCGAACAATTCCGGCATTTTTTCCAACGCCGAACCGGACACAAAATATCCGCGGTCGGCCACGACTACGGCAAAACCATAAAGAGTCGCCGTAAAAACATCGTCGCCGGAGGTCAGGGCTCGGCCAGCGAATCCGCCGGCCCGATGCGCTCGATCGAGCATGGCTTCAAACGTTTTTTTATCTTTGATTTCTTCAAAAGAAATCGCTTTTATTTTTTTCTTTTTTCCAACCTGTGAACTGCGAACTGTGGCCTGTGTACTGTCGCCCGCCCCTGGCAAACGTTTCAACAGCGATACGAATTCCATTTCCTGAAAAAGTTTTACCACTTTTTCTCGGTCAAAATCTCTGGCCTCGCAATCGGCTAAATTAAAATCAACATCCGGCACATCACAATCTATTGTGGCCAACTCTTGACTTAGGTAGGCGCTCTTCTTGCCTTTTTTTAATTTTTGTATAACCGACGGTTTAATTTCCAATTTCCAATTTCCAATTTCCAATTTCTTATAAAGAGCATCTAAATTCCCAAATTTCTGTAACAAATCAGTCGCCGTTTTTTCGCCAATGCCCGGCACGCCCGGAATATTGTCGGAAGAATCGCCGGCCAGCGCCTTAAAATCAATCATCTGCTCCGGCGTAAAACCAAAAACTTTTTTCACTTCAGCCACGTCGTAAATCACCGTATCGCTCATGCCTTTGCGCAGAGTAAACACTTTCACATTTTTATCAATCAGCTGAAGCGTATCTTTGTCGCCGGTGACAATCATTATTTCCAAATCTTTGTTGTTTTTAATTTTTTTCGCCACCGTACCGATGACGTCATCGGCTTCGTAGCCCTGTTTTTCATAAATCGGAATGTTAAAAGCGCGCACCAAGTCGTGCACCAGAGGAATCTGGTCGTAAAGTTCCTGGTCGGCTTTGACGCGGGTGGCTTTGTATTGGTCAAATTTTTCGTGGCGAAAAGTCGGCCCGGCCATATCAAAAGTGACCGCGATATAATCGGGTTTCAAATTCTGCCACACCTTAAGCAACATGGAGGTGAAGCCGTAAACCGCGTTGACCAGCAAGCCCTTTTTCGTGGTCATCGGCGGGAGGGCGTGGTAAGCGCGATGTATTATCGCATTTCCATCTATAATAATTAAACGTTTCATATCAATTAAAGCCACTTGCCCCGTAGCGATTGCGAAGCAATCTGCTACTGGGGTCTATAATAATAAGTCGCTTCATATTACTCACATTTTACGCTAAATTTTTCCTTTCCGCAACCGTTGACAGGCGTAAAAAATCGTGCTAAGTTAAAAATACTTTTTCGCAAAAACAGGCCGAATGACGGCCTTTTGACAAAGGAGAGGAAATGACGGAAGAAAGTAAACGGTCGCACGTCCCCATGCTGTTCGCTTGTCTGATCGCTTTCGCCCTGGGGCTGACGCTCCGAGGGGTAGCGCCCAATTGGGCAAGCGAGGGCTACAGCGGACGCGCTCTGACAGCGCTCCGGTCCGGTGGCGATGACATGCGCCAGATCGTCGCCGTCTGGTGCGACTACAACAAGATTCTGGTCATTGACCCGAACAACCAGAAGTGGCGGCTGCTTCAGCTCGAAGGCCAGTGCGCCAAATCGTGCGACCCACATGCCACTCACGTGCGCATCGGCCGTTCGCTGGAATGCGAATGGTTGATCGCCAAACCAGAACCGAAGCCGCTCATTCCGGAAAAACCGAAGATCACGCCGGCCGTCAGCCTGGCGAAAGGAGGTGCCAGATGCTCAAGACAATCGTGATGTGCCTTGGCACATGCTGGACCGCCACTCAAGCCATCACCTACGCTTTCATCCTTCTCGGCTTGCTCGGCGTCGCTTCTTTCACCGCCGTCCGCCTCTTCATCATCTGAACAGCCGCTCTTTGCCTGCCTACCGGCAGGCAGGCCTACCAGAACAGGTCCCGCCAAATCCCGCCCTCCCGCGGGGTTTTCTTTTACAAAAATTCGCCCGCAGGTTGCGGACGAATTCTAGAGGTACCGGTGGGAATCGAACCCACGATAAGAGTTTTGCAGACTCATGCCTTACCACTTGGCCACGGTACCGTATTTTTTGTGCTAGAAATATAACACAAAAAATGTTTTTTTTCAAGGCTTACCTCACGTATTTCAGCGGATTCATTTTGGCGCCATTCACCTGCACTTCAAAATGCAAATGGATGCCGGTCACGCCGCGCACATTGCCGGTATTGCCCATCAAACCGATAGTTTGACCGGTGGTCACATAATCGCCCGGCGACACCAAGAGACGGGAGTTGTGGCCATACAAAGTTTTCACGCCACCGCCGTGATTGATTAAAATATAACAACCATAACCGCGATTCCAGCCACACTGGGCGATTTCCACTTTACCGGCTTTGGCCGCGTAGTTCGCCGATTGGAACTTGCCGGCGATATCCAAACCATAATGGCGCCAACTATAATATTGCGTAATTGTTTTCGCCGCCGACGGCCAAACATAACCGGACAGACTAGGCGACTGGCGCGAAGAAGCCGGCGCGGCGATCTTACTATAAGAAGAATAGCTGGATGGCACTCGGGATACGGCGATCTGCTCGGCTTTGACGCCGTTCGGTACCATAATTTTTTCACCAATCACCAAATCAGTGCCGTCTTCTTTTAATTTATTGAAGGAAACAATCTCTTCGGCTTTAGCGCCATATAAGGTGGCAATTTTTTTCAAGGTGTCGCCTTTTTTAATCGTGTGCATCACGCCGGTAGTCGGTGGGATGCGAATTTTATCTCCCGGACGAATCAATGAACGCACACCCAAATTATTTTCCCAAAGAATCGTGGCCACGGAAACACCATAACGATAAGCCACGCTGGACAACGAATCGCCCGGCTCAATCACATACTCGACCACATTGCGTCGTTCATTGCTCACGATGGTCGCGCCCGGAATAATCGACGGCTTGGAGACGGCCGTACCGCCGAACGCCACGGTGCCCAGTTCGTGTTCCATGACTTGTTCCGAACCCGAACCGAGTGTGGAACCACTCTCGATTGACCCGCTCCGCCACAAAGGCGTCACTGTGGGCGCGGTCACGGTCGGCTCGGCTGATAATTCTTCGGCGCCATATTGCTCGCCCGGACCGAACAGTTTATAGGCCATGGTTTTTTGCCCAGGCAAATAGTCGCTTTGTTTAGCAAACAATTTTGTTTGCGGTAAAGCGGCGATAAAAAGCACGGCCAAAAGAATGAGTTGAAGGTTGTCGCGCTTCAACCACCACGCCCGATCTTTGCCCCAGCCGGTTCTTTTAAAAAAATATTCAATCTTGTAATGAAAGAAAGCAAAAACACGCCAAACTCCGCCAAACAGTTTGGCTAAAATAAAGTGTAATGGCGGGCCAAACCACCAAAAAACTCTTTTCAGCGCAATCAGCCCGCGCAATAATTTTATTAGCGCTTTATATTTCATACCTTGACGATAAAGCCCTAATAGCATATTATATTTAACACGTAAAAGCAAGCCTCCGCGCTCGGTCGGCGCGAGGCAAAAAAATAATTTTTTATTAATTTAAAAGACGTTATGACCCCGAATTTAATTATTACTTTGGGCGCAATTTTACCGGCGGTGTTGGCCGTGATTTACGGCGTAATTTTGATCCGTTGGATCAATAAACAGCCGGCTGGCGATGAACGGATGCAAGCCATCGCCCGCGCCATTCAAGACGGCGCCAAGGCGTATCTGAATCGCCAATATAGAACCATCGCCATAGTCGCCGTCATTGTTTTCTTAATTATCGGTTTCGGCATGGATTGGATCACCGCTCTCGGCTTTTTGGCCGGCGCGATTCTTTCCGGCATCACCGGCATCATCGGCATGAACATTTCCGTGCGCGCCAATGTCCGGACAGCGGAAGCGGCCAAAAAAGGTTTTAAAGAAGCTCTGAACATGGCCGTGCGCGGGGGCTCCATCACCGGTTTGTTGGTGGCTGGCTTGGCCTTGCTCGGCGTAGCCGGTTTTTATTTAATTACCAAAGATGTTTTTGCTTTAATCGGTTTGGCTTTCGGCGCTTCGTTGATTTCCGTCTTCGCTCGTATCGGTGGCGGTATCTTTACCAAAGCGGCTGACGTCGGCGCCGACCTGGTGGGCAAGGTGGAAAAAGGAATTCCGGAAGACGACCCGCGCAACCCGGCCGTGATTGCCGACAACGTCGGCGATAACGTCGGCGACTGCGCCGGCATGGCCGCGGACTTGTTTGAAACCTACGCCGTGACGGCCATTGCCGCCATGGTGCTGGCCGGCTTGCTGTTCCCGGGCAACACTAAAATTTTGCTTTACCCGTTAATCTTAGGCGGTGTTTCCATGATCGCTTCCATTCTTGGCACCTTCGCCATTCGCGTGGGCGCGGATAAAAAAGTCATGAAGGCGCTGTACAAGGGCTTAGCCGCCGCCGGCGTGCTGGCTTTGATCGGCTTTTACTTTATCACCAACTGGCTGGCCAGCGGGTTGGAAGGCGTCTCCGCCATTCATTTATATTTCACCGCCATTATCGGTTTGGTCTTGACCGGCATTATGGTCTTCCTGACCGAGTATTACACTTCGCAAAAATATGCTCCGGTGCAAGCCATCGCTAAAGCGTCCACCACCGGACACGGCACCAACATCATCGCCGGTTTGGCTGTCTCCATGAAGGCGACCGCTCTGCCGGTGCTCTGCATTGTCGCGGCCATTCTGGCTTCGTTCTGGCTGGCCGGATTGTTCGGCATTGCCGTGGCGGCCGTGGCCATGTTGTCCTTAACCGGCATCATTGTTACGATTGACGCTTACGGTCCGATTACTGACAACGCCGGCGGTATCGCTGAAATGGCCAATCTGCCAAAAGAGGTGCGCGACATCACCGACCCGTTGGATTCCGTGGGCAACACCACCAAAGCGGTGACCAAGGGTTACGCCATTGCTTCCGCCGGCTTAGCCGCGCTGGTGCTGTTCGCCGATTACACTCACAAACTTCCCGAGTCAATGCAATTCTTAATCAATGACCCGAAAGTGCTGGCCGGATTATTTATCGGCGGTTTACTGCCGTATTTATTTGGCGCGCGCTTGATGGAATCGGTTGGCGTGGTCGCCGGCAAAGTGGTGGAGGAAGTGCGCCGACAATTCCGAGAAATTCCGGGTATTATGGAAGGCGCCAATAAACCGGATTACGGCAAAGCGGTTGATATTGTCACCAAAGGCGCCATCGGCCAAATGATTTTGCCGGCTTTACTGCCAGTGGTGGCGCCGATTTTAGTCGGCTTCATCTTGGGCCCGCAGGCCTTAGGCGGGATGCTCGTTGGCACGATTATCACCGGCCTGTTCGTCGCCATTTCCATGACTACCGGCGGCGGCGCCTGGGACAATGCCAAAAAATTTATTGAGGAAGGCAACCACGGCGGCAAGGGCTCCTTCGCCCATCAGGCCGCGGTCACCGGCGACACGGTCGGCGATCCATACAAAGACACTGCCGGCCCGGCGATTAATCCGATGATTAAAGTGGCGAACATTGTGGCACTACTAATAGTAGGATTATTGATCAGATAAAATCAAAAATGAAAAACCGCCCTGCTAAAAACGAGGCGGTTTTTTTATTGCAAATTTGGTGTAATATTGACATAATAGCGGAAGTGTGGTATGGTCTAATGTCGTTCTTTTCCTTAACAAATCAGCTCCGAAAAGGAGGAGGATCATGGACAAAGAAGAAGCCAAAAAAGTCGCGAAGCGGATGCGTGATCTGCTCCAGAAGGTTTTGGTCGGAATCAGAGACGGTTCGGTTGACGAAGAAAAAGCCGACCAAATCACCAGGGTGGTCGAGGATATCATGTTGTCAAAAACCCGGTCCTCGCCGCCCCTGCATCCCACCACCCTGCCACCCACGCCCAGAAAGCCCGCTGCGGCCACCGGGCCGACCACTCGGCGAGTCGTACACGACCCGGCCGCGGACGGCATCGACACTTGGGGAGAAATGTCGAGGTCGGACAGCGACATCCCGGTCACCCTTCCGGAGCCGACACCGCCCCCGCCGACACCGCCCGCCCGCAAACGTATCACCGTGGAAGTCGCCGGAGGCAAGAAGGTCGCCATCTCCTCCCCTCCGCCCGCTGTCGCCCCCGCCACTGGCGTCATCGACGATGCCCCCGACCCCCGCCTGCGCAAGCCTCGCCAGTAGTTCCTTCCCCGGCCCCCAGCAGCCATTAATGCTGGGATTTTTTGTTAATAAACATCATCCTCATTGACTTTTCTGAATAAATTCACTAAACTGCTTATACATTATTCGTTATTCCTTATTCATTATTCTTTATTCCTTTTTTATGTCCCACGCCTTAAAAATGCTGGAAAAATCCGAAGCCGAACTGAGCATCACCGTGCAACCGGCTGATTATCAACACGAAATGGAGCACGCCGCCGAGCATCTGTCGGAGCGCGCCGCCATCAAGGGCTTCCGCCCGGGCAAAGCGCCATACGACACCGTGAGACAACAGTTAGGCGAACAAAAAATTCTAGAGGAAGCCCTGGAAGAAATTGTGCAGAAAAATTATTATCAAGCGGTCAGCGAAGAAAAACTGCAAACCGTGGGCATGCCTCTCATTACTATGGAAAAGGTCGCGCCGGGCAATGAAATCGTGTTCAAGGCCAAGGTGGCGCTTTTGCCGACCATAAAATTGGCTGACATCGGAAAAATAAAAGTGGAAACGAAAAAAATTGAAATCACCGACAAAGAAATCGACGACGTGATGAATGATTTGCGAAAAATGCGCACCAAAGAGGTGCTCAAAAACGGCGTGGCGGAAAAAGCCGACAAGATTGTGGTGGACATGAATATGTTTTTTGATAAAGTGCCGGTGGACGGCGGACAAGCGCTCGGACACCAAGTGTACTTAAACGAAGAACACTACATCCCCGGCTTCGCCGAACAATTAGTCGGCCTAAAAAAAGATGACGAAAAAGAATTTACTTTGAAATTTCCGGCCGAGCATTACCAAAAACATTTAGCCGGACGCAACGTGGATTTCAGAATCAAAGCCAAAGATGTTTACACTTTGGAACTGCCGGAATTGACCGATGAATTCGCCCAGAGCCTGGGACAAAAAGATTTGGCCTCGGTGCGCGTCTTGCTGAAAGAAAATTTAACCAAAGAAGCCGAACAAAAAGAAGCCCAACGAGTGGAAGCGGCTATTTTGGAGGAGATGATCGCCAAAAGCGAATTTTCCGAACTGCCGGAGGTGCTGATTAAGTCGGAAAAACAAAAAATGTTTTACGAATTGAAACACGACTTGGAACATCGCGGGATTGAAATGGAAAAATATTTGAAAGACATCAAAAAAACCGAGGAGGAAATTTTCCGCGACTTTGAAGAGGGCGCCAACAAGCGAGTAAAGGCCGCCCTGATCTCGCGCGAAGTGGCAATAGAGCACGACGTCAAGGTGGAACAAGCCGAATTGGATAAAGAAGTGGAATTAATCCGCGCCACCTACAACAACGACCCCAAAGCGGAGGAAAATCTCAAACGCCGGGAGGTGTTGGATACGATCGCCATGACGGTGCAGAATCGCAAAGTATTGGAATGGTTGAAAGACAAAATCTTGAAAAAAGAGTAAGATAGAATAGTTAAAGTGGGTAATTTTTAATTATGCTTTTCGGTACCCATGTCTCTATCGCCGGCGGCCTGCCTAACGCGCCGCTGATTGCCGGTAAAATCGGCTGTGAAGTGTTTCAACTGTTCACCCGCTCTCCGCAGGGCGGTTGGACCCCGGCGTGCAACGCCGCCATCGCCGCCGAATTTAAGGCCAACTGTAAAAAAGCCAAACAAAAAGAGTGGTACGTCCACACTCCTTATTTTATTAACTTCGCTTCGGACAATCCGCGCGTCAAACACGCCTCCATTAGCGTTGTCCGGCAAGAATTGGAGCGCGCCTCCCTGCTCGGCGCCAAATATCTGATGACGCATCTGGGCAGTTACGCCAAACTCGGTCCGGACAAAGGATTTAAGCAAGTGGTGGAGGCGCTGGATGCCACCCTCGCCGGCTATCAAGGTAAAACAAAATTTTTAATTGAAATTTCCGCCGGGGCCGGCGACATTATCGGCGGGACTTTTGCCGGCGTGGCTAAAATTATCAATCATCCGAAATTAAAAAAATACGACATCAATGTTTGCTTTGACACGCAGCACGCTTTTGCCTCCGGCTATGATTTGCGCACGCCCGCCGCGGTGGACGCGACGCTGAAAGAGTTTGATAAAGCCATCGGTTTGAAAAAATTAAAAATGTCGCACTGTAATGATTCGTTCACGGAATTTAATTCGCGCCACGACAAGCACGCCCATATCGGCCACGGTAAAATCGGCCTGGCCGGCTTTAAAGCTTTGCTGACGGACAGGCGCTTAAAAAACGTAAATTTTATTTTGGAAACCAAGGCCGACTTGGAAATCAATGATTTGGCCACGGTAAAAAAAATTCGCGCCGGAAAATAGTATGTTGCTAAAAATAAAAGTCCTGCCCCGTTCATCTCGCAACGAAATTGTCGGCCCGATGGCCGACGGCGCGTTGAAAATAAAATTAACCGCCGCGCCGGTGGACGGCGGAGCCAATGAAGCGCTGATTGAATTACTAAGCAAAGAATACCGCGCGCCAAAAAACAGAATAAAAATAATTAAAGGACAAAAAAGCAAAAATAAAACCGTGGAAATTGATTAGTATGTTAAATAAATTAAACCGTTTAGCTAAAGTACGCGATTTTAACCTGTTATTAAAACACGGTCGGTTTATTAATGGCTCTTTTCTAACATTAAAGATGCTAAAACTGGCGGAAGCAGTAAAATATTTCCCGCCCAAAGAAAACCCCGATGAATTTAAAAAACAGCTAAAGATAGCGTTTTCCGTGGGCCTTAAAATCTCCAAAAGCGCCGTCAAACGCAACCGCTTTCGCCGACAATTGCGCGAGTCCGTGCGCCTGCTGGTCAAAAAATCACGTCTTCAGCCGGGCTGGTACCTGCTTTTTGTCGCTAAAGCCGGCTGTTTGGAAAAAAATTACGCGGAGATAAGCCAAGAAACTGAATTATTATTAAGGCGTTCCGGTTGTTTAAATTAGGAAAAGCGCTATTGTAAAAAATTTCTCTCCACGGCGTAAATACCCCGTCCAGCGCGAGACGATAAAAAATTATTTCAGCCAACTTCTCCATTTTTTCATGTCATCTTCGCCAAAAAAGACAATTAATTTTTTATTGTTTTTGCCCAGATTACCTTTTTTATGGCTGATCCGGCTTTATCAAAAAACCCTGTCTTTTGACCATGGTCCGCTCAAAAAATTATTTCCGCACGGATATTGCCGTTTTTTCCCATCGTGTAGCGAATATAGCCACCAAGCCATCAAAAAATATGGCCTAATCGTCGGCCTGCCCAAAACCGTCTGGCGCATCCTCCGCTGTAACCCTTGGGGTAAAGGCGGGGTAGACCTACCCTAAACAAGACGAAAAAACCGCCTGTAGGGCGATTTTTTGTTTTGCTGACAAACTGTGAACTGCGTACTGTGAACTGCGAACTGCCGGGTTGACATTTATCTAGTTTTGCGTGTACGCTTACCCTTGCGCTCATCGGAAACAGTCAGTTTCTCGCGCCCTTTGGCCCGGCGGCGGCTTAAAACCACGCGGCCGCCCTTGGTGCTCATGCGCTTTCTAAAACCATGGCTTTTGGCTCTTTTCCGTTTATTCGGCTGATATGTTCTCTTGGGCATATATAATATAGAAAGATTTAATGACTGATAATAGCATACCGGAAAAAATTTGCCAAGTCAAGATTTGGCCTCGCTTATCCCCAGTTCCTCCACATATTTCTAACATTACCAAATTCTTTTTTTAGCTTTGTTGTGGTAAAATTGGCTAAACAAAAAAGCTATGAATAATATCGAAATCTGGCAGGCAGTGCTCTCCGAATTGGAGCTCTCCATTTCCAAAGCAAACTTCATTACCTGGTTTAAAAATACCGGGATTGTTTCTATCCAAGAAGGACAGGTGATGCTGTGTGTGCCCAACGCTTTCGCCCGCGCCTGGTTTGAAAAAAAATATCACCAAACAATTATTAAATCGTTGGAGCGCATCGTGGGCAAACCGGTACGCAAGCTGGAATACAAAATAGATAATATAAAAAACCTGATGACGCAAGTGGCCGATAATATGGAGGCGCAAAACGCCGAATGCGTCAGTGGCTATGAAAAACCGTCTTACGCTTCCGCTTCAGCCAAAGCGCCGGCGTCCAGCGGCGGGTTTATCCTCAACCAAAAATATGTTTTTGACACTTTTGTCGTCGGCAAGGGCTCCGAGCTGGCGCACGCCGCGGCGCGAGCGGTGACTGATCGTCCGGGCGAAGCCTACAACCCGCTGTTTATTTACGGCGGAGTCGGTTTGGGAAAAACTCATTTGATCCAAGCCATCGGCAACGAGTTATTGAAAAAGAAACCCGACGCCACCATTCTTTATGTCAGCGCGGAAAAATTTTCCAATGATTTTATTCAATCGGTCAAAGAAAAAACCACCAAAGAATTCCAAAATCGTTATCGCAGTATTGATTTGC
Organism: Patescibacteria group bacterium; assembly: GCA_028688375.1. Taxonomy (GTDB): domain Bacteria; phylum Patescibacteriota; class Patescibacteriia; order Magasanikbacterales; family GWA2-37-8; genus JAPLWQ01. The sequence continues at coordinate 75,588 of JAQTYG010000003.1, read as the reverse complement.
TGTTAATTGACGACATCCAGTTTATCGCCGGCAAAGAGGGGACGCAAGAATCGTTTTTCCATACCTTCAATGAACTGCACCAACAAAACAAACAGGTGGTGCTCACTTCTGACCGTCCGCCCAAAGCCATTCCGGCCCTGGAAGACCGCCTGAAATCGCGTTTTGAGTGGGGCATGATCGCCGACATCACGATGCCGGATTTTGAAACCCGAGTGGCCATTTTAGAGAAAAAATGCAATGAAAAGAACTTTATTTTGCCGGAAAAAGACCGAAACAAGGTGCTTCAGGCCATCGCCGCCACCATTCAATCAAATATCCGGGAATTGGAGGGCTCGCTCAACAAAATCATTGTTTATCATCAGCTAAAAAACATCACTCCGACCGTGGAATCGGTTAAATCCCTGCTTTCTAGCATCGAGGCCTCGTCTATGAAGCAGTCTCTCACCCCGAAACAATTGATTGAAACCATCAGCCAGTTTTATACCCTACAAATGGACGCCCTGCTCAACAAGAGCCGAGAGAAAAAAGTTTCTTACCCGCGCCAGATTATTATGTATCTTTTGCGCGAGGAGCTTAAGATGTCCTATCCGGCCATTGGCGACGAGCTGGGCGGCCGCGACCATACCACCGCCATGCATGCCTACGAAAAGATAAGGAAAGAGGTTGATAACAACCCAAAGTTAAAACAAGAAATTGAAATGATTAAACAAAGATTGTATATTAACAACGTTTAGGCGGTGGATAGGCGGTGCAAAAAAATAAAAATTAAGTTGATAACTCCGTCCAGCCGTCCACAGAAAAACTCCATCGTCCACAGTAAAATTTTTCCGCCAAAAATATCCCCACCAGCTGTGCCTAAAAATTCCCCGAGTCGTCCACAGAAAAATTTTCCGAACACCGCGATTGGCGCGGGTAAAAAATTTTATCCCCACTATTCACACCCCTTATTATTACTATTATAATAATATATATAAAATAATAACTATGAAAATTTCATGCACCAGGGATAACTTGGCATCAGCCCTCTCACTGGTAAGCGGGCTAGCGACCAAAAGCGTTAACTTGCCAATTCTGAGTAATGTTTTAATTCGGGCCGAGGAACAAAAAGTGGAAATTGTCGCCACCAATTTGGAGCTGGCCATTGTGGTCAGTTTGCGGTCAAAAGTTGAGCGGGCCGGATCGTTTACCGTGCCGGCCAGAACCCTGACCGATTTTATAAACCTGTTGTCCGAAGAAAAAGTTGACCTGGAATTGAAAGAAAACGAACTGGTGGTGGCTTGCGGGAAATCAGCCACCAAAATAAAGGGGGTGCCGGCCGACGACTACCCGGTTATTCCTTCAGCTGGCGACGGCAAGGGTTTTGTGGTGGCCTCCGAAGACATGAAACGGGGCCTGGCGCAGGTTAATTTGGCGGCCGCCCGCAACGACATCCGGCCGGAGCTGTCCGGGGTATTATTCAATTTTGAGGCCGGCGACTTGGTTTTGGCCGCCACCGACAGCTATCGTTTGGCGGAAAAAAAGATAAAATTGGCCCAGGGCAAAGACGGGTTGAGGGTAATTGTGCCGGGACGAACGGCGCAGGAAATCGCCCATATTTTGGCGGCTAACAACGATTTGGAGGCGGAGAAAACCGTGCGTCTGCTTTTGACCGAAAACCAAATCGCGGTTAATTTTCAAAATGTGCAAATGATTTCTCGCCTGGTGGAGGGGCAGTATCCGGATTACGGGCAAATTATTCCCAAGACCTTCCGCACTACGGCCGAATTCTCCGTGGACAAAATGTCCAAAGAAATTAAGGCGGCCGGCTTGTTCACCACCATCGGCGTCAATGCCGTGTCGTTTGAGATGGAGCCGTCGGACGGGAAAATAAAAATCTCGTCCACCTCCACCCAAACCGGTGAATACCAATCGGAACTGGAAAGCGAAATGACCGGCGACAAAAACTCCATTTTGTTGAATCACCGTTATTTATTGGACGGTTTGAACAGCTTGTCTGGCGCGGTGGGGAAATTTAGCATGATCAACGCCGACAGCCCGTGCGTGTTGAGCGACAAGAGCGACCCGAGTTATCTGTATATTGTGATGCCGATAAGACAATAGAAAAGTGAGTAAGCGAGTAAGCCGGAAAGATAAAAAGTAAAAAATAAAAATACGCCCGTGGGGGCGTATTTTGATACTTGACATTTTTGTGTTTGTTTGATAACATCACCATACAAACAAAGATGTTCTTCCCAACAAAAAGGAGGGCCAGGTGACAGACAAGAAAAAAGCAAGCGAGACGAGGTACTTGATCCAGGGGTTCTTTTTCCAAGAACGGCTGTGGTTGGGGCCAGAAGGCAGCGAGGGAGGCTTCGGCGAGGTCGTGATCTTCAGCAAGGGGCTGTGTCGGTTTATGTATGCCGGCGTTATCTATCCCGATCGTGGTCGTCCCTCGGCCCTCGTCGGCGACATGGTGGACTGTTTCGGAGAGTCGGTGCTTTCCGACGTGTCCATTTCGTCGGACGAGGTTTGCTTCATCAAGAAGTACGTACACCGAGCGGACCTCATCAACTACAAGTTCGGACGGCAGGGGAACCTGTGGGTCGGCGGGTACTCTGGCACAGCGGTTGGTGGTGATGTTGCGACATGCATCATCACCGAAACGCCGGCGGACCTTTTCCGCGCCCCCAAGTAGCTCCGCCGTACGCCCGCTCCTTTTCTCCCTCCTCATCCCACGCCTCGCCCGGCACTCCACCGCGCGAGGTTCTTCTTTTTTAGAAATAAAAAACACGCCCGCTCGGGCGCATTTTTTTATATATTTTTATTCAATCTTTATCCCCAGCGCTTTGGTGACGGTTTTTCCGTCAGTATCGGTCATCACGCCGGTCATCACATAGTCGCCGGCTTTCGGCGCGTTTTTCCAAGTGAAAAATACTTTGTCCACCAGCATTTGGTCGTTGTGGTCAAAAGTATAAATTAATTTATTCACGCCGGTTCCGGTCAAAGTGACTTTAATGGCTTTGATATTATCCCAGCGATACGGGACCACGCTCATCGGGCGAGGAAAATCTTCGGCGCGAATAATTGTTGGCGACGGGTCAAACCAATTAAAGTCCGGCGCGTCCAGTCCGGCCTGCAAATCAAAAGTCATGGTTTGCGTAGCGCTGTTGCCCTGATCATCGCTGGCCGTCACCGTGATAGTATGAATTCCCGGCGCCATGTTTTTTAAATAATAATCCAAGGCAAAAGGCAGGGCGCGACTGACGCCGACCGTGTTGCCATCAATTTTGTAAATCACCTCACTGATACCGCGTGGCGCCGAGGCGTTCACCTCCACGCGCAATTGCCGACTGGTCAAAGTGGTGGAAGCATCGGGATAAGTAATTTGCACTTGCGGAGTTAATTCCGGATTGGATTGGAAGTCGTCCACTTCAGTCGGCGGTTCGGAAAAAGAAATTATCCGGCCGGCGGCGGTTTCACGCGTGGCCCAATCTTGCAAGGCCGTTTCCCAATTTTCATACTGCGGGTCATCAGCTGGAAAAGTCGGGATCGGTCCGCGCGGGTCGTCTTTGTTCACGTAATACAAAATATCATGGGGCGGTAAAAATTCTTTGATCGCGATCAAACTTTCCGGCGTGGACGACGTGGCCAGCTCGCCGTTGGTTTTATTAATCCTTATTTTCATAATGCCATCACCGCCGTTGAGCACCGCTTTAGTCGCGTCATTAGCCGGTGGAGCAGGAAATTGTTCCGGCGTGGTGGAGGCGAGCGATTCTTTCATAAAGCGATTCCAAATGCGCCCGGCCAAAGTGTTGCCCCCGCCTTTCATCGGCGCGGGCGTAGTGTTGCCGACCCACACGCCAGTCGCCAGTGAGGGTACATAGCCCAAAGTCCAAGCGTCTTTGTTATCATTGGTCGTGCCGGTTTTGGCCGCCACCGGCCGATCAGGCAAAACCAAAGTACTGCCCCGGCCGAAAATAAAAGCGCGGGCGTTGTCGTCGGTCAGGACGCTGGAAATCAGCGCGGCCAGCTCCGGTTTGACCGCTTCGGTGCCCTCGCTGGCTTTAGCTTCAAACATCACTCCGCCCTTGTCATCGGAGACTTTTAAAATACTGGACGGCTCATGATAGCGCCCATTGTCAGCCAGCGTGGCGTAACCGTTGGTGTGTTCCAGCAAATTCACTTCCGCCCCGCCCAGCACCAAGGAGAGGCCATAATCGCCCCCCTGGAAGGTAGTATAGCCGAAGCGTTGAGCGAATTCGGAAATATATTTATCGCCGACCAAATATAAAGTTTTTACGGCCGGGATATTTAGCGAGCCTTGCAGAGCGGTGCGCATGGTGACCAGGCCGTGTTCTTTTCGGTCGTAATTTTCCGGCGTGTAATCTCCGCCGGTGCGCATATCAAAGTTGGTTTTCACGTCATAAAGCACGGTGTCCGGCGTGTAGCCTTTTTCAAACGCGGCGGTATAGACAAATGGCTTGAAGGAAGAGCCGGGCTGGCGCTTGCCCAGCACGGCCACGTTGAACTGTCCGTCAATTTCATCGTTGGCATAATCGCGCGAACCGACCATGGCCAAAATTTCCGCCGTCTTCGGGTCAATCGCCACCAGCGCGGCGTTGTTGGCGTTGGCTTCTTTGGCAAATTGGTCGCCCAATTCTTTAACCGCCCTTTCCGCGATCATTTGTTTATCATAATCCAGCGTGGTAATTACTTTCAGCCCGCCCTGGTCCACCATTTTTTCTCCGAACTGTTCGGCTAGCTGTTGTTTCACGTATAAAACAAAATGCGCCGCCGCCATGATGCCGGTACTGCGTTGCATTTTTAACGGCTCCGCTTGGGCGGCGGTTTTTTCTTCCTCGGAAATATAATTTTGTTCTTGCATCACTCGCAACACCACGTTGCGTCGTTCTTTTAACAAATCCAAATCGTTCAAGTAACGGCTCGGCTGTTTGGGCAGAGCGGCCAGCGTGGCCGATTCGGCCAGCGTTAAATCTTTGGCGCTTTTTTTGAAGTAACTTTGCGCCGCCGATTCAATACCGTAGTTGGTGGAGCCGTAAGGAATTTCGTTCAGATACATTTTTAAAATTTCATCCTTGGAATATTTTTTTTCCAACTGTATCGCCAAGATGGCTTCTTTAATTTTTCTGAAATAAGAATGCTCGTCGCCGACAATGGCGTTCTTAATTAATTGTTGCGTCAAGGTGGAGGCGCCGCCCCCGCCGGCGCTGCGCCCGATTAAATTATTGAAGCCGGCGCGGAAGATGCTCAACAGACGAATACCGCTGTGCTCGTAAAAATATTTGTCTTCAATGGCGATGGTGGCTTTAACCGCCAACGGCGCGATTTGGTCCAGCTCCACCAAAGTGCGTTTTTGATTTTGAAAAACTTCGTATAAAAGATGTTCGCCGGTGCGGTCATAAATTTTAGTGCTTTGCGCCACCTGGCGTTCGGACAGCTTGCTGGGGTCGGGCAGGTCTCGGCTGACCACGGCCACGACAATAGTACCGCCGATAAAGGCGACTACCAGGCCGATGGCGCCGGCCACCAGCAGTTTTTTTAGCCATTTTCGGCGCGGTTGGCGCGTTGGCCGGCTTTTCCACCAGGCCTCGTCTCCTTTTTCTTCGTTTATTTGTCCGTACACCCGTCGGGGTCGCGGGGTGAGTTTGTGGATCGGCATAATATAGATAGTAGAGGATATTATACAGGGTATTTAAGCGCTTTTCAAATCAATTGACAGGGTTCGGCCGGGCATTGACAAAAACCCTATTTTGTGCTATACTTATCTGTTAAAATAATGTGCAAGAAATATCCTAATAGGATATTTTTTCGCTTAATATAGCGAAAATATGAATTATAGCCTTAAAAATCAAGTTGTTTTAAGCGGTAAATTGCTGGTTTTTGCGATTGTGGCCAGTTTTTTGGTGGCCGGCGCTGTTCCTGCCCAAGTTTCCGCTAAACAAAGCCAAAAAAACTGCAACCCGACCTCTTTTGAGAGCATTTTAAGCCTGTATTTTAGGCAAAATGAGCTGAAAGAGGCCAAAATGAAGGCCGAAACCATCGGTACCCCGGAAGTGTCTATTAATGATGGCATTCTGATGAGCAAAGGTTTGACTGTAAAAAGCAACAAACCGGCCACTTTGGAGAGTGTGCATAAATCTGCTATCGTTAAATCGGGTAAAAAGCCGGCTGGGGTGAAAATCGCCATGGCCGCTAAAAAGCCCGTCGGTGTTTACCCGGATAAGGTGGTTAAAGCGGTTATTACCGCCTATACCTCTACCCCGGATCAAACCGATGATACTCCGGACATTGCCGCCACCGGCAAGCATGTCTATGATGGCATGATCGCCGCCAACTGGTTGCCGTTCGGTACCAAAGTAAAGATCCCGGCTCTTTACGGGGATAAAATCTTTACGGTGGATGACCGTATGAATAAGCGCTATGGCTATGGCCGGATGGATATCTGGCTGGATGCCACTAAAGCGGAAGCCCGCCAGTTCGGGGTCAAGCGCGTGGAAGTGGAAATTTTCATCGTGCCGAAGACCACCAAACAATTGGTGTTGGCTAAATAACATCTTCTAAAAAATAAAATCGCTCCGTTCCGCATTTTGCGGGGCGGAGCGGTTTTGTTTTATAAAATTTTTTAATTCTCTTTCGCGCGGAATTGTAGCGCCTCGGCCACGTGTTCGGTATGAATGGTTTCGCTGTCGTTCAAATCGGCGATGGTTCGGCTGATTTTTAAAATGCGGTTGTAAGCGCGAGCCGAGAGCCGCAGACGCGTGACTGCGTTTTTTAAAAGTTCCAGGGTGGCGCTGTCCACTTGGCAAAATTCGCGAATCTCGGCGTTGCCCATTTCGCCATTGGCCATAATCGGTCGGCCGGCGAAGCGACGTGTTTGCGCGGATCGCGCTCGCACGACCCGTTCACGAATTTTGGCCGACGATTCGGCCAGCTCATCGCCGGTGAGTTTGTCAATTTTTACGCGAGGCACGTCCACGTGCAAATCAATGCGGTCCAAGATTGGCCCGCTGATTTTTTTCCGATACTGATTTATTTGTAACGGCGTGCAGGCGCATTGTTTTTCCGGGTCGTCGGCGTAACCGCACGGGCAAGGATTTTGCGAACCGATTAAAACAAAACGCGCCGGAAAAGATAGCGTGCCCTGGGTGCGCGCCACAGTCACCGTGCCGTCTTCCAACGGCTGGCGCAACGCTTCCAGCACATGACGCGGGAATTCCGGGAACTCGTCTAAAAACAAAACACCGCGATGAGCCAAAGAAATTTCGCCCGGGCGGGGGATGCGTCCGCCCCCGACCAAGGCCGCGCCCGAGACCGTGTGATGCGGTGAACGGAAGGGCCGGGTCTTGATAAAATTTTGTTGGAGCAAGCCGGCGATAGAATATATTTTGGTTACTTCCAGCGCTTCGTCGGAAGTGAGTGGTGGCAAAATGGAAGGCAGAGAGCGCGCCAATAAAGTTTTACCCGAACCGGGCGGACCGCTCAACAGCACGTTGTGTCCGCCACTGGCGGCAATTTCCAAAGCGCGTTTGGCGAACTCCTGCCCCTTGATCAAAGCCATGTCCAGCGCGTATTCAGCCTCCTCGTCCTCGTTCCAATTATCCGGTTTGATGTAGGGAGCGATCGGCTCTGCGCCGAGCAAATGCGCCATCAGCGCGCCCAATGTTTTGACCGGAAAAATCACCGGACCATTTTCCACCAAAGCGGCTTCAGGCGCGTCTTTTTCCGGCACAAACAAGCGGGCGATGCCTTGTTTTTTGGCGAAAATCGCCAAAGGCAGAACCCCGGTGATATGGCGCACTGTGCCGTCTAAAGCCAGCTCGCCGGCGATAAACGCGTCGGTTAAATCAAAGGGTAAATCCTGACTGGCGGCAATCAGGCCGACGGCCATGGGCAAGTCGTAAAGCGTGCCTTCTTTTTGCACGTCGGCCGGCGCCAAGTTCACCAGCAAACGAAAATTAAACGGATAATCAAAACCGGAATTTTTTATGGCCGAGTAGAGGCGTTCTTTGGCTTCGCGGATGGCCGTATCCGGCAAGCCGACGATATTGAAGTTGGTTTGTCCTTTATTGATGTCAATTTCCACTTCTACCGGCGCGCAATCCAATCCCAGCGTCGCCGCTGAATGCAGTTTAAAAAACATACCCCCTAGTTAATTGGTTTATCGGTTTATTAGTTTATTAGGTCAGCCAGCTACTGTCATCCTGATCCGCCAACTGGCAGAGAAGGATCTTTCTTCCTCATACCCCACAAACACAGCCCAACGCCCACGACGATCATCACATCCGCCAAATTAAATAAACTGGTCAACACTAAAAAATAATCCAGAGTGTGTTGGTAAAAAATGCGGTCAAATAAATTGGACAATGCGCCAAGTAAAATAAAAAACAAACCGGCCTGCGCTAACGCGTTGGTTTGTTTCAGCAAAAAATAAATTACCAGCGCGAGGAGCGGGACAGACAAAATAATAATTAGAGCGGAGGGTATGGGCAAGCCGAAAGCAATGCCGTGGTTGACTGACGGTAACCAGCCGAGTCGGTTATTTATCAGTTGCTCTTGCGCCCAATCATTGGCTGACAGCCATTTGAACAGGCGATCAATTAAAAAAAGTCCGCCGGATAAAATTATCACCAGGCGGACCTTTGCGTTCATAAGATTCGGTAATTACAGCTCTTGAGTGATGGCTTTCTTGCACTCCACGCAAGCGCTGGAAGTCGGACGGGCGAGTAAGCGCTTTTCTTCAATCGGCTTACCGCAGTATTTGCAGACACCATAAGCGCCCTTGTCGATGCGTTCTAATGTTTTGTTGACGTCGCGCAAAGTTTTTTCCAAACCTTCTTCCACCGGTTTGCTGTTGATGTATTCCGCCACTTCGGCGGCGTTCTCATCTTCTTTGTCGCCGTATTCCGGGAAATTAGTATCATAATCATCAGCCACGTGCGTGCTTTTTTTGGTAAATTTCGCCAGCTCTTTTTCCAGCTTGGCCTTTTGTTCCCGCAAAGAGTCTTTAATTGTCTCCAAAAAATCTTTGGAAAAGCTTGATTTAGTAGCCATAAGGCGTTATTTTTGGGCGGGTTCTCCACCCCTGTCTTAACACCGCTATTATACAGTTTTGGCCGTAAAGAGTCAACCGCCCCAACCGCGCTTGCTTTCAACAGAAATTTAAAAGGCCTAATGCCCGTATAACAATGTTGTTTTAAGGCTTAGGCCTTTGTGTTGTCTACGGGTAAGCTTGTTTTCCCCTTTCGGGGATAGACATCCATGCCTCGTAGACTAGAGATTCCAACCGCTTTGGGGTATTACCTCGGGCCTATGTGGCCGATATACGGCGCAATAAGCAAAGTTTGAGGTTACCCTGACTGAAGTCGGAACGCCACAATTTCTTTTTTATGGGAAATATGGTGATCCGGTTTCTTTTTTGCTATTCATTGCAGTTATGGAATCGTAGTTGTGAAAAGAGCCATATGAAGTATGTAGTTCTACTTTTTTAACTACGTATGTATTATACCACGTTGTTAAGATTGTGTCAAGGGATTGATTTCGACCTGTTTTATGCTGAATGTAGCCAAAAAATGGCAAAAAACAGCTAAAAATTTGTATACACAAGTGTATACAAAAAATGTTTTGGCTAAGGTTCGCTGAGATACCGGGCGTTTTGGGTTTTATCAGGTGTAAAAATAAAAGTTATCCACAAAGTTATCCACTTTTGTATAGACAAGTGTATACAAACGCAAGTATGAGAGACGGCCACGCGAGCTCAGCCGAATTGTCTTGAGCAACGTCGCGGATCTTATAAACTTGGCAGACATGTGTTTAGGATCCGCCCAAGGCGGACAGGCTATCGCGGAATTCCGGCGTCAAAGCCGGAATGAGCGTAAGGGCGCCGAGGCCACAGACGAGGCGACCCGTGTCCGGAACACTTATCTGGCAAGTTTATATAAAAATAGGCTTCGCCAGCGCCCGCCATTGCTATTTTAGGTAAAAACATGTAAAATAAACGCCATGACCCATGTTTTAACTGTAATTTTATTCGGTTTAGCCATGTTGGCGGTGCTTTTTGCCAGCCATTTCTTTGTTTATTATTCACTCGGCCACTTTTTTAAGGTAGTCAGCCCTAATGTCAGCACCGCCCTGGCCATTTCTATTGCTTTGTTAGCCACCAGCTTTATTTTAGCCTCGCTTTTGGCTCATTGGCGCGAAAACATCGCCACTCGAGCCTTTTATTTCATTTCCGGTGTCTGGCTGGGCCTGTTGGTCAATCTTTTAGTCGCTTTTCTGCTCAGTTGGGCGGTGTTTGGCGCCGGGAAATTATTCGGTTTTGCCGCCAATTTAAGTATTATTGGTGTGGTGGCTATTATCTTGGCCAGCTTGTACGCCATTTGGGGAGTATGGAATGCTTTTCATCCGGAGATAAAGCGTATTGAGGTAAAAATTAATAATTTACCGGTAACTTGGCAGGGGAAAACAGTGGTGCAGATTTCCGATATCCATCTGGGACATGTTTTTGGCCAAAAGTTTTTACAAAAAATTGTTGACCAAATTAATGAAGTCAAACCGGAGGCGGTGTTCATTACCGGCGATTTGTTTGATGGTATGGACGGACGCTTGGATATGCATGTTCAGCCGCTTGATGCGTTGGCGGCGCCAGCCGGTGTTTATTTTGTCACTGGCAACCACGAAACATATTTTGGTGTGGACAAGGCCAAAGAAATTTTATCAAAAACAAAAGCGCGAATTTTATCTGATGAGGTGGTGGATATCAACGGATTGCAAGTGGTGGGCCTGAATTACGCCGATCGTTTGGAGCAAAGAGATTTAGTCGGTGTCATTCGGAGCATCCCGAATTATAACGCCGGCTTGCCGGCCGTGCTCTTGTATCACAGTCCGATACAAATTAAAAAAATAAAAGAAGCAGGGATTGATTTGCAACTGGCCGGGCATACGCATCGCGGGCAAATGTTCCCGTTTGGCTGGGTGACCAAGATGATTTTTGGCGGCCATGATTATGGTTTGTACCAGGAAGATGACTATTCGCTTTATACTACCAGCGGAGTGGGGACTTGGGGGCCGACACTCCGTACTGGCAATCGGCCGGAGATTGTGGTGGTTACTTTAAGATAGATTTTTTTAGGTTAATCCCAGCCGCCTTGAGGCGGTTTTATTTTTTTGATATAATATTTCTAATTTAAAAAATAATTTTTTAAAATTATGAGGAGGGGACTTGTTTTTTTGGTAGCCGCGATATTTATCGGCGGTTTTTTTATTTTTGTGGCCGTGGCATCGCAGGCGCAGATTTTGATAAGTCAAATACAAATTAGCGGAGTATCCAGTACGGATGAATTTGTTGAACTTTATAATAATTCCTCATCTAGCGTTAGCTTGACGGATTTGGCATTGAAAAGAATAACGGGAGGGGGCGGGCTGGATAATATGGTCTCAAGTTTTAGCGACGCTTCCGCAATTCAGCCATTTGGTTATTTTTTAATCGCCCATCCGGACTATTCGCCGGTCGGCGGAGTCAACGCAGACTTTCTTTATACTAAAAAATCCTGCGGCTCTTGTATGGTTAAAGATAATGGAGTTGTGCTGATTAATGGAAGCGAGCCGGTAGATGCAGTTGTCTGGGGATTATTTTTAGAACCGCCGGCCTATTCGTGCGGAGTGCCGACAATTAATATGGAGCAGGGTCAGAGTATTATTAGGAAGCCAGATACAGAGGAAGGCAACGGGCAAGATACGGATGATTGTTCGCTTGATTTTATTTCAAATGCGGCACCTGTTCCTCATAACAGTTTGAGCCCATCTCGTCCTGTTTGGCCACCGATAGAAATACCTACTTCAACACCCACCTCCACACCGGAAACGCCAACCAGCACGCCATCGGCCGAGACCTCCACTTTATGGGCGGGAATAAGAATAAACGAATTTGTTTCCGATCCGGCGAGCGGCAATGAATGGGCGGAGCTGTATAATCCGGCCACCAGCAGTTTGGATTTGGCCGGTGGCTGGATTTGCGATTCACGAGGCGCGACGTCAACCTATGCTTGTAAGTCGGCGACAGGCACGGTTCCGGCTGGCGACTGGTTATTTTTTGATTTGTTAACCGCGAGTTTTTTAAACAATGACGGCGACAGCGTGATTTTGAAAAATCCTGACGGCGCGACCATTGATAGCGTGGATTATGCCGGTTCATCGGCGCCGGATAAGGGGCAATCGTTGGCGAGAAAAATTGATGGCGCGGATACGGACACGGCTGATGATTGGGCGATTACCACTTCCATCACGCCGGGTGCGGCCAACGTGATTACAGCGCCGACACCGCCGGCCGGCGGCGGGGGTGGTGGTAGTACCTCACCCCAGCCCTCTCCTTATAAAGGAGAGGAAGACGCCGTGCCTTCTTCGACCCCGCCTGTGATTAATCTGTCTTCGTCTTCGGTTTTTCTCAATGAAATTTATCCCAATCCGCCGGGCTCGGACACGGAAGAAGAATTTATTGAAATAAAAAATAGTTCCACCCGGGCGGTGGATTTAAGCGGGTGGAAAATTAGCGACCTGACGCGGTCATATAATTTGTCCGGCGCGATTCAGCCCGGCCAGATTATTTTTTTCAAACGTCCGGCCACAAAAATTTCTTTGAACAATACGACGCGCGAAGAAGTAAAATTAACAAACGCCGCCGGCGCCGTAGTTGATAGTGTCGGTTATGCCAGCGCCGCCGAGGGCGAATCTTTTTCCCGAGATGGCGCCGGAGTTTGGAAATGGACGATCGAACCGACGCCGGGCGCGGCTAACAAAATCGTGGCTGGTGAAGTTGGCGGGATTGTTTGGAAAATTAACGCGCCCTCCAGCGCCGATGTCGGCGAAGTGGTGGCTTTTGATGCCGAGGACTCGGCCGACGAGCGCGGCGGGGAATTATTTTTCGGTTGGGTTTTCAGCGACGGGTTCGCGCAAAGCGGGGGAGAAGTGGAGCGCGCCTTCACCGCCACCGGCACGTTTGATATTGTTATCAACGCGTCCAGCACTTCGGGGAGCAACGGACAGAAAAAAATTAGTATTACCGTGGGACGGGGTCTGGCGCAAACCGGCACCGGCGTAATTATCAGTGAAGTGTTGGCCAATCCCGCGGGTGATGACAGCGCGGAATTTATTGAACTCTTTAATTCCGGGGCGCAGGAGATTGACTTGAGCGGCTGGTCTTTGCGGATAAAAAATGGCAAAACGCATTTGTTGGCCGAGGACACGATTATCCCGGCGCAAAAATATTTGGTGTTTTATCGCGCTGTCACCGGTTTCGCCTTGAATAACAGCGACGAGCGCGTGGAGTTAATCAATCGCGACGGCGCGGTGGTTGATTTGGTTAAAATCGGCAAAAGCGAATCAGGAAAAAGTTTAAATTATTTGTCTGATGAATGGGTCTGGTCGGATGCGCCGACGCCGGGCGAAGTGAACGTGCGAGCGTCAAACGCCGCGGAATCGGCCGCGGCCGTTGTCGCGAAAGCTTCAAGCAAAAAAATAACAACCTATCAATCCGTTTCGCTGGACGAAGCGCGGACGGCGGAAGTCGGCGACGGCGTAAAAGTTAAGGGCTTGGTGGCGGTTTTACCCGGCGTATTCGGCAGTCAATATTTTTACATTGTTGATGGCGGGAGCGGAATGCAAGTTTATCAATACAAAAAAGACTTTCCGGAATTAAAAGTCGGCGATTTGGTGGAAGTGACCGGGATAATTTCCGAAGCGAGCGGGATAAAAAGAATCAAATTGGCCAATCGCGGGGCGGTGGATATTTTATCCACGGAAAATTCCGTTGAACCGCTGGCGCTGGAACCGCAGGAAGTAAACGAAGAAAATCTGGGCGCGCTGGTTAAAATTGCCGGCGAGATTACGGAAATAAAAACCAATTATTTGTATTTGGATAACGGCGCCGGAGAAATAAAAGTATATTTTAAAAAAGGCGCGACGATTGATAAAAATAATTTTAAGGAAGGAGAAAATGTTGAGGTGATGGGAGTGGTGGAGCAGAGCGCGGGCGAGCTTCAGCTTTGGCCGCGGGCCATGGCGGATATTGTTTCGTTTGGCCCATCGGCGGATTTGTTAAAAAATCAACAGACGGCAACGGGAAATAATTCGCAAGGTACGGCGGAAAAATATTTAACCGCCACAGCCGGCGGGTTGTCGGCTTTAATTTTGGCTTTGCTGGCTCGCGCGCGTGGAGCCTTAGCGTTGGCCGGAGTGAAAAAGGTGGTGCAGGTGGCGGTGAGTTTTTTTAAGAGAGGGTGAGGATACCCCCCCCACCAATCTGAATAAACAACAACAAAAAAATACCGCCGATCGACAGATTGTCGATGGCGGATTGGGGGGAAAAAGAGCGGGGGGTTTGGCAGGCTAGCCGGTCTTGGTGAGGCGGGTCCTCTTGCCGGAATCGCAGATGCGCTGGAAGAGCGGGGAGTTCTCGTCGTGCAGTTGGGGCATGAAAATGACCAGCACGCCGGTCTCCGCCTTCTGGATGAAGGTGCGGTAGTTCAACTGCCACTCCACGTTCCGGGCGCCCTTGTGCGGGGCGAGGCCGGGGATGACCCTGGCCGCCTGGCGCCGGTCTGGCGCGAACTTGCCCTCCAGGTACCGGTGGGCCGGTCCCACGAACTGCCGGAAGAAGATGTCTTCCCCGACGTAGATCTTGGCGCCGAGCTCGGAGATCAGCACCTTCGGCTCGGAGATGCCCAGCTGTCGGCCGGAGAAGGCGCAGATCGGCCTCTCCACCCGTTGCTTGAGTTCCCTCCTCACTCTCCTCGTCCTCGCGGCCTTTGCGTTCATCCTGCTTCTCCTTTCGGGGCTCAAGTCAGAGCCCGGGTTCACAGCGTTTAGTTGGCCGGAGCCAACAGCTCGCAGAACAGCTTGACGCCGTCGCGCCAGCCCACCTCCTCGCCGAAGCGTCGCGGGTCGAAGACCCAGCGGACGTTCGGCCTTCGCCTGCTCTTGGCCATGCGCAGGCCGGGCACGGGCGCCTTGAGCTGATTGGCGAAGAGGCCGAAGAAAAGCGCCTCCTTCACTCGGACCTTGAAGCCGTCGCCCCTGATGAGCACCGCCTTCTCGTCCGGTCCGATCGGCTCTCGGCTGAAACCGCACTGGTACGTCTTTTCTGCCATTGCGTCACCCTCCTTTTTGTTGACTGTACATATTAATACAAAAACGGCCTTTTGTCAAGCCCCTCACTCAGGAACCGATTTCGTCCAAACTCCGGCGCGAGGCGCCGCGGTTTCTGAGTGAGGGGTCAAGGTCTCGTAATTTGCCCCCAATCGCTGGAAAGATGTATACTATATATAATTATTTAAATTCATCCTGCAGAATGTTATGTTTTTGGCTAAAAAAATAGAGCCCCAAAAATTATTCGCTAAAGAGATTCTTGACTATAAGGTTAAAACCAAAAAATTTGGTTTGATTAATTATGTTAATTTAGATAATGCGGCCACTACCCCGCCCTTATTTGATGTGGAAGAAGGAGTCGACAAGTATTTGGCTGGTTATGGGTCAGTTCATCGTGGCGCAGGGGCTAAGTCGAAAATTTCGACGGATATCTATGAGCACAGTCGAGTGGTGATAAAGAAATTCGTTAATGCTAAGCAGAACGATTACGTTATTTATACGGGAAATACCACCGGTGGTATAAATACCGCCGCCTATTTCTTCTCTTTTCTCGCCGGGCAGATAATGGTATCGGCCGTTGAACACAGTTCTTCCTGGTTGCCGTGGATTAAAGCCGAAGGTATAAAATTACTTGGCAAAAAACAGTATTCTCTCAGTGAAATGGAGGTAGTCAATCGACAAATTCAGAAATTGGGCCGCGCGCAGGTTATTAAATACGATGTCAATGAAAATTTTGAATTTGACTTAGGTGATATCGAAAAAAAGTTGAAGCAGAACAAGATAAAAGCTGTTGTTCTTACCGCTTCGTCAAATATAACCGGTTATTGCCCCGACATTAAGGCAGTGGGTAAGTTGGCTCATAAATACGGCGCCTATTTTGTCGTTGATGCCTGCCAATTTTTGCAGCATCACAAAATTGACATGCAAAAAATGAATGTGGATTTTTTGGTTGCTTCCGGACATAAATTTTACGCACCCTATGGCGGTGGATTCTTGATCGGGCCAAAGAATTTTTTAGATGAATTTTTGCCCCATCAAATCGGCGGAGGAAACCTGCCGTATATTACCGAGCAGGGTGAATTTTTGAGATATAAAAATCAAATGGCGCACGATCCGGGGACCCCTAATGCGGTTGGGGCGGTTGCCATGATGTATGCCCTGGAGAAAATTAAAGAATTGGGCTTAAAAAATATTGAAAATTACGAAAAAAAGTTGTCGGAGAAGCTATTTGATTATTTGGAATCAAATCCTAAAATAGAGGTTTACGTTCGTCGGGAGCATTTAAGTACTGTTTTGCCCTTTAATATAAAAGGCAAAAATCCGATTGCGGTCGCAGAGAAATTGAACTCAGATTATGGCATTGGCGTCAGGGCTGGCAGTTTCTGTGTTTATCAGGTTGTTAGGAAACTACTCAAAATAACCGATGAGAAAGAAATAATAGAGTCGGTTAAGTGCGGACGATCGGAAAAAATACCCGCGCTGGTTCGCGCGTCAATAGGCTTGTGCAATACGGAAAAAGATATTGATAGGATAATCTCAGCCATTAAAGAAATGACAAAATAAAATATGGGCACGACAAATGTAAAATCCACACAGTTGAATTACGACAAATATACCGCCAATAAATATGACCGGGATATTGTGAATTCAATCCCGTTTCATCGTGAAATTCATAGTTTGATAGCAAGTCGTGTCAAAAAATATGACCATAATAAAGCATACGATGTCCTTGACTTGGGCGTTGGCACCGCGATAACCAGCAGAATTATAAAGGATATTTTACCAAAAGCGGAATTTGACCTCGTGGATTTTTCTAAGCGGATGTTAACGGGCGCTCAAAAGAAAATGGGCAAAAATAAGATAAAGTATATATTTGGAGATTACGCGAAAATCAAATTTAATAAAAAATACGATATTGTAGTGTCCGTGATTGGGGTACATCATCAAAATGAGATTGGAAAAAGAAAGTTGTTCCAAAAAATTTATGGGATGCTGAAACCGGGCGGAATTTTTATTTTTGGCGACCTAGTTACCTACCGAGATAAACACCGAGCCGCGCTAAATAACGCCAAACATTTCAAACACCTTGTTGATAAAGCAACGGATGAAAAAACACTCGCGGAATGGGCGTACCACCACATTTTTTTGAATGATTTATCGCCGATTGAGGATCAAATTATTTGGTTAAAGAGGGTCGGCTTCAAGGTTGAGAAAAAGTTTTTGCAATTTAATACGGCATTGCTGATTTGCAAGAAATAGTTTGTAAATTAAAAATCCCGATCGAATAAATTCGTCGGGATTTTTTTGTCGGGGCGATCCGCCTTGGGCGGACGGCCTTTTGTCAATGTCTTCGATTTGGCCCCAATTAAGCGTTGTTTTATCTAGCAATATATGTTATTCTCTAAACAGGGTGCCAGTATAGCAGATTAAATAATATGAATAAAAAACGAATCATGTTTATCAAACCGGCCGTTGTCACCGATGCTGTTTTTGACCCAATTCGGTCAACAATACATTTGGGGATGTGGTACTTAGCTTCGGAATTGAAAGCAAAGGGACACGATGTTAGATATTTGGATGAAGTAGTGCGGAACGGCGGCCTTGATAAACACCGGATGTTCAAACGAACAGTTACAAAAGAGGGTATAACAGATGAAGAACTTGATATAAATTATGATGAATTTGAAAAAGAGAAGATGACAGATTTCAATTCGTTAAGTCCCGAAGAATTTATAAAAAAATACGGCACAGAGTTCGGCGAAAATAGTGTGACCCGAGTGCTCGCCAGAACCGGGAACCCCCTTGAGGAAACTTTGCACGAAATTGAGATGTACAAGCCAGATTTTGTCGGGATTCCACTAATTGCAACGGCAAATTATTTATCTGTGGTCGAATTAGGCAAGGCAATTAAAGAAAAATTTCCGGAAATAAAAATAATTATAGGAGGACAACACATTTCGGTAGAAGCAAAAGAATTTAGCAAGGAGAACCCATGGGCTGATCATTTAATTACCGGCGATGCGGTCGGAATTATTGACAAAGTGATTGAAGCGAAAAATATTGAGAGGATGAAAATAATTAAAGGAGAAAAAAAGGATTACAATGAGTTTCCAATTTTAGACCCTGCGCTTCTTGAGGAAAATCATTACGAAAAAGCTCAAAATCACACCTATACGTCATCAGGCAGGTATGCCGTTGATTTTATGTTTTCTAAGGGATGTTTTAAAAATTGCGGTTTTTGCGTTGCGGGAACACAGGGCAAAGGCTGCGTTACTACCATAGATACCGTTCAATTGGATGAACAGCTTAAAATTTTTAAAGAGCATGGAATTAGAGAATTAGTTGTCCAGGATGACGCTTTTATTTACAAACCCCAAACACATCTGAAAAAAGTTTTTGAACTGCTGAAGAAATATGGGTTTTATTGGCAAAATAATGGAGGAGTTGATTTCGAACTACTGAACGATGAAATTACGGATATGTTTATCGAGTACAACCGAGAAGGCGAGGGTCGGGTGACATCGTTATACATTCCGTTTAATCCGCGAGATTGGAATAAGGGGCAGAGCGCCGCAGGAACAATGGTTAGCAAATATCAAAGGAATTTCGAAAATCTTAAGCGGCTTAGATTAGAAGGGGGTATAAATGTGTTAGCGAGTGAGATTGTTGGCACGCCCGAACAAACTATGGATGTTTTAGAGCAGGATGTCGAGCTTCATAAAAAAATGATTAGCGAAGGATATATCGATGGGGTTGTATCTTTGTCCGCAACATTGTTGCCGGGAACGCGGTGGTATCAGGAAGGAAGACAAAATATTGTTAACGAAAAAGATTATTCGGGCTACTCGCTTTTTACAGTTCATCATAAAACGGAGCATATTAAAGATCCGAAAGAGCTGGAAAAGTTTATGGTTTTAAGAGCTAAAGAATTGAATAAGGTTGAGCAAACGTATCATTGGTACTCAGCCTTTCCAAACGCTACGGATGAGGACGAATTAGCAAAAGAACGTGAAAGGGAAGAGATTAGGAAAAAACATTTTGGAGAGCCGATTAAACTGAACGAAATAAAGTTCGAAATGAATGGGGAAATTGGGGTAAAGAGAAAACTATAAAATAATGTTTTAAAAACGGCGCAAACTATTGCGTCGTTTTTTGTCGGGGCGACAGGACTCGGCTTTGCCTCTCGTCGGCTTCCGCCGACTCGGGCTAGCCACCGCCTCGCGGTCGCGCTCGCCATCTTGCGTCGCGCGACATCGCTCCGGCGTTCTCGTCCTGACGCGAGCAAAATTATTTGCTCGCTTCGCCTCTCCTCACTGCGTTCGTCGGGGCGACACGACTTGAACGTGCGGCCTTCTGCTCCCAAAGCAGACGCTCTAGCCAACTGAGCTACGCCCCGAATATAGATGATTTGGATTAAACACTATAGGCGCTCTAGCCTCAGCCCCAGGCTGATGGGCCTCGGGCCCAAACTGAGCTACGCCCCGTTGTAAATTAACCGCCGCGCTTGGCGGCGGTTAATTTGTCTGTGCCGAGGGTGAGGATTGAACTCACGACGCAAGGATTTTCAGTCCTTCGCTCTACCACTGAGCTACCTCGGCAGTCTTGTGGACCGACGGGGATTCGAACCCCGGACCTCCGCGTTGCAAACGCGGCGCTCTACCAACTAAGCTATCGGCCCATCCTATTAGATATATTGGTTCGAACCACCAATTAGAAAACAAAAGGATTATAGCATATTTTACGGAAAAGTCAATAAATGGTACAATTCTTATTAGTTAATTATTAACTTTAAAAATATGGCATCAGAAGCCGGTTCCCAGGAAAAAGCCTCGCCCAAGCACGTTTTCCTGCATCTATTCGTTATCGTTGTGCTGTATTACAGCACGGTCAACTTTTTGATTTTAATGTTTCAGTATATCAACTTCGGGATCGTCGATGCTTTGGCCAAAGTGGATTATTATCAAATGATGTTCAGCTCCAGTTTGATTAGGTTCGCCCTGGCCTCGCTGATTATCGTTTTTCCGGTATTCATTCTGACTTCCCGTTATCTGAATAAGAGCTATATCAAAAGCCCGGCCATCCGCGACATGCGCATTAGAAAGTGGCTGATCTATTTCACCTTGTTTATCGCGGCGTTGGTAATTATCGGCGACTTGGTACAAATTATCCTCACCTTTTTGCAGGGTGAAATGACTGCTCGGTTTATTTTAAAAGCGCTATCGGTGTTGTTCGTGGCGGCGATAATTTTCTTTTATTATTTGCGTGATTTAAAAATAGAAAAACCCTTGGCTTCCACCAAATATTTTGTTTGGGCGATTATTGTCGTGGTGACCGCGTCGGTGGTCGCCGGATTTTTTATCATCGGCTCGCCGAAAACCGAACGCCTGCGCCGGTTTGACTTAGAACGAACGGCGCAATTGCAAGAAATGCAAATGCAGATAATCAATTATTGGCGGAGCAAAGAATATTTGCCGGCGAAATTGGCGGATGTGGAAGATAAAATCAGCGGTTACATGATCCCGGTTGATCCGGAGACCGGAGCGTCGTATGAATATGCGGTTATCGCGACCGATACGTTTAAATTGTGCGCCACCTTTGATTTGACCAGCGCGGCCAGCGGCGCTAATCCGTCGGTAGAAACCATGCCGGCGTCAATGCCGGGCGGGGAAAGTTGGAATCACGGCGCCGGCCGAACTTGTTTTGAACGTAAGATTGATAAAGAATTGTATGCGCCGTATCCGAAAAATATTAAACAATAATTAGATTAATTATGCATTATTTTTCTTGGTATAGCATTTTGCCCCAAATATTTTTTATCGGGCAAGTGGTGCTGGCGATTATTTTAGGCGGAGCCATCGGTTGGCAGCGCGAAGTGCGCGGTAAGGCCGCTGGCGCGCGCACCTACGCCCTGGTGGCCGCCGGGTCAACTCTGTTTACCATCTTATCCGTAGTGGCCTTTCCGTTGGACACGGCTAGAGTGGCGGCGCAAATCGTGGTTGGCATCGGTTTTCTTGGCGCCGGCGCTATTTTGCATCGGGCCGATCGGGTGGTCGGTTTAACCACGGCCGCGGGCTTATGGGTCAGCGCGGCGATCGGCATGGCCATCGGTTTGGGCTTCTATTTTCTCTCCATTGTTTTGACGGTAATTATTTTGCTGGTGTTAATGATAAACGGCGACCGATTGGCGCCGAACCAAAAAGAACAGAGTGACGAAATGCAACAATAAAAAGTCAAACAAAAAAGCCCACCTCCTCGGTGGGCTTTTGTTTAGGCGTTTTCTTTTTTCCGTTCAGCTAAAACTATCAAGGCGGATAAAATCCAAAACAGCATAGCCAAATCGTTTTTGAAATAGGGGACATCCACCAAGCCGTGCACCGCGAAGACGGTTAGCGCGCCGATAATGGCCGCGCCGAGCAGGCGGTCTTTTTTCATCATTTTATAGCCCAGATAAAAAAGACAAATTAAAATTCCGCTGAAAGCCATTGCGCCGAGCAGGCCGGTTTCCGTCCAAAAATTCAGGAAAATATTATGCGGATAAATCAGCCGTTCCATTTCTTCTACATTATAATATGGTTTTTGCACCTCGTTAAAAAAACGGCGTAAACCGGCGCCGATAAAAAAGTTTTGCGGCGAAGCGGTCAAGTAGTCCGTGGTATAACGCCACAGTGTTAGGCGATTTTGTCCGGCTTGGTCTTGAAACAATACCGCCGAGCGGATGGGCGGTAAGGCCAAGGCGGCGATAACGCCGATGACGGCGATAGCGGCGGCGATTTTTTTCCAGCCCATCAGCCAAACGAAAATAATCGCGCCCGCGCCCAGCGCCACCCAAGCGCCTTGCGAAAAAGAAAACATAATCGCGAGGAGCGACAGGGCGATTAGCAAAACGACGGAAGAATTTGTCAGTTCGTCTTTTTTATCCGCTTTCAGCGCGGTAAAGAAAAATATCAACGGCGCGATATAAAGCCCGATGGCGTTTGGCGTGGTGAAAAAAGCCGTGGCTCGGCCGAAGAGTTGGTCGTCCCACAGGCTCGGCGGATAAAATTGGCCGGTTAATTTTTGGCCAATCGCCAACACGGAAATAGCCAGTGTGGAAAAACCCAGCCACCAAATCAGGTCTTTGGCGCGGAGGGATTTTTGTCGGCCGATTAAAACGAAAAACAAAAGCATCGGTTCCAAGAAGTAGGCGCGCCAGATGCCGAGCGCCTTAAGCGGAATCGGATTGGCCAGAACGCTAATAAGCGAAGCGGCGAAAAATAAGCCGATAAAAACAAAAAGTGTTTTGTGTTCTCCGGCGGTGGCTTTTATTTCCACCCAGTCGGTCAGCGCGTATTTTAAGAGCCAGACCAAAAAAATCGCGCCAAAAGACAGCTCCAGCACGGTGGACGGCAGGGGGCCAAAATTAAAACGAATCAAATAGCTCGGTAAGAGAATAATCAAAAAACCGACGCCTAAGCGGAAATTGATCCAGGCGAGGCAGGCGAGCAGGGCGAAAAACGCGCCGAGTAAAACCATTTCCATATTTGTTTTTTATCAGACTTTATGCCATAATAGCAGGAAATATGGCCATTGTCTAATGTCAGAATTTTAATTATGCCTATATTATTCTGGATTTTGATCAGCACGTTCATCATCAGCGCTTGCGCCCTGGCCGGTGTTTTTACTTTAAGCCTGCGAGCCGAATCGCTGAATAAGATATTGATGAAATTAGTGGCATTGTCTTCGGGCGCGCTTTTGGGCGGCGCCTTCCTTCACTTGATGCCGGAAGGCGTGGAACAAATGGAACCAAAATTATTTTTTGCTTTGGTCCTGACTGCTATCGTTGTCTATCTATTGATTGAAAAAGTTTTACATTGGCGCCACTGCCACAAGGGCGCCGGGTGCGACACCCACCACTCCATGGGTTACATGAATTTGATCGGCGATGGCGTGCATAGTTTTATTGACGGCGTGGTAATCGCGGCGGCGTTTGTGGTGAATATTCCGTTGGGCATAATCACGGCCGTGGCCATGGGTCTGCATGAAATACCGCAAGAACTGGGTGATTTCGGTGTGCTGGTTTATTCCGGATTTACAAAAAAACGAGCCCTGTTTTGTAATTTTTTGGTCTCGTTGATGACGGTAGTTGGTGGGTTGGTCGGTTGGGCGCTGTCGTTTTATTCCATCGGCGTGGAGAAGTTTTTATTGCCGATTGCCGCCGGCGGGTTTATCTATATCGCCGCCAGCGATCTGTTGCCGGAATTGCGGAAAAATGTGAGCTTGAAAAGTTTTTTTGTTGATTTTCTTTTTGTCCTGCTCGGCATCTCTATAATTTTATTGGTCAGCTTATTTAAAATTTAAAAAATCACAGTAATCGGCGGCCCATTTCGCGCAGGGCCGTTTTTCTTTTTTTAAAATCCGGAATCGTTTGCGCTACCAGCGCCCAAAAGCGGTGCGAGTGGTTCATTTCGCCGAGGTGGCAGAGTTCGTGGGCAATCAAATAGTCCAGTAGATTTTCCGGCAGATATATCAGGCGGAAATTAAAACTCAAATTGCCTCGGCTGGAACAAGAGCCCCAGCGCGTGGATTGATTGCGGATGAATATTTTTTTCGGATGGAGATTGTATATCGCGCCGAAGGTCGCGATTTTTTCTTTGACCAGTTTGAGCGCCAGATTTTTATTTTTTTTAAAATCTTTTTTTACCTCCGCGTGTTTTTGCGGATTGTCCGGCCGGCATTTGGCCAAGGTGTTTATTATCCATTCGGCCTTGTCGGCGATTACGTTTTTTAACATTTTTTGCGTGGCAAAGCGCGGGGCGCTGACGGTCAGCCGGCCGTTTTGATGAATTAAAATCCTAACCTGTCGAGCATGGCGGTTCTTTTTTACGGCGAATTGAATTTTTTGGCCGTTGAGATCAATTTGCATGTTCATGGTAGACATATTCTAACAGGAACAGGTTTGGTTGGGTAGTCTCGGAACTTATTCTTGACAGCCACCATCGCCCATGTTAGCGTACATTGTTCTTTCAAAACAGCCGATTAAAGGAATCATCCTTGTTCCGGTCATGCCGGAGATCGGCCACAAACGCTCCTCATGGGAGCAGAAGAGAGGTGCGAGATGGCGTGGAAGAGATTGAGGTGGTACGATTGGTTACTGTTGGCGTGTTTCGTGATTTCATTTGCTGGCGGCTTGGTCGGCCTCCTTGTGGCCGGTCCTTACGCGTCGTCCGCAACCCACGTGCCGTCGTGGTGGGAAGTGATGAAGGACGGCCTTCTCTTGGTAATTCTTTCTTTTTTTCTCTTCTTCTGTTTCGGCCTGCGCCTCACGACGCTTACAAAAGCAGAGTTCCAAGAGCAAGCGGAAACGCAGTGGGCGCGCGAGGTGGGCGAAGTCGGGGCTTTTTTGAGGGTCTTGGAGGCCGTTCAGAATCAGAATCTGCAGCATGCCGTGCAGGATTTGCGAGAAGTCGGCATGTATATAGAGAACGGTGCGATCGACACCTGGGCCAAGATCGTCGTCCCCGATATCGCGAACCACATCAGGTCGTCCACGGCGGCGATGCGTCTGCTGTTTGCGAACGCGTTGGTCGCCATCTGCAAGCATTACATCAAAGCGCACGATAACGGCGAACCCCAGCGTTTTGCTTGCACGCAAGCCGTCTACCATTTGCTGGTCAATAACGCCTACGGCCGCACTTATAAGGAAGATGACGTGGACATGCTTGTTTACATCTTCAGGCAGATGGAGGGGTATCTGGTGTGGCCCAAGGGCCACATCCTGGCCAAGTAGTTCCCGGCCAGTCGCTCTCTCAGGAGTCCTGCGGTGTCGCGTGTTTCGCGCGGCACCGCTTTTTTATTAAAACTACCACTGGGCTTGATTTTTTCCTCAAAATATGCTAAAATACGGCAAATATGTTGTTTTTGATAGCACGGCGGAGGGGTGGCTGAGTGGTCTATGGCGACAGTCTTGAAAACTGTTGTATTGGAAACAGTACCGTGGGTTCGAATCCCACCCCCTCCGCTGTGAGATCAAATAGAAAAGAAAATATTTGAATATTGGTTAAAACAATTTAATCACACGTGGGATGAGAAGTTTATGCCCCGAGAGCTCCGCCAGCTGGCGGAGCGAAGGGGTAAATCCCACCCCCTCCGCTGTGAGATCAAATGTTCAACAACCGAAAGGAGAAGCGAACATGCTGAAGAAGGCGGTGAATGGGTTTCTGCTTTGGTGGGTACAGACGTTGTCCGGAGGAGAAGCGGGGCGACCGTCGTCGGCGCCACCGGTCTCTCACCTGGGAGTGCGCGAGCTGAGGTCGCGGAAGCTGAAGAACACCCTGCTGTCTTCAAGGCCGTTGCGTTAGCAGGGCCTGCTTAAGAAGTTCTTTGGAACGGCGCGTTCTTTTTGGGCTGACGTTGTTTCGGCCCAAAATATGGAGAGGTGTCTGAGTGGTCGAAAGTGCGGCTCTCGAAAAGCCGTGTCCCGCAAGGGACCGTGGGTTCGAATCCCACCCTCTCCGCAGAGACAATCTTTTATCGCGCAGACCCACAAGCCTTGTTTTTGCGAGGTTTGTTTAGTGTGGCATAACTTTTTAATATGGGGCAAGCTAATCTAAGAAACAAAAAATGTAATTGCGGTAGTCAAAAAAAATATAAGTACTGTTGTATGAAAAAAGAGGAAGCTATGAAAAAAGAGGAAATTAATAAAAAAATTTCTTCAGCTTTGCATAAAGGCGAGATAAAGCAATGTTTATACCCAGAGCATGCTAATTGTAGTAAAAAAATTATAAATGCTCATTCAATTCAGAATAACAAGGTATTGTCTAAAATATCAGAAAACGGTGAGGTAATTATGTTTTCACATGATGCCTCACAATTTAGTTTTAACATTAAGGCGAAGAGAGTTGGCAGGTCTTCAGCTACTACATTCACTGGATTTTGTGAATATCATGATAAAATTATCTTTCAACCAATAGAGGATAAGCCATATCGCATCGGCGATTTAGAACAGAATGCGTTATTTGCATTTAGGGCTTTTTCGAAAGAACTTCACACAAAATTAAGCGCTCCTAATGTTTTTGAACAATATAAAGATAACAAGAATGTTGCAGCAAATTTGCTCGGAAATATGGCGGGAAGAAGGGATTTAGAATATTGTTTAGATATTTTTAAAAAAGTTTTATTTGGAAAAGAATTTAATTTAATAGAGACTAAGTGTGTTGTTTTAGATCAGGAATTCAATTTGGCAATTAGTACTGGAGACACCATGAATTATGATTTTGTTGGATCTCAAGTCAATAATTTAAATAATTTTGAAGAAAGAGCAAGGGAAATGTTCATTACGATATTCCCAGAAAATGGAAAAACTTATATTTTGTTTAGCTATCTAGGTGAAGATAGAGAAAAATTTAATTTTTTAGACGAACAATTAATAAACACGGACGATGTTACTTTTAAGATAAGGCTTTCTAATTTAATTACATTAGGAGAAAATTTAGTCATATCTCCTTCCTTGTGGTCTAGACTAGGAGCGACCAATCGTGAAATTATTTTAGACAGATTTTTAAAAAACATAAAAGAAGAAGATGTTCCAGGAGAATTATCTAAAAATTATGGTTTTAATCTTTTTATTTAAAATTTTTTATTCTAACAACGTAAGTGTTTTGTCTTTATAAACTATCCTCGATCTCAAGTTTCCCAGCAACTCTCTTTTTTCGCTGACGGACCCTTCTTTTAGAATATACTTGGCGTAATTCCGTATATCCATATCATCTCTATTTTTTACTTTATCCGTGCTTCCCAGTACGGATCTTTGAAATATATTAAACCTTGCAATTTCATCTTCCAGTTTTTGTCGCATGCCAAGCTCGTTAATATTTACTTTATCCAAAATTTTTAACAGCTCGGTAATTAATTCTTCTTCTCGGATATATTTATTTTTACAATTGCGGTCTCTTGCTCTTGAACAACCATAGTAAATATATCTTGCGTGTGTGCCGTCTTTTAGTTGTTTGTATTTTTCCCCGGCGGATATACCGCTTCCGCAGTATCCGCAGGTAAACAGTTTGGTGAAAGCGAATTCTCTATTCTCTCTGACTATTTGGTCGCGTTTTAATTGAGCTTTGGCTTTTTCAAATAGCTCTTGATTGATCAGCGGCTCATGTTTTCCGGTGTACCAATTACCGCTGGCTTTCGGATGTTCAAACACGCCGTAGTAGAATGGATTGTCCAGTATCCTATATATACCACTCAATGTTAGCGGCTTATTCCCACGTGTATAGAAGTTAAGTTCATGTCTCAACCAATTATATATTTTTCGTCCTGAATAATGTTCGTATGCCACTTTTTCAAACATCTTCTTTATCGTCGGCGCTCTCAGGGGGTCGACAATAATCTGGCATTTTTTATCCATCAATTTTTGATTAAGGTATCCGAGAGGCGCCACTCCGGGCCAAAGGCCCATTTCCACCCTCGTCCTCAATCCTCGTTTTACGTTGATACCCCTATTATCATTTTCAAGTTTGGCTTGTGACCCCAGTATCATCAGTAAAAATTTCTCGTTTGGATTGTTGCTAAATTTTTGTCCGTAAGTACGTATTTCTTTTAGTACTCCACTATCCATCAAATCCACCACTTTCCCCAAGTCGCCGGCGTTCCTTGATATACGATCCGGTGCCCATGTTAGGATGCCATTAAATTTGCCAAGTTTTAGGTCGTCTATCAACTCATTAAATATGGGCCTCTGGCCCGTCTCTTTGGCCGAGTGAGATTCTCTCTTTATATCCGTTACCGAAAGCCCCTCTTTTTCCGCAAGTTGGAGCATCTCTTTAATCTGCGAATCTATGGATAGCACCTGTCTCTCCTCGTTTTCCGTTGATTTCCTCGCATAGAGACAGTATTTGGCAGGGGCGGCTAAAGTCACCTCTGTTCTGACTGCCACCTGCTGGCCGGTAGCCACGCCGTGATTTGCCCCAAAAGTCATATATTTGCCCTTTAATTACTTAATTCTCCCTTACACATTAATGACGCAATGGCGGTGGGGCGTCCAGAGTGGTTTGGGGTAAGCTGTAGATAACTTATATCAACAAAAAATTCAAGAAAATGCTTTACTTAAATATAAATTAGGTGTAACTTAATTTTAAGTTAGCAAAAAATGATTTATGGCAAATTTTGATTTTAGCAAAGTCGTCAAATCGAAAAGTAGACCAGTCGATCCCGAATGGGCAAATCCGGTTAATTTTTTTTACAAACTAGATCACCCAGACATTAAGGACCTTTTCCCCGTTCAACACGCCATATTGAGAAAGTGGTTCTTAGAATTTAAAAAGTCTATAAATGATAAAATGGTTTCGTTGAATACTGGGGGCGGCAAAACGCTCGTCGGTCTACTAATAGCTGAATCTATTAGGCGAGAAACTGGCGGCAAGGTTGTCTACATATGTCCTAATACTTTTCTGGGGAAACAGACATCTGACGAGGCTGCAAAATATGGATTGAAAGTGGCCTCTTATCTACGACGTGATTTGGATAGGCCTTCGTGGAGCAATGAAACTGATTTTTTAGAGAATAATGCCATTTGTATCACAACATACTCAGCGTTATTAAACCCTCGTTCGATTTTTAAGGAAATGGAAATAAAAGGGGTGATTTTTGACGATGCCCATCTTTCTCTCAATCTTCTTGATGAACAATTCTTTGTACGGTCAGAGGATGCTCGTCTCATAAAAAATATTACCGACATATTTAAATCCTCACCGCACATACGAGAAAAGATAGACGATATTCAAAACGGTGAACCGACGGCTTTAATCATGATTCCACCAATAGAATGGCATCAGCAATCCGAAACAATAAAAGATATTTTGACTAAAAATGAGGAAATCAACGGCAGTCTTTCCTGGATGAATATAAGGGAAAAATTAGATAGAACATTCTGTTTCGTATCTGCCCATCGTGTTGAAATTGGTCTGTTATATCCCGATGTGAAGAATCATTATATTTTTCACAATAGCGTCCACCGCGTTTATTTGTCAGCCACGTTACCGAATTTGGATGATTTAACGCGAGTATTTGGCGTCACACCAACTCGTATCCAAGTGGAGAACCCCGATTATAGGCCACAACGTTTATTTATTTTTGCGAAAAAAACAAAACTCAACGACCCCGAATCTATTATTCGAACGGAATTGCTTAAAATTAGCCCCAAGAATCTTGTTCTCACCCCAAGCAACGACGCCCTTGTTCCTTATGGAATGCTGGGCGCATTAATACCCGGCAGTAGCGGCGAGGTGCCATCAAAAATCCAAGAGTTTAAAAATGCCGAGTCCGGTATTCTCGCGTTGGCGAATCGTTACGACGGGATTGACATGCCAGGTAAAACGTGCCATTCCTTGGTGATAGACGGATTACCGTATGCAGGGAATTTAAAAACCAGATTCTTTTCCGAATATTTCCATAATCACAAAAATTCGTTCATGCGTTCAATTATGGCTTCTAAACTTATCCAGGCCTTCGGAAGAACCATCCGAGCAAATAATGATTTTAGTATTATTTTTTTATTGGGTGGAAAGCTTAACAGCTGGGTAATTAACAGGGATAACCAGAGGTTCTTTAGGTCAGATTTATACGAAGATATTAAAATTGGTTTAAATGTTTCAGAATCTATTACAAGTATCGAGGACCTGCGGAACCTTTCAAACGAAATTCTTAGTCAAACCGATGAATGGAAAACTTTCTTTGAAGAGAGAAAAAATTTGGCATGTTTGGCCCAACCACTTTCTACAGAGGAAGAGAGCGGGAATGTTCTTGTAGCTCAAAAAGAAAGAAAGATTCATGAATTATTTATGTCTGGCAGCTTTCGTGCGTGTCTAGAATTGATACTTGCGTCAGAGATGGAATTAGCGGAATATTCTAAGCCAATATTAGGTTTATATCTTAGTATCGCGGCGATATGTTGTATTAAAACTTCAGATGAACGTGCGGAAAAATTATCTGGACGTGCTTATGGTATTAATCCGATTTTTGGTGCTCCGGTCTCAATCGGCGGTAAACAGACAACAATGCAGGCCCAGCGTATTCTTGACTTAAAAAGTTCTATTCCTGAGTTTGATTGGTCGATTACTGGGAAAGCTTTTGATGAAAATTTAAAGAAGCTCGGCGAGTTTCTAGGTTTTAGTGCCCGAAGACCAGAAGCGGAAGGAGAGGGCACATTAGATGTGTGTTGGGCAGACGAGGAAAAGAAGGTTGTTTTGGGTTTTGAAAATAAAGTTGAAAAAATAAACAAAATTTTGTCAAAACAAGAAATTGGCCAATGCAGTGAACACCTTAATTGGATTAGAGAAAATTACTTTGGGTACGAAATTAATCTATTTGTTGTTGGAGAACTTGTAAGATACAACGAACTTGCATCGCCTCCACCCGAACTATATCATTGCGCTGTCACGGATATACAAAAAATTAGTGCAAAAGTTCTGCAAGTGTATGCAAAAAAAGTGTTACCCGAACAGGTAGACCCATCTCTTGATTCTCAAAATCTGAGAATTGGCCAGTTATTTTGTAGAAACAAAGTTTCTGAATTAAAATCAGTAGGTTTTAATTGAAAAACACCCTGTAGATAACTTTACTTCGCAAGAATCAGATTCTAAGCTACTATAGACTGGACTTTTAGCCCCTTTTGGGTTAAAATGCCATTAACAATTTACAGCCGAAAGGCTAAGCGCCTAAACCCAAATTACTTTTGGGCATGGTGCTACTAAGACCCAATGACGATACTGATCCCCACGATCAGCGACTCGTCATTGGGCCATACCTGGAAACGGGTATGGGGCCGCAAGGCCTAGCTGGCGTGGGGTTTTGTGTTTTTAAACCGTCCATGCCAAAAAGGTCGGTTTTAATTAATTTAATTATTATATATACTATGAAAAAGACGATCGCCTTAATAATTGCGTTGAATTTGTTGGCATTACCACAAATGACCGCGGCAAAAGATACTTGGTATTCAACCGAGGAGAAAGCAAGAATAGATTTGCAATTTGAACAGATGCAAAGTCAAATCACTGAACTGAATAACTTAACAACTCAGCTTCAGACCAAAGTATTTCAAATATCACAACAGCCAGTCGTGGAACCACAAATTCAACAAGTTGTTGAAACAAAAGTTGTCGAGACCAAAGAAATCGTGCGCGATCCCGACAACACCAAAGTTGAGGCTTTGGAAAAAAGAGTAACCACGCTGGAAAGTGCAGTAAGTTTCATCCAAACAAAAGTTATGCAGTCAATCACGACACTGATCGGATTAATACAAAAGTTGCTCGCGCGATAATCATTTTAATTATGTCGAT
The DNA here is from genome assembly GCA_028688375.1 of Patescibacteria group bacterium. Lineage (GTDB taxonomy): Bacteria > Patescibacteriota > Patescibacteriia > Magasanikbacterales > GWA2-37-8 > JAPLWQ01. The sequence continues at coordinate 44,137 of JAQTYG010000003.1, read as the reverse complement.
AATATTCTCTTTGCTTTCTTTCGCCTCGCTTGTGTTTTTAGTTGTTGGTTTAGCTAAACCGAGTATTTTGCAAAAGATATTCAAAAAAATTCCCAGTCGTAAAAACATCACCATACTTTTTGGCAGTATAGCCATCGCCGCTCTTATCGTGGCCGGGGCAACCACACCGCCGACAACTAAAAACAATAATACAGATATTTCGTCATCGCAGAATGTGGCGGATAATAAAGCGGATGTTGAACCGTCGGCAAATAACGCCGCCGAGCAGGTTGCATCTACCAGCTCCTCTGAAGGCACTAATGAGAATATGGCCGGTCAAAATCAACCGATCGGCTCAGATACACCATCAGATAACTTATCACCACTTTATTCTATTTCCAGCGTTGTGGATGGCGACACGGTCAAAGTAAATATTGATGGCACGATCGTAACTCTGCGTCTGATTGGTCTAGATACGCCAGAAACGGTTGATCCAAGAAAGACCGTGCAATGTTTCGGCAAGGAGGCTTCCGACAAAGCCAAGGAATTACTTACAGGTAAGAAGGTGCGCCTTGAAGCTGACGCTTCTCAGGGAGAATTAGACAAATATGGACGACGCTTGGCCTATATTTATCGCGAAGACGGATTGTTCTATAACAAGTACATGATCGAGCAAGGATATGCTCATGAGTACACCTACAATACGCCGTATAAGTACCAAGCCGAGTTCAAAGCAGCGCAGAAGTCCGCTCAAGATAATCTGAGGGGGTTGTGGTCGCCCGATACTTGCAATGGGGATACTACACAAAGCGCGGAATCCGCAACTGTGTCCTCGTCCGATACGTCGACTTCAGATGATGCCGTTTCAACACCGGGGACATATTACACTTCGTCATATGGTACGACAAAATATTACTATCCTGAATCATGCGACGGCTGGAAAACCTTAAGCACCAAATATCTCAAGTCGTTTGATTCTCTTGAGGCGCTACTGGCGGGGTATCCGTCACGGACTTTGAGCCCGCAGTGTGATTAGAGAAAAGTCACTTTAGGTATTGGTTGGTTGGCAAAAATAATGAACTGGTTAACTGCGAGAGAGAAGGCATCGGCAAGATCGTCGTGTTTTTCAACTCCGAAACCAATAAGTTGGGCGATAAGCTCCTCCGCTCCTTTTTTGGGAAATTTTACCAACCCTTCTTTAATAGCGGCTGTGGTCATAGCCAGTCGTTCTCGCTTATCGCCTTGCGGCGATATCCCCTCGACTTGAAGACCTCCGCTCGTTATCTGTTGAATTAACGCTTCTTGATAACCAACTTTCTCAATATATATTTTGGGATAGTGATGGCTTCCACGAGAAGAAGCGATAATCATTTTAATCTGGTTTACCTGCTCGGGAAAAGCAATACGTTTGTTGAACGGATAAGGTGCCACATAGGCCCACATCCTACCCTCTTTGTTGTAAATTTTTAGGGTCACCATCGCCGTGTAATCGGCGCTGTTTTTTTCTGAGATGGCGACATCTACGCCAACATAGTCGATATAGTGGTAATCTTCCCACGGTTTTTCTTCCGGATCATAATATTGAATCCATTCCGGGTACACCACTCTGTCTGCGTCCGAAACAATTCTAAGAAGATATTCACGTTGCCACGCCGTGTCATTGCCAGATTTTAATTTTTCGGCTTCCACGGCTTTCATATCCGGATATTTGCCTGGCCAAGCAATATTTTCTTTTTGATCAAAAAGCGGATATGCCTTGAATATTCCGTCAATTCGTCTTTCTTCTACGTCTGACTTCAGACGCATGATAAGGGAATCCTCGTGAAGAAGGTTTCCGACAATTATTAGCTTAGTATTTCTATCTCCAGCCGGGATAACTTCGCCAGTTAGCCATTGGTAGGTCTTTTGTCGGTTCTCTCGGGTTTTGACCGAAGCGAGGTCTTCCACGTCATCGCAAATTATAATATCGGGTCTATATTGATGATGCCTGATACCACGGATACTTTGTTCGCTGGAAGCGACCGTGATCCGGGCATTGAGATTCGAAAACACCAATGACGATGAACCCCACTCATCACTTTCTTCTTGGAATGGTCCCAAATCATTTTTGAGTAGTTGGTTGCTTTCCAGCTCGCGTTTCAAATTCATCATGTGCTGTTTGGCCTGAGTCCGTATCTGGCAAAGTATCAGAACAAACTTCTTTTCTTGTTGACCCAGGATCGCCCATATCGGATATGACATGGTGAGGATGGTCGACTTGCCCGATCCGCGAAAGGCCACCACAAAAAGATTTTTTACGTCAGTTCGTTCCGAAAGATGAAATATCTCTTTTTGGAAAGGCGCAGTTTCATACGTGACATAATGGGCAAAGTAGAGGTGAAAGAATAAAAGATGCGACTGCCGAGTGATGGCGATACGGATGTCACGATCCTTGAACATCTGTTCCGCCAGAGTCGGAGTTAGTATGTTGTTCATAGTTATTTTCTTTATCTTTATCGCCAACACCTAAAGATGCCAGGCGCAAAGCCTTAGTAACGACAGCTTGTTGCTCGGGTGTTAATTCATTTTGGCGAGATTCGATGTTTCCAGTGACTTCTACCCGATCACGGAATTTTGGACTGCGTTTTCTAAGCCAGAATGATATCGCCTGCCAACTTTTATCACGGATTAAGGATATGAGTTGGGATTCGCTCATCTCATTAATTAATATTTCGCCTTCGGCCAACGCTTCTTCCAGCTCTTTACGAAATTCTTTGTCTTCGTCCCGCCACCTGTAAACAGAGGAGCGAGCCACCCCGACTTTTTCGCAGGCTACTTGAATAATCGGAATTCTACGAATATGTTCGAGAAATAAAGTTTTGATTCTATCTTTTTTCATAATATTTTTTTAGGTTTTAATCCTGTTAATTTAGACCAGCGATTGAGTATGACTTCAGCATAGGTGCAACATTTTTCCATTAGGAAACATCTGCGTTTCATTTTTACCGCGGCAATCAGAGTTGATCCACTCCCGCCATAGGGCTCAAATATCAGATCATCACGCTTGGTTAAGACTTTAATGTAGGGAATTAAAAGCTCAAGCGGTTTTGTGCCAAAAATGATCCCTTGTCCGGATGATTTTCTGTCCGCCGCCACATGCTCAATGAAGTCGCTTGGACAATACTTTTTTCCTTTGCCGTAAGATTCCCAATGAGGACTGCCAGATGTGGCAAATAACGCCGTTTCATACTCGGTTTGAAGCAACTCATCCGCTTCTTGTTCCATGTTAAGCTCGACTTTGCCCGAAGTACCGACCATCGCAAAGTCGTGTTTATTAAAGAATTTATACTTCGCGCTAAAACCCTGCACTCGGTTGGGAATGTGCCAGATTATCGTATTTCTATATTTCCAGTGCTTTTCTAAGGCGTTCCAGATAGTCCTGAGGTTCTTCGGATTTTCGTAAACTATAATTGAAAAATCCGGCTTTTGAATTTTGGCGACATTATCCATCCAAAGTTCGGTGAAATTATCCGGTAATGATTCGGTGCCCAAGTATATCCGATCGCGCTTTAATCCAAAGCCTTCGGTCACTTTACCGTTTTTCTTTTTCTTGCCTTTCATATATTCCAACAGGTACGGCGGATCCGTAAAAACCATGTCTGCCTTATGCCCATCCATGAGTTTGAGGACATCGGCCTCAACGGTTGAGTCGCCAATCATTACCTTACTACCGTTTAAGTCATACACTTCGCCTGTTTTTACTCTGACCTCATCTATATTCAGCTTAGCCAATTCTTTTTCAAGATCAAAAACTTCGGGGTTGTCGTCAATACCGAATACGTCGTCCAACTCCTCGCTTGAGAAACCGACATCCTTTAAAAACGCCTCGTCAAAGTTAGCAAGCAAATTCCAATCGAACGACCCTGTGGCCTTATTTAATATGACATTGAGGCGTTTCTCTTTCTCAATATCTGGGATGTTTATGTGCACAACAGGAACTTCTTTTATTCCAAGTTCTTTAATAACTGCCAAACGGAAGTGGCCGCCGATAACTATACCTTTGCGGTTTGGAGCAGAATTGACCAGAAGCGGGTCAACTATCCCGTATCTCTTGATGCTTTCTCGAAGCTGAATTTTTTGGTCCGTTGACCACACCCTAGGATTATATGGTGCCGGTTCCAATTCCGAGATCGGGACATAGGTGATATTGAGTTTTTCTTTGTTAGATTTGTTCATATTGTTTTTATTTATTATTTATTTAATTTTTTTACATCGACCTTTTACGAGCAAAAAAGAAAAAACGCCCAGACATATACCCACTTTTAATAGGTACATGTCTGGGCGTTCCAGACTATGCTCGATTCAATTGTGACTTAATTATAGCATGCCTTTAATTTGTTTCAAACGGGTTTATCCACAGCGCCATCTTTCTTCGCAATCACGTACGTCATCGAGAGGGCTTTTTGCACGGTTGAGAATGCAAAGGCACCGCAGGACTCGCAGTCTAAATCAAAACGCCCGCCCGCGTCATGCTTAATACTGATTCCGACAGTCATTGGTTTACCAGCATTGCCTCTGAGTATATAAACCTTGTTTCCTCTGACCTCGGCAACTGGTCTAGTACACTTTGGACAGCGAACAATCTTTCGTTCTTGAGTTGTATCTTTGTGGTCCATAGCTTTACAAAGCATAGTTAATTATATAAGCTTATGTTAAGTCATTTTTTATGAAAAAGCAATAATAACGATTTATTGTATGAAAGATTTTTTAAGAAGAACAGATGTCAAATTGGTTCAATTTTTTGCGTATGTTGGGAGCTTAATTTATTTATTATTAAGTGGACATGGTTTGTTGTCAGTTCTCTATATCCATTTGTTTTTCGTATGTATTTATGGTTTTGTCTACTTTAGACAGGATTTTTTGATATTTTTTCTCGCTCCAGTATCGGTAATAATTTTTCCAATCAGAGATTATTTCCTTAAACGGTATTTAAGAAATTTTAGGCAGAATGAACCAGCGGAAGTGGTAATTGTTTTGGGGCAGTCCGACTGGTTTAAACTTGAAGCGTGGCTTAAATATAATTTTCTGAAAAGCGAGTTAGAATCACTCGTCCAATATTTAAAAGCAAAAAAGCAAGAATTTTCCTTCTACACGAGAACAAGTTTTAAGGATGTTAAAAAAATAATGGGTAATAAGAGTATAAAAGAAGTGTATTTTTTTGGACACGGAAATTCTCACTCTTTTCAATTAAATACGGATGAGCCTCTATATTATTGCGATTTTAACGACTTCAAAAAATATGGCAAAGAATTTGTGCATCAAGTTCACTGTGGAACCCCAAGCGGTAAGAGTCTTGTCGATTACGTCGTCCCCAAAGAAAATAGAAATAAGTGTTTTTTTTTAGAAAACCGATTGACTCTCTGGACATAAAGAAGGAGTTCAAAAGAAGGACGAAAGATATCCATGAGTGAATCCGCGTTCGACATCTATGAATAGGACACTGTAGCGTCCTATTTTTGAGACAGTATGATACACCGTTTTTATGTCCGATTTGTCCCATTCGGAAAAATAGACCCCGACCCGTATACCTAATTTTAACGCTGGACAAGTTGTTATAAAACCCTTATACTGGTTGCTATACGTGGGCACTTAACCCGAGTGTCCCGCCAAAATTCGGAATTCAAATTTCCGCAAAAAATATGGTCGGCACGAAGTGCCGTCTGTTCTGAATTCCCCCCAAAAAATCCTGATTCTGAAAGGATTCGCCACGCTCCGCGTGGCTCAAAAAGTACGGTTCGAGCTTCAATAATAAAGTTCGAACCGACTTTTTTGAATAAATGAAGTTTCTCTTCATTTATTCCCTCGTTTGCCAATTCTATATTGTATTTCAAAAACTTTTCTGTAAGTTCGAACCGATTATTCTCTTTTTGCTCAAAAGCCGATAATTTCTCTTTGAGAAGCTGTTTTTCGTTCACAAGTTTGTTTTTCATATCTCGATATTCGTCTAATGAAAGTGCGTTTTCTAAATAAGCGTTCATCAGCTTCTCAAAGAGAAATTATCGGCTTTTGTTGAATCTGCAAAAAGCGTAGACGATTGGGCTTCCACCAATTTATCCTTTTCATTTTCCGCCAATATCCATTTAGCCCAATCGTCTGGCAAAGAAACTTTTTTGATTTCTTTTTGAATTTCGGAAGTGATGATTTCTTCACGAGTATATTTTTGTGAGCAAGGATTTTTCCGTTTGGTACATCGCAAATAGTTATGACCTTTTTGTGTTTCTGTAGTAATGAAACAACCACATTCTCCGCAACGGAAAAATCCTCTATACAAAAATGGTTTTAGTCCCTTACTGTGAGGTTTAGATTTTCTCATCATCACTTCCTGAACGGAATCAAAAAGTTTCTTTGTAATAATCGGTTCGTGTTTGCCTTCGTGTATTTCGCCGTTATACAACATCAAACCTGTGTATATCGGATTTTTCAAAAGTTTTTGATAATTCGACACCGCAAGTTCCTTTCCGCTTTTTCGCTTCAATCCAAGTTCATTAAAATTGTCACGAAGTTGGCGCAAAGTGAAAGACCCAGACGAATATGCCTCAAATGTTTTCTTGATTAAAGGTGCGATATTTTCATCGGGAACAATTTTTCTATTTTTGTTTACATATCCGAGCGGTGCCATTTGAGGCCATATTCCGTCTTTCACTTTGTTGCGATGACCTCGCTTAATATTCTCGCTCAAATTATCCACATAATACTTGGATTGCGAAAAAGCGATTGAGAGCATGAATTTGCCTTGCGGTGTCGGATCAAACCAAAAAGTTGGAAACTTCATTTCACTAATCACGCCAGTATCAACGAGATAAATAATTTTTCCTCCGTCTACCGAGTTTCTCGCAAGTCTATCGGGGTGCCACGCCAAAATACCAGACGCTTCTCCTTTTTCCATACGCTCTATCATTTCGTTAAACACAGGGCGACCTGGTATTTTGGCGGTCTGCTTTTCGACAAAGACATCAACCACTTCCAGTTGTTCTTTCAACGCTAAACTTTTCAATTCCGCTAGTTGGTCAGAAATACTGCGGACTTGTCTGTCTTTGTCGTCAGTAGACTTGCGAGTATAAATGAAAAACTTTTTGGTTTGATTATTCATAATTGTATTGGCAAACGAGGAGCCACGCGGAGCGTGGCGAATCCTTTCAGAATCAGGATTTTTTGGGGGGAATTCAGAACAGACGGCACTTCGTGCCGACCATATTTTTTGCGGAAATTTGAATTCCGAATTTTGGCGGTGTTTGTTGGACAAAGTTCGAAACTATTTCGAGCAAAATCCAAATGATTAAAAATAATAAAAAGGACTCGGCAGGGCGAAACAATTTGTCTGGGGGAATGGATTCGCCCTGCCTCGGCTGATTTCCCGCCCGCAGAAAGGGGTCTGGGGAATGAATGCGGGCGGGTTTCGGACTGGGGGTTTTCGGAAAATTCGCCACTACAAAAAAATTCTTAATATTGATTTGTTTTAAATTTTGGTGTAACATCATAGTAGTAACAGATAAATGGATACTCCACTATAATGTTAATCTTTTATTGAATATATGTCAAATCAAAATTTAGCAAACAACATAAAGAAGTTGCGAGAAGCCAAAGGGCTTTCGCAAGAGAAGTTAGCGAGATTGGCGGATGTCGCCAATAACACGCTTATCAAAATGGAATCGGGAGAAAATCAAAATCCGACTTTAGATACTCTGAAAAAAATCGCCAAGGCTTTTAATGTTAGTGTTGATAAATTGATAGGATAAAATTATGATAAACGAAATTGAAAAAGGAAATGATGTTCAAAAACCAGAAGATATAAATCCTGAGATAACTAGGAATTTTGTTGACTTTATAAAAGAAAAATCAGAAACTGGAAAATATAGAGTTGAGGTAAAAGTTGGCGATAAAACCTTCTCAATAGATGTTTTTCCAACAGTTTTTCCTCCCAGGTCAGATTATAGTGTAAGTTCAAAATCTGTTTTTGAAACATTTGGAAATCTTCAAGGATTAGAAGTGGCAGATATTGGTTCGGGAAGTGGAATAGAATCGATTGTTGCTGTTATGGCTGGGGCAAACCATGTTGATGCGGCTGATATAAATCAACAAGCCGTTGATTGTTCAAGACATAATGTTGAAATAAATAATTTAAAAAATAGTATAGAAGTTTTTTATTCCGATCTTTTTTCGAATTTCCCAAAAAAGAAATATAATTTAATTATTGCAAACCTGCCTATTGTGAATTTTGACGCTGGCGACAGCCCAATTAATCAAGCTCTTTACGATAATGGTTTTGAAATACACAGAAAATTATTTACCGAAGCAAAAGATTTTTTAGCTGAAAACGGCATGATTACTTTTACTCATGCAAATTTACAAAGTGCAAAAACAACTAATCCAGATTATGATTTTATTGTTTTAGAAAAATTAGTTGATGAGTGCGGTTATGAAATTTTTGAAAAGGTCGAAAGAGAAGATTTGGGTTACAAATGGGTTAATTATAAAATCAAAGTAAAACAAAATGATTAAAATCATCCCATTGAATTACGAAATTTCTGGCATTAAGATTCAAATACCATTTTCTACTACTTGTTCGGTGGTAAATAAAAGTTTTACTGGTTTTGTTGTTGTTGATTACCAACCAAGACAAAATATATTAGAGTATGTTTCTTTAGAGCAAGAAATTCTGGAGATTTCTAAAAAACCAATAACAGCAGAAGAATTTACTAGAAAAATTTTTGATATTATAATAAAGGCGATAGAGCCGAATAAATTAAAAATTTTAGTTGATGTGCAAAAGTCTGAATCTCATCAACCTGTCCAAGTATGGATAGAAAAATAATTATTAGAAAATAAATTTTATGAATATATTATTATTAATTTTGTGGATAATCGGCATCACAAGTTTTACTTTGTTAGGAAGTTGGTATGCCAAAAAATACAACAAGGCAGATTTGTTAATTGGTCTTTATGTTACATTTGTTTTAGTTGCTCAAGTTTTAGCTGTAAAAATATCTGCGTTTAATTTAGGATTCGCGACTTTTTACGGGCCAAGCGGAGTTTTGGTTTTTTCACTAACATATCTAATGACGGATATTGTTAATGAAAAATTTGGAAGAAAGGAAACACACAAAATGATTCTGATTGCTTTTGTTTCCCAAATAGCAATGGTGTTTTTCTTTTGGCTTGGAGTAAAGTTTCAACCCGCTCCATTTTGGAATATGCAAGCGACATGGGAACAATTTTTCAATCTTGTCCCAAGAATTACAATAGCAAGCTGGGTAGCGTTTATGATTACAGAAAATTTTGATGCTTATGTATATTCTTGGTTTAAGAAATTAACGAAAGGAAAATACTTGTGGACAAGAAATGCTTTTAGCTCTATCCCAGCATTATTGTTAGACAGTTTAATTTTTATTCCACTTGCATTTTTTGGAGTGATGCCGATTTTGCCATTGATAATTGGACAAACGGCCGTTAAATGGCTTGTTGGTTTAATAAACATTCCATTCATGTATTTGAACAAAGCAATTTTGGGTAAGACAGAAATAGACGAAAAATTAATTTAATTTTTCGTTCGTATTAGTGGCGAATTTTCCGAAAACCCCCAGTCCGAAACCCGCCCGCATTCATTCCCCAGACCCCTTTCTGCGGGCGGGAAATCAGCCGAGGCAGGGCGAATCCATTCCCCCAGACAAATTGTTTCGCCCTGCCGAGTCCTTTTTATTATTTTTAATCATTTGGATTTTGCTCGAAATAGTTTCGAACTTTGTCCAACAAACACCGCATAAAACCAGGCCCCGTTTACGGGGCCTGGTTTTATGGAGCGGTGGTGATGAGAACCCACTGGGGTTCGTTCGGCGTAGCGAGCGAGTAAAGAAAAAGTTTACTTTTTCTTTCGAGCGAGCAAGCCGACTCTGCGCGAAGCGCAGTCTCCCACCCTCTCCGCGTTATACATAAAACACCCAGCATTTTGCGGGGTGTTTTATATTATATTTTGACTTATCCACACCTTCCCCTTGACAAAAGAGTTAGAAATATATAACATAGAGTTAGAAATATCTAACTTTATTCACTAACCAAATCCATATGATCGGTAAAACAGCATGGTTTCAGCGCAGAAAATACGGCGGCTGGGGCATATTCCCTAAAACTTGGCAGGGCTGGGTCTATATAGTAGCGGCCATTATCCCGCTCGCCATATTTCAATATATCCCGTTTTTGACCGCAGAAGTCCGATTCGCGGCCACGACCGTTTGGGTGGTGGTGTTGCTGCTGGATGTATTTCATATTATGGTCAACTTAAACCGCGACGAACGCGAATACAAGATTGAAGCGATCTCGGAAAGAAATTCCGCTTGGGCCATGGTTTTAATGGTCGGCATCGGCGTGGCTTACCAATCATTCAATAGTATCGGCGCGGAAGTTCCCAACGTAGATCCGTTTTTAATCGCCGTCCTGGCGGTCGGAGTTTTGGCCAAGGCCATCTCCAATATTTATTATTCCAGAAAATCTCTATAAGCGAACGCGGGTGAGTGAAATGAAAATATAGGTTTTCATTTCCAAGCCAAGGAGCTTATATATGGGTTTAAATATATAATATGGACAAGAGAACTTATAAAATTATTAGTTTAGTCGTCGTCATTATCCTTGGAATGGTGGTTGGCGCCACCGTCAACAGCGGCAACTGGCTGGTGCCGGTGGCCGGCATGCTGATCGCCATGGGACTTTTATATTTAGCTAAAAAAAGAGTGCACGGAGTAATTGCCGATGAGAGAGATTACAAAATCGCCAGCCAGGCCTCGCGGTCAGCGTATTTTGTTTTTACTTTAATCATGTGCGTCACCGGTTTGATTCTTTATTCTCTCGGCAGAACATCCCGACCGGAATTTTTTGTTCCGGGTAGTGTAATTTTGTACAGCCTGTGTTTGTTGGTAGTGCTTCAGTCGGCGTTTTTTATGTGGTATAACCGGAAAGGGGAATAATATGCCCAATAGAATTAAAGAATTAAGAAGCAAATTGAATCTGACTCAAGAAGAGTTAGCGGTGCAAGTCGGCGTACGGCGCGAGACCATTGTTTTTTTAGAAAAAGAAAAATATAATCCGTCGTTGGAATTGGCGCATAAAGTGGCGAAGACGCTGGGCACTACGGTGGATGCGCTGTTTATGTATGAAGAATAAGACTCGGTTGAATAATTTATAAAAAAAGGTAAGATTACATTGATAATTTTATTCATCCAATTTTTTTTATGAAGAACTTGCAGCTAGCCGCATTCTTTAACGCGCTCGGCGTATCCGTCTATGTGGCCATCGTAGTATTGATCATGCAAAATGCCGAAAGAATTTTTGGCAAAGTGGACAATCTGCTTGGACCGGTGACTCTTCTTATGTTGTTTGTGGTGTCGGCGGCGATTACCGGCGCGCTGGTGCTGGGCAAACCGGTACTTTATTATTTGGACAATAAAAAAGCAGAGGCGGTCAAACTGTTTCTTTATACGGTCGGTTGGCTCTTCGTTTTGGTGGTGGCCGCCCTCATGATTCAGGCGTTTGCCTAATCTACTTATCGGATAAAAACACCCTATACAAAAGGGTGTTTTTTGTTGTATTATTAAAGTACATCTATGGGTATTCTATTCGCATTTATCGCGTTGGTTTGTTTCGGGTTCGGCGATTTTTTAATCCAAAAGAGCAGTCGAGAATTCGGCAAATGGGCGGCGATTTTTTTTATCACCGCCATCGCCGCGATTGCTTTGCTGCCTTTTGTCTATCGAGATATTGCCGGCCTTTTTATTGATCGTCCGATTTTAATGCTTTTTTTGGGAGCGAGTTTTGTGATGTTGCTCACCGCTCTTTTGGATTTTCAAGCGTTAAGTGACGGGAAGATCAGCGTGATCGAACCGATTATGGCCTTTGAAATCGCCGTGACCGCCGCTTTGTCTTTTTTATTGATAAAAGAGCGCTTGGCTTGGTTGCAGATAGTCATGATCATCACGTTGATCATCGGCATCGTCTTGGTTTCTACTAAATCTTTTAATCATTTAAAAAAAATAAAAGCGGAGAAGGGTGTTTGGCTGGCGGTAGCCGGCGCTGTCTGCATGGGTACGACCAATTTTCTTTTTGGCGTCGGCGCGAGAGAAACTAACCCGCTTTTAATTAATTGGTTTACCAGTTTATTTTTGGCTTTAGCCTGTTTAATTTATTTGATTTCTAAAGCAAAGTTCGGGGAGCTTTTTAAGGATTGGCATAAAGACAAAACATTAATTATCGGCGTGGGGATTTTGGATAACGCGGCCTGGGTTGCTTATGCTTACAGCGCGCTTTATATTCCCATTACCATCGCTATCAGTATCAGCGAGGGCTATATCGTTTTAGCCAGCTTACTCGGTCTGATTTTTAACAAAGAGAAATTACGCCGTCATCAGTTTGTCGGTTTTATTTTGGCGGTAGTTAGCGCGGTTATTTTGGCCATAATTACTCCGGATTAATAATCTTCTAATAGGGTGAATATGAAAATCGCTTTAATCGGACAAAAAACCATGCCGTTTATCGGCGGTAAGGGCGGCGGGGTGGAAAAACACGTGGAAGAATTGGCCACTCGATTGGTCGCGCGCGGTCACGAGGTGACGGCTTATTCGCGCGATTATTTAGTGGAGGATAAAATCAAGGAATTTAAGGGCGTGAAAATTATTTACACGCCGTCAATCCCGACCAAAAATTTAGATACGATTTCGCATGTTTTTTTCTCCACCATCCACGCTTTGTTTCAGGATTTTGATGTGATCCATTACCACGGCGTCGGGCCGTCAACCTTGGCTTGGATCCCGCGCGTTTTTAAACCGCGCGCCAAAGTGGTCGTCACTTTTCACAGCATTGATCGGTTTCATAAAAAATGGGGCGCGTTCGCTCGCTGGTATTTGGGTTTGGGCGAGTGGACGGCCGTGCACTTTCCGCATGTCTGTATTGCCGTCTCCCGGTCCATTCAAGAATATTGCCGGCATAATTATAACAAGGAATTAATTTATATTCCCAATGGCACTGATTTACGCAAAACCAGCGAGGCGCACGACAATAGAATTCGCCGATTTGGTTTGGCTAAAGATAATTATATTTTAACCGTCGCTCGTTTGATTAAGCACAAGGGCATTCATTATTTAATTGAGGCTTACAAAAAAATGGAAAGAACGCACGGCACCGACCCGAGCAAATGGCCGGGCGGGCAGGTGCGCAAATTGGCCATTGTCGGCGCGCCGAGTTATACCGACGACTACTTGGATTATTTAAAAAAGTTAGCCGCCGGTTCGCCGAATATTATTTTTGTCGGTTTTCAGCAGGGCGAAACCCTGGCTCAGCTTTTTGCCAACGCTTATCTGTATGTTCATCCGTCCGAAGCCGAAGGTCTTTCCATTACCATTCTGGAAGCGATGAGTTACGGCACTTGCGTGCTGGTAAGTAATATCCCGGAGAATTTGGAGAGCATAGATCACGCCGGTTTTATTTTTGAAACAAAGAACGTGAATGATTTGTATGAAATGATGGTTTATCTGTTGGATTTTCCGGAGAGCGTCAAACGGCACGGCGAAAAAGGCCTGGCTTTCATTAAAAAGAATTTTAATTGGGAGGACATTGTCACCGATATCGAGAAAACTTATTTAAAATAATATTATTTTTTATGTACTTGAAAATAAGCAAAGGTGAAATCATCGCCGCCGCCATCGTTGTCATTTCGTTTTTGTTTGGTTGGGCGCTCTATCCGTCCATGCCCGATTTAATGGCCAGCCACTGGGACGCGTCCGGACAAGTGAATGGCTATATGTCCAAATTTTGGGGCGTATATTTGATGCCGATTATTTCCGCCGGCATGCTCTTGTTATTGATGATTGTCCCGCGCGTTGACCCGAAAAAAGAAAATATCGCCCAATTCCGCGCTTATTTTGACTGGTTTATTGTGTTGATTTTTCTGTTTTTGTTGTATATTTATTGGCTGACCATCTGGTGGAATGTCGGCGGGCGATTTGATATGACCAGATTTTTGGTGCCGGCGCTAGGCGTATTGTTTTACGCCGTCGGCGTGATGGTGAGCAAAGCAAAAATGAATTTTTCCATCGGCATTCGGACGCCGTGGACTTTAAGCAATGAAGAAGTGTGGCGCAAGACGCACCGGCTTGGCGGCATCTTGTTTCGTATTTCCGGTTTGTTGATGTTGCTGAGCATTTTTTGGCCGGCGACCGCCATTTGGGTCGTGCTGGCCGCGATTATATTGTCCGCGCTCGTCACGGTGGTGTATTCGTATATTGAATATCGCCGACAGATGAAGAGGTAGCACAAAACAAAAAACACCCCGACGTATCGGAGTGTTTTTTAATTGTGTCTATATTTTGAACATCTTGGCCAAAGCTTCTCCGAAACCGCCGACAATCGGCAATTTTTCCTGTTTGCCATTGGCCGCATTGACGATGCCGAGAATGGCAAAGACCAAAATAGCCAAGCTGAGCAGGCTCAACAGCCAAGAAAGGTTCCAGAGCCAGTACCACGGCATAATCATGCGGATAACCCAAAGGATCACGCCCATGGCGAAAATCGCCAAGCCCTGTCGAACGTGAAATCTGACAAACGCGTCTTTCTTCGCGTCCGTTAAAAGCGGAATGAAGAAAATAATGTAGGCGACAATGGCCATCCCGGTGTTGGCTTGCCCGCCCGCCGACGGCGGATGCGCCGGTTGATTCGTTTGCTGTCCTTCCATAAAAATATGGTTAGAGTAAATTAATTTTTTTACGCTCCGCTCGGTGGAGCGGTGATAATGATTACAATTTCTTGCTCGTCGTTGTTGAAACCGACGGTGTAGGTTTTGTTATTTTTGTCAGCGATTATCGCGGCGGAATTATTTTCTTCGGTCGTGTTTATTACATTGTATCCTTTTTCCGCCAAAGCTCGGCTCAAATTGCCGGAGTCGTTTAAAGAAAGTTTTTTCGGTGTCATTAATTGCATAATGCCGGAGCCTTCACTCAGCCCCATGTAGTTATCGGTAAAGGCCGTGATTTTGGCGTCGTCAAACAGCGATTTGATAATGGCCGTCATTTCTTCGGCCATGGTTTTTTCGCTCTCTTTGGAAATTTCCACCGCTTCGGCGTCTTGAAACTTATCAGCCGGAGATTTATTGGCCTCGGCCTGCTTTTGCGCGTCTTCGGCGGCAAATTTAGCTATATCTTGGGCCAACGGGTCGGTTAAGCCGATATTTTTAAGATGTCCCTGGCGTTTTTTTTGCCAAAGGCCGTAACCAAAATAACTACCGCCAGCTACGATTATGATCAAGGCCAGTATAATCGCGAGCTTTCCTTTGTTAGATGGGTTTTCCACCATATTTTTAGTTTAATATCACCCCCATATATTACCGCATCGACGGGTAAATAACAATATTAAAACACCCCGATTTTGTCGGAGTGTTTTTATTTGCTTACCGTGCGCTGCGAACCTGCCTACCGGCAGGCAGGCTGTGAACTGTGCACTGTGCACTGTGAACTGTGTGCTGTGAACTGATTTTACTCCTCCGTCGGTGGCGGGACTTCATCGCCGGTCGGAGCCATGTCCTCGCCTTCCAGCGGTTCGCCGTCCTCCACTTTTTTGAAAGTAGCTTTTCTGATTTCCGTTAGCAGTTTCGGATTGGCTTTTAAATACGCTTTGGCGGTTTCACGCCCGACGCCTAATTTTTCTTCGCCGAACATATAACTGTTGCCTTTTTTATCGATTACTTTGTAGAGTGTGGCCGTGTCCAAAATGTCGCCGGCTACGGAAATACCCTCGTTATACATAATATCAAATTCAGTGGTAGTGAACGGCGGGGCCACTTTATTTTTTACGATTTTTACTTTAACGCGGTTGCCGATAATTTTATCGCCTTGTTTGATTTGGGCGGAACGGCGTACCTCAATGCGCACCGAGGAATAAAACTTCAAGGCCATACCGCCGGTGGTCGTTTCCGGATTGCCGAAAACAATGCCGATTTTCATGCGGGTCTGATTGATAAAAATTACCAGGGTTTTTGATTTGGAAACAATACCGGCCAGTTTACGCAAAGCCTGGCTCATCAAACGCGCCTGCAACCCCATATGCGAATCACCCATGTCGCCTTCAATTTCCGCTTTTGGCACCAGCGCCGCCACCGAGTCAACCACAATCACATCAACCGCGTTAGAATGGACTAGAGTATCCACGATTTCCAGCGCCTGTTCGCCGGTATCCGGTTGCGAAATTAGCAGCTCATCAATTTTTACGCCGATTTTGCGCGCGTAATCCGGATCCAAGGCATGTTCCGCGTCTACGAATGCGGCGATACCGCCGAGTTTTTGCACTTCCGCCACAATGTGTTGGGCCAAAGTGGTTTTACCGGACGACTCCGGTCCGTAAATTTCAATAATGCGTCCGCGCGGCACGCCGCGCACGCCCAGGGCGATATCCAAAGACAAACAGCCGGTGGGCACGGTGTCCACCTGCATTATTTTTGATTCGCCGAATTTCATGATGGCGCCTTCGCCGAATCGGCTTTTGATTTGGTCGATCGCGCTTTCCGCCGCTTTCAGTTTGTTTTTTACCTCCTCGCTGATTTGTTTTGCCATACGATAATTAGAAATTCTCTCCCCCTCTTTTTAACTTAAATAATTTAAAATTAATTTTTAATTCTTAATCAACTTTGTTAAATCCAAAATTTCAATTCCCAAAACCCAAATAAATTCTAAATTCCAATTTTCAAAATCGTTCAATTATGATTTGGGGCTTTCGTACGGTTTATTTGCCTGCCCGCCTTTGGTGGGGTCATTGGATATTGGGATTTGGGGTTTTCGGTCGGTCTTATCTGGTAGAAATTTGTTTTACTTCCGTCGACTGGTAGCCGATATTTTTTACCACAATATGCCGAGTGATGGTGGAAGTTTTACCGTGTTTTTTAGTGGCGGAAATAACAATCGTGTTTAAGCCGTTGGCCAGATCAATATTGGAATTAAATCGGCCGTTTTCATCCAACATGATTTCCTGCCCGTTAATGGCCAATCGACATTCTTTTTCCGTTTCGCCCTGGACCGTAATGTTTAAATCAACCGTGGTCATGCCCTCAATCGGGCTGAAGACTGCCAGCGCCGGCGGTTCCAAAACGCCTTTGACTTGCCAGATAAGATAACCGGCGAAGAGCAAGATAAAACAGACGGTTACCAGATTGCGCGCCAAAATGGAAAGGGAATAGAGCGGAGAATTTCTAAAAGCCTTAATCGGATGCACCAAGTCGGTATCTTTGAACCCGCCCTCATTGGCAAACGCTTCTAAAATTTCTTGTTCGTTTAGTTTTAAAAACTTGGCGCACTCGCGAAGATAGTTGACGCGATAGACTTTTGCTTTAGGTAAAATATTCCAGCGGTTTTTTTCTATGGCGATAAGATATTTTACCGGCAAGCGAATGGCGGAAGCCATGGAAGACAAGCTGGCGCCGTTCGCTTCACGCGCTTCGCGCAGCCGTTTTCCCAGCCGGGCTTGTGACGGTAATTTTTTAACGCAAAAAATAGACACAAAATCTAAAAATCAAAGGTCAAAATTTATTCTTTTACTTCGTCGGTTTCTTCCGTCGGCTCCGGCGCGGCTATTTCACTCTCGGCGATTTCTTCCGCTACCTCTTCCACCAGCTCCTCAGCCAATTCTTCCGGGGTGGCGCTTTCTTCCGGTTCCGGTGTGTCCGTCGAAGCGGGTTCATCAAAAACCGTGCCGCCGGCGTCCATGGTTTGTTCGTTGGCCGGCATTTCCTCCTCGGCGGTGGGCATCAAATGATCGGTAAAAACTTCACGCGGTTTAGCGCCGTCCGCCGGTCCTACTATACCAGCTTCTTCCATCTCGTCAAGCAACCGCGCGGCGCGGGCATAGCCGACTTTCATTCGGCGCTGAAGCAATGAAGCCGAGGCCTTACCCGACTCAATCACAATCGCTCGAGCTTCCTCAAACAGCACATCCTTGTCATCGCTTGGCCCGCCGAATAAATTCATCGTGCCGCCGCCACTGCCGGATTTGGAAACAATAGCTTCATCATAAATCGGCGGTTCATCGCCTTTGATATGGTCCACTACCCGTTTCATTTCTTCTTCGGAAACAAAAGCGCCCTGGATGCGTTTCGGTTTGGAAAGTTCGGCGGTCAGCAAAAGCATATCGCCACGGCCTAACAATTTTTCCGCTCCCGGGCAATCTAAAATGGTGCGCGAATCAATGATGGACGCGACCGAGAAAGCGATGCGGGCCGGAATGTTGGCTTTCATTAAACCGGTGATAACTTCCACGCTCGGACGCTGGGTGGCGACAATCAGATGAATGCCGACGGCGCGCGCCATTTGCGCGATGCGGATGATGCCGGCTTCCACTTCGGCCGGCGCCATCGCCATTAGGTCAGCCAGTTCGTCAATCACAAAAACAATGTGTGGCATTTTTTCCGTGGCTCGTTTGTTGTATGAAGCGATGTCGCGCACGCCATGCGCCGCCAATGTGTCAAAGCGCCGCTCCATTTCACCGATAGTCCACTTTAAGGCGCTGACTGTTTTGGCCGGGTCGGTAATGACCGGCGTGAGCAAGTGCGGAATGCCGTTGTAAAGAGTTAACTCCACGCGTTTCGGGTCAACCATGATAAAGCGCAAAGTTTCGGGGGAATTTTGATAGAGCAAGCTCAAGATTACCGTGTTGATACAAACGGTTTTACCGGAACCGGTGGTACCGGCAATCAGCAGGTGAGGCATTTTCGGCAAGTCGGCGAACCAAACTTTGCCGGCGACATCTTTGCCGAGCGCCAGAGTTAAATTGTGTCCGCGGGTTTTATACTCCTGGCTTTCCAGCAGTTCGCGCAAAGTCACCATGGCCACTTTTTCATTGGGCACTTCAATGCCCACCAACGATTTGCCCGGGATGGGCGCTTCAATGCGGATCGGATGCGCGGCCAACGCCAGCGCTAGATCATTGGATAACCCGGTGATGCGGGTGAGTTTTATTCCTTTGGCCGGTTTTAGAGAATATTGGGTGACGGTCGGCCCGACGCGTATTTCGCCCATGTCTGTTTCAATGCCGAAATTATGCAAAGTTTCTTTTATTGTTTCAGCGTTGCTTTTGATATCGCCAGCCGAAGGTTTAGACTTGGAAATATATAACAATTCCATCGGTGGCCATTGATAATTAACATCCAGCGTGGTCGGCCGGGTTTCTTTGGCGACTATTTCGTCGGCTTTTGCCTCCGCGGTTTTATCCGCCGGCTTGATTTCTTTGCCCACGGCCCGTGAAGCAAAAACCGGAGCGTCTTCTTCCATTTCCTCCGTTTCCTCCTCTTCGTTTTCATCCTCTGTTTCAGCTGAAGATTTCTTTTTCATCGGTTCGTAATCGCCTTCAATACGCATGGTCAGCTTTTCTTCTTTTTTGAAACCGCCGAAAAATGCCACCACCTGTTGGCCAAACCAACCAAGCGCCAAAATCATTTTTTTATTTAAAGCCACTAGTTCTGCCAATGAAGTGTTGAACAAGAAGATGATAGATACCAACAATATGCCGGCCAAGATTATTATCCCGCCCCACCATCCGACATAAGTGCCGAGTGGCCAGGCCAGCGCCAGGCCGAATAGTCCGCCACCATAACCTTGCAGAGCCAAACTAACCATTTCGCTCGGCGGTTTTGCCAGGTGGAACATCCCGTTAAAGCTTAAAAAAAACAGAACAGAGCCGAGGATGTGAGTGGAACGGTATTCGTATTCCAAGTCCTTGATTAATAAAATCGCCGTGATGATTAGAATTACCGGGAAAGCATAGCGGACTTGTCCAAAAACAATCGCCAGCAGTGAATCAATAAATTTTCCGGCTACCCCGGCCATGTCAAAGAAGCTTAATGTCGCCAGCCCGGCCACGACAAATAACAAGACCGACAAAAGCCCGTGGCTGAGACGCGGGCCGAAGTCGTCATTTCGTGAAACGGCAGATCGGTTCTTCGGTGTTCTACTCATAGAGAAGTTTATACTATTCTAACATTTTTTTGCCCGGGCAACAACATCAGCCGAAAAAGAAAACCGCCCCATGGAGCGGGGCGGATTTTTTCTCCACTAAGCTGCGAGAAGAGCTGCATGTATTAAGTCATGAATCATTGTTAAAACTTGACTCCCATAGATCACAAGAAAGTTTTCTAGGGGAGGAGAGAGATAAGCTTTACCAACGGATTCGATTAAGGCATCAGCTCTACCGCAGCTTGTTGGAGAAAAACATGCTTCGTATTTTAGGGGCGCTATCCGGCCTTGTCAACTGTGGATAAGATTAAGTGGCAAAGGCGGGCGAAATTGGGCCTGGCGAACACACATTCCGGACACGGGTCGGCTCGTCTGTGGTCTCGCCGCCCTTACGCTCGGCTCAACTTTGACGTTTCGCCTCCGCGATAGTCCGTAACATGTGTTCGCCAGGCCCAAAGCATAAATATCAAAGGGTTGCAGAGTCCAGGCTGTAGGTTACGGGATTAAGCCCTGTGGATAACTTTTCAAGCCAGTTCGTATAATTGGCTAAAGTTAGCCAAAAAGCTATTTAATCTTGACAAGAAGTTATCCACCCATTCTAGTTGACAAAAAGGCTATTTTTAGGTAAAATCAACCTACTTTCAAAACTACGCCGTTTCAGTCGCTAGACTGGGCGGATCGAATTAGCCATTTTTTGGCTAAAGTGCGGCCTTTTCTTTGTTAAAAGCGCTGCGCGCAAGGTAACAAAATTTTTGCATGTCCACCTTGCTGGCAAAATAAAACTCATCTTCCGTCTCAAAAACGCCTGAAAAGGGGGATTTTTTTGTTGCCTATAGGCGGTTTTTGCCGGCGGTGAATCTGAGGAGGAAGGGACATGGTCTCGACTGTTAAAAAATATTTTTTCAAATTTAAAAAATTATAAACTTTTTCTTTATTTATGCCTTCCTATAAATACAAAGGAGTAACAGCCGAGCCGCGCAGTTTTTTTACCGAAGTCCGCGACGCCGTGCCGTTCCCGGATTTGATTGAACTGCAAAAAAGTTCCTACGACCATTTTTTGAAGAATGGCATCAAAGATTTGTTTGAAGAAGTTTCTCCGATTACCGATTTTTCCGATCGTGAATTGGAATTGTATTTGGAAGAATATTATTTAGATGAACCGAAATTTGATGAGATGGTTTGTCGCGATCGCAACATTACTTTTGAAGCGCCGTTGCGCGTCAACGCGCGGTTGGTCAATAAAAAAACCAATCAATCCAAAACGCAAGAAATATATTTGGGCGATTTGCCTCTGATGACTTCGCGCGGCACTTTTATGGTGAACGGCATCGAGCGCGTGGTCGTGTCTCAGCTGATTCGTTCGGCCGGTGTGTTTTTCACCGCGGAAAATGTTCGCGGCCGCCGTTATTATGGCGCGAAAATTATTCCGAATCGTGGCGCTTGGTTGGAAATTGAAACCGATCAAAATAACGTGCTCTGGGTAAAAATTGACCGCAAGCGCAAAGTGGCGGTAACCTCGCTGTTGCGCGCCTTTGGCTATGCCGACGAAGACAAACTCCGCGCCGAGCTGAAAGACGTGAATATCCATCCGCACATTGATTTCGTGGAATCAACTTTGGCCAAAGATTTAGCCAAAACCACCGACGAAGGTTTGATTGAAGTTTATAAAAAAATTCGTCCGGGTGATCTGGCCACCGCCGACAACGCCAAATCTTTAATCTACGCCATGTTTTTTAATTTTGATCGTTATGATTTGGGTCCGGTTGGCGTCTATAAATTTGATACCAAATTTGAATTGGGTTTTTCGCACGAGGATTATCATAAAAAAGAAAATCGTGTCTTCTCTCCGGAAAAACTTTTGCAAGTAGTGAAAGAAGTTATTCGTTTGAACGTCACCCAGGATGACCCGGATGACATCGACCATTTAGGCAATCGTCGCATCCGCGCTGTCGGTGAATTGGTGCAGAATCGTTTCCGCGTCGGTTTGGCCCGCATGGAACGCGTGGTCAAAGACCGCATGAGCACCTACGAAATGGAACAACTCTCGCCGAACAAATTGATTAACGCCCGTCCGGTTATCTCCGCCATCAAAGAATTTTTCATGAGCTCGCAGTTATCGCAGTTCATGGACCAAATTAACGTGTTGTCCGAACTGGAGCATAAGCGCCGTTTATCCGCGCTCGGTCCGGGCGGTTTGTCCCGCGATCGCGCCGGCTTTGAAGTGCGCGATGTGCACAACACCCATTATGGCCGTATTTGCCCGATTTCCACGCCGGAAGGCCCGAATATCGGCCTGGTCAACCACTTGTCCAGCTTCGCCCGGGTCAATGAATTCGGTTTTATTGAAACGCCCTATAAAAAAGTTTTGAAAGAAGTCGCCAATGATGCCGCGCTGACTGAAGGTGAAATTTTACGCGGCGCCAAAGGCGGTTTCAAAGACGGGACTTTGATCACCAAAGACGTGGCGAAAAAATTATCCACGCTCAAGGATACTACCATCGCCATCAAACCGCGCGTGACCAATGAAATCGTCCACCTCAATTCTTTTAAAGAAGAAAAAATGGTGACTGCCCCGACTACCACGAAAATCGATGACCAAGGCTATTTCGTCGATTCACTGGTGGCCGCTCGTATCTTCGGCAAACCGGGCGTGATTAATTCGGAAATGATCGACTACATCGACGTTTCTTCCAATCAAATTATTTCCATTGCCACCGCCTGTATTCCTTTCTTGGAACACGACGACGCCACCCGCGCTTTGATGGGCACCAACATGCAACGCCAGGCCGTGCCTTGTATTAAACCGGAACCCCCGCTGGTCGGGACCGGCGTGGAACGAGTCGCCGCGGAAAATTCCGGCTACATTGTTAAAGCCGATGCCGATGGCGAAATCACCGAGTTGTCCGGCGGTCACATTATTTTGACCGACAAAAAAGGGCAGACTTATAAATATTTATTGAAGAAATTTTTACGTTCCAACGCCGCCACCTGCGTCAATCAGCACCCGGTGGTGACGATTGGCGAGAAAGTGAAAAAGGGTCAGGCTTTGACTGATGGCCCGTGTATTAAAGACGGCGAATTGGCGCTCGGCCAAAACGTGCTGGTCGCTTATATGATTTGGGACGGCTTTAACTATGAAGACGCGGTGATTCTTTCCGACCGCATCATGAAGCGAGACCGCTATACTTCCATTCACATTGAAGATTACACCGTGGATGTCCGCGAGACCAAGCTCGGTCCGGAACTGGTTACTTCCGACATTCCGAACGTCAGCGAAGAAAAATTAAAAAATCTTGATTCCGAAGGCATCGTCCGCATCGGCGCTGAAGTAAAATCCGGCGATATTTTGGTGGGCAAAATCACCCCGAAGGGTGAAACCGAATTGAGCGCGGAAGAAAAATTATTGCGCGCCATCTTCGGCGAGAAAGCCCGCGATGTGCGCGATTCGTCTTTATACTTGGAGCACGGCGAGCACGGCAAAGTGATTGATGTGCAGGTGTTCTCGGCCGAAGTCGGCGACAAGTTGGAACCGGGCGTGATCAAACAGGTCCGCGTCCGCGTGGCCGATATGCGAAAAGTTCAAGTGGGCGACAAAATGTCCGGCCGCCACGGCAACAAGGGTGTTATTTCCAAAGTCGTGCCGGTGGAGGATATGCCTTTCTTGGAAGACGGCACGCCGGTTGACGTGATTCTTTCTCCGCTTGGCGTTATTTCTCGTATGAACCTCGGCCAGATTTTGGAAAATCATATGGGTTTAGCGGCCAACGAACTGGGTTATAAAGTCGCCACGCCGGCTTTCAACGGCTTAACCGAAGAACAGATTAAAGAAGAATTGGTTAAAGCCGGCTTTCCGGTGGGCGGACAGTCGCAATTATACGATGGCCGGACCGGCGAAGCGTTTGATCATAAAGTGACGGTGGGCTACAACTATATGCTTAAGCTCAACCACATGGTTGAGGACAAAATTCACCAGCGCTCTATCGGTCCGTATTCGCTCATCACACAACAACCGTTGGGTGGCCGGGCGCAATCCGGTGGTCAGCGTTTCGGTGAAATGGAAGTTTGGGCGATTGAGGCCTATGGCGCCGCGCATATTTTGCAGGAAATTTTGACGATTAAATCCGATGATGTGCCGGGCCGTTCCAAAGCTTACGAATCAATCATTAAAGGAGAAGAAATCAAAGTAGTTAACGTGCCGGAATCGTTCAATGTGTTGGTGCGAGAATTAAAAGGCCTCGCGCTGGATGTTGAATTATTGAAGCGTCAAGAATCCGGCGAATATTTACCGGTCAAAAATGAACCGGTCGAAGCGCAAAAAGACAAAGTCGATGCGCCGGTGAGAGAAAAAGCGAAAGCGTCTGAATAAAATACATAAATAATCCCTACAAATATATGTATCGCGACACTCAAAGCACTCTGGACTTCGACGCCATTCGCTTAAAAATCGCCTCGCCGGAAGTTATCCGCGATTGGTCATTTGGCGAAGTACGCAAACCGGAAACTATCAATTATCGCACCCAAAAGCCGGAAAAGGGCGGCTTGTTTGCCGAAGAAATTTTTGGTCCGACCAAGGACTGGGAATGTTATTGCGGAAAATATAAAAAAATTCGCTACAAAGGCATTGTCTGCGACAAATGCGGGGTGGAAGTGACCACCTCTCTGGTCCGGCGCGAGCGCATGGGCCACATTGAATTGGTTACGCCGGTGGCGCATATCTGGTTTTTACGCTCGGTGCCGAGCAAAGTCGGTTTAGTGCTGGATTTGTCGGCCCAGGCTTTGGAAAAAGTTATTTACTTCGCCTCCTTTATTATCACCAAGGTTGACGAAGCCGGCAAAAAACAAACTTTTGATTTATTGCGCCAGGAATTCAAGAGCAAAAAGAAACAGATTGAAAATGAAATGAATCAGGCGATAAAAAACGCGGCTGATAAAAAACAAGCCGCTGCCGTGCTGGAAAAAATTCGCGATGACGCCGACCGCAAGACCAAAGCCCTGGAAGCCGACTTCCAGGCGGCCGACAAAGAACTGCGTGAATTGATGGTGATGCATATTGTCTCGGAAAATAAATATCAGGAATTATCTTTGCGCTATGGTCATTTGTTTGAGGCCTCCATCGGCGCCGAAGCGGTCTATGATTTATTGACCCGGGTTAATTTGGAAGAGACGATTAAAAAATTGTTGGAAGAACAGCAAGCGTCCAAAGGCGCGAAACTGGAACGAATCATCCGCCGCAAAAAACTTTTGAAAAGTTTGGCCATGAACAAAATCCGTCCGGAATGGATGGTGCTTAAATGTATTCCGGTCATCCCGCCGGATCTGCGTCCGATGGTGGCGTTGGATGGCGGTCGTTTTGCCACTTCCGATTTGAACGATCTGTATCGCCGGGTGATCAACCGCAACAACCGTCTGGGTCGCTTGGTGGAATTGAACGCGCCGGAAGTCATCTGTCGCAATGAAAAACGCATGTTGCAGGAAGCGGTGGACGCGTTGATCGATAACAACGCCCGCCACGCCAAGACCGTGGCCGCCTCCACCGGCCAAAAAAGACAATTGCGCTCGCTGGCCGATATCTTGAAAGGCAAACAGGGCCGTTTCCGCCAGAATTTGCTGGGCAAGCGCGTGGACTATTCCGGTCGTTCGGTCATCGTCGTCGGTCCGAATTTAAATATTGATGAATGCGGTTTGCCCAAGCGCATGGCTTTGGAATTATTCAAACCGTTTATCATGGCGGAAATTATCAAACGAGAATTGGCGCACAATGTCCGCAGTGCCGGCCGGTTTATTGAAACCGAGCGCGACGAGGTGTGGGATATTTTGGAAGAATTGACTCAGACCACCCGCGTGCTGTTGAACCGCGCGCCGACCTTGCACCGTCTCGGTATCCAGGCCTTTCACCCGCGTTTGATTGAAGGTAGCGCCATTCAATTGCATCCGTTAGTTTGTACCGCCTTTAACGCCGACTTTGACGGCGACCAAATGGCTGTGCATCTGCCCCTAACTAAAGAAGCCCGCTGGGAAGCGGAAAATTTAATGGCCGCGGAAAAGAATATTTTGAAGCCGGCCACCGGCTCCCCGGTGATTACTCCCAGTCAAGACATCGTGCTCGGCTGTTATTACCTGACTCGCTACGAAGAAGAAGGCGACCAAAAAATTATTAAACATTTTTCCGAAGAACAAGAAGCCATCCTGGCTTACAAGAGCCGGATTATCGGTTTGCACGACAAAATAAAGGTGCGCTTTACCGATTTGGCCAAGTTCACCGAAGACCAGAGCCCGATTATGGAGACCTCCGTCGGTCGCATGGTTTTCAATAGCGTTTTGCCGACCCAAATGCCTTATTACAATGAAACAGTGGGTAAGAAAAAATTGGGCAAAATAATTTCCCTGCATTTGGAATTTTACGGTCAGGAAAAAACCGCCCTGTTTTTGGATGAATTGAAAAATCTCGGCTTCCGCTACGCCACCAAGGCCGGCTACTCGCTCGGCATGGACGACTTTCCGAAGATTATGGAAAAGGGTCCGATTATCAAAGAAGCGGACACCCTGATCGGCCAGGTGGAAGAACAATACCAAGAGGGTTTGCTCACTCAAGCCGAACGTCACGCGAAAATTATCGAAGTTTGGACGGAGACCAAAGATAAAGTGGTGGCCGGCAACCAAAATTCTTTGAATAAAAATGGTCCGGTTTACGCCATGATCGATTCGGGCGCCCGCGGTTCTTGGGGTCAGCTTGGCCAGGTTATCGGTATGAAGGGTTTGGTGGCTTCACCGTCCGGCGACATTATGGAATTACCGGTTAAAGGCAACTTCAAAGAAGGCTTCAATTCACTGGAATTCTTTATTTCTTCGCACGGCACTCGCAAAGGTTTGTCCGATACGGCTCTGCGCACCTCCGGCGCCGGTTATTTGACCCGTCGTTTGGTGGATGTCTGTCAGGACGTGGTCGTGTTGGAAGAGGACTGTGGCGATACTGTCGGTGAAATATTCACTGCCGCGCAATCGCAAGAAATGGGCGAGAAATTATCCGACCGCATCTGGGGCCGTTATGCTTTGGAGGATATTAAAGCCGGCCACAAAACGCTGGTAAAGGCCGGCGAGATTATTGATGAGAAGGCCGCCCGCATCATTGACGAAAACAAAGTTGATTCCGTGCATGTCCGTTCCGTTTTGCAGTGTCATTTGCCTAAAGGCGTTTGTCAAAAATGTTATGGCTTTGACTTGTCTTACAACAAGCCGGCGGAATTGGGCACGGCGGTGGGTATTATCGCCGCGCAATCCATCGGCGAGCCGGGCACTCAATTGACGCTCCGCACTTTCCATACCGGTGGTGTGGCCGGTTCGGACATCACTCAAGGTTTGCCGCGCGTGGAAGAATTATTTGAATGTCGCAACCCGAAACATCAAGCCACTTTGGCCGATGTGGACGGCACGATTGAAGTGGAAGACGCTGATGGGAAAATTATCACTTCTCCGTCCGGCAAAAGAATCTTCGAAGGCCGTCGCGGACAAAAAATTATCAAAATCCACTTTGAAGGCATTGATGAAATGAAAATAAAGTTCACCGCTGAAGATGAGGTTTCGGTTAAAGACGGTGAAATGGTGGATAAGGACGCGGTTTTGGTGGTGCGCGGTTCTACCGGCGACGAAATCAAAGCCAAATATCAGGGCCAGGTGAAAGTCGGCAAGAGCACCATCATTCTTTCTTACAACGGCCCGCGCGTACGCGAGTATATTATTCCGCTCGGTTATAAATTGTATGTTAAGTCCGGCGATAAGGTGGAAAAAGGCACTCAGCTGACCGATGGTTCGGTGAATATGCATGAGTTGTTTGAATTAAAGGGCCGGGCTGCGGTCCAGCGCTATGTGTTGGAAGAAACACAGAACATCTATTCTTCTCAAGGCCAGAAAGTAAACGACAAGCACATGGAGCTGGTCATTAAACAGATGTTTTCTCGTGTTTACGTGGAAGATGCCGGCGATACGGATTTGTTGCCGAGCGAAGTGATTGAAAAAGCGCAGTTGGAATTTTCCAACCGCGTGGCGCGCAAAGACGGTGGCAAAGAAGCGACCGCGCGCGAATTGCTGCTGGGCATTTCCCGTGTTTCGCTTTCCACCCAGAGCTTCCTCTCGGCTGCTTCGTTCCAGGAGACGGCCAGAGTGCTGATCAATACTGCCATAACCGGCAAGATTGATTACCTCGAAGGATTGAAAGAAAACGTCATCATCGGCCGGTTGATTCCGTCCGGGACGGGGTTTAAGAAGTGACACCGTAGGTGTCATCCCCGCGAATCCGCCAGCTGGCGGAGGGGATCCAGCATAATAAAAACTCCGTTCGCCTCCGCCAGTTGGCGGATGGCGGACGGGGTTTTTTAATTGCTTGATTTTTTAGTGTTTTCAGCATAAGATAACAGGGCTAATTACTCATAAAATTATTATGAAATTAAGAAAAAGATTCATCGTTTTGCTGGTCATCGTCTGTTTATATAGCATCGGGGTAATTTACCGCATGAATTATCGCCCGCCCTACCTCACTATTATTAATTGTGATAATTACGCGGAAACAGGTTGCCGGATTGATGAATGTGGCGGATGCGCCAAGGCAGGCGAGCATGTCTCATCTGCAGAAATAGAACGAAATGCGCCGTTGTACGCCTGTCCGCTCGCCTTAGCCGAAACAGACCTCGCTAAAAATAAACCGTACAAATGCGTGAAAGTAAATGATAATTGTGAATTTCAGCAAATATCATTTCGTCATCAGGTCTGCCAGGTTCAGCGAATAATAAATATCGGTTTAGGGGTAATATTTTTTGATGATGAGTTTCTTAGCAGAATGTAATTAGTAATATATGTCTGGACATTCTAAATGGCATAACATACAAGCTCGGAAGGGCAAACAGGACGCTTTGCGGAGTAATGTTTTCTCCAAGATGTCCAAGGTCATCGCCATCGCCGCCCGTCAGGGTGGTGATCCGACGATGAATTTTTCGTTGCGCTTGGCCATAGAAAGAGCCAAGGCCGCCGGCATGCCCAAAGACAATATTGAGCGCGCCCTAAAAAAGGGGGCGGGCGGGCCGGACGGCGCGCAAATGGAGGAAACATTGTATGAGGCCTATGGACCGGGTGGGGTGGCGATTGTGATAAAAGGAATTACGGATAATAAAAATAGAACGTTGCAGGAAGTGAAACATATTGTGACAAAAGGCGGGGGCTCGCCGGGTAGCTCCGGCTCGGTGCTCTGGATGTTTGGCCAATTTGGTTTTGCCACGGTTGCTAGTGAACAGTTGAAAATGAGTCGGGATGATTTTGAAATGGCAATGATAGAGGCCGGGGCGGAAGATATTCAGGCCGGCGATGAGGGGATGATTGAAATAAAATCGAAGGTGGAAAATTTTAAGAAAGTGATGGATAAATTGAAAGATGCCGGCATTGAACCGAAAGAATCTGGTTTGATTTGGGAAGCGAAAGATAAAATTACGGTTGACGATGCCGTTCGTGGCCGATTGGAGAATATTTTTAGCGAGTTGGAAGAAAACGACGACATCGAAGATTATTGGACGAACGCGGAGTAACGCAGTTCACAGTTCACAGTTCACAGTACGCAGTTCGCAGGCCAAGAAAAATATTATGAATTCCCACAAAGACCTTCTTGTTTGGCAAAAATCAATGCAGTTAGTTACGATTGTTTACGAGATTACTGTTCAATTGCCCGCTGAGGAAAGATTTGGCCTGGTATCTCAGATGAGAAGGTGCGCTGTCTCAATACCATCAAATATCGCCGAAGGATATGCCAGACAGAATAGAAAAGAAAATAAACAGTTTGTAAATATTGCCTATGGTTCGGCGGTAGAATTAGATACCCAAATTATTATTTGTACGAAATTAGGTTTTTTTGAAGAAAAAACCCTCCTTCAGTTGGCCGGTCTGTTAGAGGAAATAAGAAAAATGCTTTATCGCTACCGACAATCTCTAGAATAGTATGAGTAACACAAAAAGTGCATCACAATCTGTGAACTGTGAACTGAGAACTGAGAACTGCTGTATCATTGGCATTGACCCCGGTTACGGCCGAATCGGCTACGGGGTGATAACCAAGGCTCAGGGCAGAGAGTGGCGGCCGTTGGCTTACGGCTGTATCGAGACGCCGGTGAATGGAGTCTTTGTGGACCGTATTGCCGAATTGCATACTCAGCTGATTGCTTTGATAAAAAAATACAAACCGACTAGGATGGCGGTGGAGGATTTGTTTTTTTTCAAAAACGTGAAGACGGCGATAAAAGTGGGGCAGGCGAGAGGGGTGATTTTGCTCACGGCGGTGGAAAATAATTTAGCGGTTGATGAATTTACCCCGCTCCAAGTAAAACAGGCGATTACCGGTTATGGCCGGGCGGAAAAAGGGCAGATGCAAAAGATGGTGGCGACGATTCTTGGCGTGCCGGGGAAAATAAAATCCGATGATGCCGCCGACGCGCTGGCGGTCGCTCTCTGCGCCGGACAAAGTTTGTGGAAGAAAAGATTAACCAAATAAAAAACCGCTCCGAAGTACGTCGGGGCGGTTTTTTGTTTTTAGTAATTCTCGCACCACAGTTCAAAGAAGGCTTGCGGGTGCTGGCAGGCCGGGCATTTATCCGGCGCGGCTGGACCTTCGTGTAAATAACCGCAGTTCCGGCATTTCCAGACCATTTTCCCTTCACGAACAAACACCTGGCCGGCTTCCAAGTCGGCGTATAATTTGCGATAGCGGTTTTCGTGCGCCTGTTCCACTTTGGCGATGGCTTTATACGCTTCGGCGATTTCGGCAAAACCCTCTTCTTCCGCCACTTTGGCGAACTCGGGATATAATTTCGTCCACTCTTCTTTTTCTCCGTCAGCCGCCGCTTGCAGATTTTCCAAAGTGTCGCCGATTTTTCCGGCCGGATAAGTAGCGGTTATTTCCACCGCCCCGCCCTCTAAAAATTTAAAAAATCTCTTGGCGTGTTCTTTTTCGTTGAGCGCGGTTTCGGCAAAGAGCGCGCTGATTTGCTCCAGGCCTTCTTTTTTGGCGGCACTGGCGAAGAAATCATAACGATTTCGCGCTTGTGATTCGCCGGCGAAAGATTTGAGCAGATTCTGCTCGGTCTGGGTTCCTTTGAGTTTGGGCATAGGATGAATTAATTAAATTATTCTATTATTAATTGGCGCAATAATTATTTATAAACCGATCCAAAAGTAAAAGGCGCCGATCAGGAATATCACGCCGCCCCAAAGTATTTGTCTGCCCTTGAACATTTGGGCTTTTTTGTTGACTCGGTCGGGAAATCCGATTTTTTCAATTCCTTTGAATAAAGTAATCCACCCTAAAATAGTGATGGCGACTCGCCAGTCGGCGACCCAGATATTATGCGCGACGACGGTGGCTAAACCCAACAAAAAAGTAATATATCCGGTAGATATGGTAATGGTTCTATCTTCAGTATACTCGATAATTCTACCCAATAACTTCGCGCCGACAGACATCGCGCCGAGAAGCATAAAGAGACTCCCCCAAAATTTTGCTAAAAAGATTGTGATTTCCACATTTTTTAATTAAATGTTAAATTTACAAAACTTTATAATATTATTGTACCATGCCAAATTTTTTATTACCCGCAGTCATCTTAATAAAATATTGCAGTCTTTTTTTAAAAAGTTCAGGGCGAGTTCTGGCCCCTTCGATCCATTCAATGCGAATGCGCTTGTATGATTCAGGAAATTTTTTAAAGTACACCATGACTTTCTTTTCTTTCCGAAAAGCTTTGAGGATATCCGGCGCGATTTTTAGTTTTGTATTTTTTGTGGGATCGAAAGAAACATGTTGTATCGCGGCGAGGCCAGCGGGCGTCATCCTTTTTTGTTTTACAAGGAAGCGGAAGCGCTCCTTGTTCATTTCTGAAAGGTTGCTTCGGGGTGTTCTTGGGGTAAATCTTTGGGCAAATTTCTCCCCATTTATCCCTTTTAGAATACTATCTATCCAGCCATAACAGAGAGCCTCTTCAACCGCATCATTGTATGGAATTCTATTTTTGCCGGATGATTTCTTAAAATATATTAACCAAATTTCTTTCTTTTTATTATAATTTTTAGCGAGCCAGGAACGCCACTGTTTTCTATTAGTTACATAAAGTGTTTTCCCCAAATTCATATTTTTCCACGATGCCATGACGCTATTTGAAATGCGAACGGCTAAAATGTCAGTTTACATTAAATTGATTGTATAATATTATATTGATTAGCGCAATGACGAAAATATGGCCTCAAAAAATAGAGAAAAATTTGTTTTAGTGTTGCCGGACATACGGAGCGCCCATAATGTGGGCGCGATGTTTCGGACCGCCGACGGCGCCGGGGTGGATAAGATATATCTCACCGGCTATACCGCCCGGCCACCGCATCCGCAGGTAGACAAGGTCTCGCTCGGAGCGGAAAAGTGGATGCCGTGGGAATATCGTAAATCGACCTGGCGTTTGCTTAAAGAATTACGCGAAACAGGGTATAATATAGTGGCGCTGGAAGATACGCCAAAAAGCGCGAGCATTTTTAAATGGCAGCCGAAATTTCCGCTGGCGCTGGTCGTCGGTAACGAGAAAACCGGGGTGACGAAAGCTCTGTTGAAATATTGCGACGTGTCAGTGGTATTGCCGATGCGCGGGCGCAAAAAAAGTTTAAATGTTAGCGTGGCCGCGGGAATTGGGCTCTATCACATTAGTCGGTTTATATAAACTTATGGCGCAACACACTTTAGGATTATTCAGACACTTGGTGGCCAATTTGCCACCGCTTTTTCCGTCCGCCACCGCTGAAAAAATGAAGAACGCCTTGGAGGTTTTGGACAGCGACCCGGGCGTTACTCCGGAAACCGTGGAAAATACCATGATCAAGTTCGGCCATGATCTTTGGCCCTGGCTGGAAGCGTTTCGAGAGTCGGCGGCGTTGGTTGAAGCCAAGTTAGGCGAACAGTTTATGCTGGCTCATTTGCCGGAACGGATGCAGAAACGATATGATGAATATAGAAAGTACGGTTTGGTCTGGCGCGATTTATACACCGGCCGGGCGGCGGGATATTTTGAGCCGGTTGAACGCGGCGAGTTGGTCGGCGCTTTGGTGGAAACAAAAAATGACCTGCACCGGTTTGCCGACCGCGAAATTGTCGGTTTGAAAAAGGAAAAATATCTGGCGCGAGTGGAAGAGCTTAAAAAGATTTCGGAAAAAATAAAAGCCGTGCTGGCGTCATTGCGCCAAATGGCCGCCGCCGAACAATACCATCCGACTTTAGCCGAAGAAATTCGCGGGCGGGCGCGCAGTTATGAGTTGGGCCTATGTTGCCTCGCGCCAAACATCGGTTTCGAAGATGTCGCGCGTTCCATTGAATTTTTTACCGAACGGAAAACTCATTTGAACATGATGAGAGGGATTGAGAAGACGGTAATGGTGGAGTTTTAAATTATAAATAAAAAATCCGCCAGCCTTGGGCTGACGGATTTTTGTTACACCAATTGCTTCGGTTTTATATTGGGGAATTTTTCGCTCATCTTTTTTATACCCTTGACGTCCAGCAGGCCTTTTTGCGCGCCGAAATCAGAGATAACGCCGGCGCTATTGGCTGCGCCCCAGGCCAAGGCGTGTGGGATATCATGGTCATAAATTCTGGCGGCGATATAGGCGGAGGAAAAAGCGTCGCCGGCGCCGGTTTTGGCCACGACGGTTACCGGTAAGGCCGGCATGGTCCAGATTTCGTCCACATTTCCGGCGGTAGCGCCGGCGGCCGCGTCGGTGATCACCACTTCTTCAGCGCCGAGTTGAATCAATTCATGGATTAAACCGGAAACGGATTTCTCTTTAGCCAAAGTTATGCCGGTAATACGTTCGGCCTCCTCCAAATTAACAATCAGGACGTCGGTTAGCCCAATGACTTCTTTGACCCGCTCAATTTTGGATTTTAACTGAAAGGAGCCGGGATTAAAGGCGACTTTGATGGCCGGATGTTTGGTTAGAAATTTTATTAATTCGTTTTGCAACGGCTCGTAGCCCTCGCTTAAACTGGTGTAATAGACCCATTCAGTCGCCGGCATTTTTTTCGGCCAGCGGTAGTTTCTTTTTTCATGATAAGACAGAATGGTTCTTTCACCGCGGAAATTTAAAACCACCGAATATCTGGTTTTTGTTTTGGCGTCCGTCTCCACCAATTCGGTGGCGACATTATTTTTTTTCAGCTCTTGTTTTACCATTCGGCCGTTGGAATCCTTGCCAATGCTAGTGAGGATAGCCGACGCCAGCCCGAGCTTGGCCGCGCCACAGGCGACGTTGGCGGCATTGCCACCCAGTGTTTGGAAGCTGTCAGTGATGGGAATTTTGCTGGCGTAATCCAGGCAAAGTTGGCACTCGCGCGTGTCAACATCGCATTCGACCGAAGCGTTATCTATTTTTACGTGCGTGTCCACGACCGCGTCGCCGATAGTTAGAATATGGTACATAATAAAAATTAATTTTCCGGGTGTTTATATTTTTCCACCAACTCCGCGCTGTGCAGATGGCGACCGAGCATGATTTCGATTAATTCAATAAAACTGGCAACCATAAACCCGGCCATGGCGATGGAGAAAATTGTGTTGCCGACCCAGAGCGCGTAAACCAACAAACAGCCGGCGCCCACCGTGAAGGCCGCGTCTTGCCGGCGTTCCGCTTCCAAAAAAACACCATAAGTAATCATGATCGCGCCAAGCGCCGCGACCACGTTCATGATAATTTCCAACGTGGTCCAAGGCAGAGAAGGGAGAAAAGAAGAAAGTGGCCCCATATTATTTGCTTAAATTTCCCCGCCTGGAGCGGGAAGTTTATTAATATATTCAATTGCGGCCAGAGCGGCAACAATGCCTTGCCCGGCGGCCACACCGATTTGTTTAAAAGGGATATTGGTCACATCACCGGCGGCGAACAGCCCCGGCACGGCAGTGGCGCATTTTTGATCAATGATTATCTGCCCCATGGCATCTTTGTCCACGTCCAAAAATTGGGAGTTCGGCACGGTGCCGACATGCACCATTACTCCATCCACCGCCAACTCATGCTCGCCTCGGTCGTCGCGGTATTTGAGACCGGCGACTTTATTTTCACCGGTAATGGCGAGGGTACTGGCATTGTGGATTATTTCCACGTTAGGCAGGTTTTTTATTTTTTCAATCAAGACGTCTTCGCCGTTCGGGAAGCCCCATTTTTTTTCGGCCGTATTCGGCGCCAAAGTGAGGACATAAACTTTTTGCGCGATGCCGGCCATCATAATGGCCGATTCCAGCGCGCTGTTGCCACCGCCGATAGTGGCGGTGGTTTTGTTTTTGAAAAGCGGGCCGTCGCAAACAGTGCAATAAGTCACACCGTGGTGATCGAGCGCGTCTTCGCCCGGGATACCTAACCGGCGCGGGTGGATGCCGGTAGCGACAACTACGGCTTTGGCTTCGTAGGTCTTTTCTTCATTTTTAGCATTTTTTGCCGTAACCACAAAATGGCCGTCTTCTCGGGCGATATTAACCACTCGCCAGCCCTCGTCAATGGTCACGCCATATGACTTCACATGATCGGCAAATTGTTTAGCCAATTCGAATCCCTGAATTTTTTGAATACCGGGCCAGTTTTCCACTTGTCCGGATAGCGCCACTTCACCGCCGATGTTATCGGTGACAATTTTGAAGTTCAGATTTCGTCGTGCCGCGTAGATCCCGGCGCCGCAGCCGGCAGCCGAGGCACCGATGATTAGCAAATCCAACATAAAATTATTTAATTTGTTTCAGTAAATTATTATATGCCATGTCGGCGTTTTTTGCCCGAGTGATGGCACTGCCGACGCAGAATATCTCCGCGCCCCACGATTTTATTTCTGAGATATTTTCCTCGTTGATACCACCGTCTACACCGATGGTCGGGTGATCGGGGCGGGCAGATAGTCGCCGAATCTTTTCACCGACTGCCGGCAAAAATGGCGCGCCCTGCTGGCCCGGATGAACGGTGAGGAATAAAATTTCTTCTACATTTTTTAAATATGGCTCAACGGACGCCAGCGAGGTTTCCGGGTTGATGGCCAGCCCCACCGTCCAGCCGCAGTTTTTTATTTCATCAATTACCGCTTGGGCGTCATCGGCCGATTCAACGTGAAAAATCACGCGCGTGATATTTTTTACCTTCTTCCATCTTTGTAGCTCCGCTAACGGGCGGAGAACCATCAAATGGACTTCCAATTTTACGTTGGTGTTCAACTCATTGATTTTTTCCACTTCCTCAAACGATTTATCCGGCACAAAAAAACCATCCATGACGTCAATTTGAATCAGCGGAGCGAAATTTTTGAGCCGTTCAATCTGTTCAGTGAATTCAGCAAAAGTTTTTTCCAGTACGGCGGGGACAATCATAAGGCTATGATTCTAGTTCAGAAATTTTTTCAATCCGCCGGATATATCTCGGTTCATTCTTGAATTTCGTATCAAGGAATTTTTTCACAATCGCTTCGGCGTGGTCTTTGGACAAAACGCGAGCGGCTAGGCAGACAATATTGGCGTCATTATCCTGCCGGCCGAATTCGGCACCGGAAATGGAATAGCCGACAATCGCCCGGGCGCCTTTTATTTTGTTGGCGGCGATGCACATGCCGTGTCCGGATCCGCAAAGCAAAATACCTCGGTTGGCCGGGTCGGTGACTACCTTTTTTGCCAGCGGGACGGCAAAATCAACGAAATCATCATTTTCGTCGTGTTGTTTCGGTCCCAGGTCTTCTACTTCCAGCCCCGATTTTTTAATTAAAAAATCCAAGAGGTCCTTTTTGAGATGATAACCGGCATGGTCCGAGGCAATATAGATCATAAAATATTGATAAGAAGTAGCTATATTATACAGTAATTTGGCTTTTTTTAGCAAATAATTAAAATTCGCCAAGCTTGGCCCCTCACTCAGATTCTGAGTGAGGGGTTTGACATGGCCGTCCCGGTAGATTACAATACCCCCGCAACTACAAAAGCGTTATCACCCGCCATCAACGGGGAGCTGAAGAAAGAAACCCTTTTTGGGAAGTAGAATTTTCCGGGTAAGCCCGTCAAAGCTGTAATTAAGATAAAGTTCAAGATGGTACCGTCCGTCTCCGCCGATTGGCGGCTGGTGGACTCTTGGCACGCAAAAAAAGCGTGTTTTAATTTTTTTAAAAATTACAAAATTAAACCTGCCTGCCGGCAGGCAGGAATTAAAAATTATTAAATATGTACAACTCCACCCAAGAAGAGCAGAAAATACTCCGCTACTGGGAGAAAAATAAATGTTTTGAGCAGTCGGTTGAGAATCGGCCGAAAGATAAACCGTATGCTTTTTATGACGGTCCGCCGTTCGCCACCGGTCTGCCTCACTATGGCCATTTGGTCGCGTCTTTAATGAAAGACGTGGTGCCGCGCTACTTTACCATGCGCGGATTTCGAGTGGAGCGCGTCTGGGGCTGGGATTGCCATGGCCTGCCGGTGGAAAATATTATTGAGCGGGAATTAAAATTGAAAAGCAAAAAGGATATTGAAAATTACGGCATAGAAAAATTTAACGAGGCTTGCCGGTCAACGGTTTTGATGTACGCCTCCGAGTGGAAAAAAACAATTCGACGTATGGGCCGTTGGGTGGACATGGAGAACGATTATAAAACCATGGACCTCTCCTATATGGAGAGCGTGTGGTGGGTTTTCAAACAATTGTGGGACCGCAAAATGATTTATAAAGGCCACAAGCCGATGCATATTTGCCCGCGGTGCGTAACGCCGCTTTCAAATTTTGAGGTAACCCAGGAGTACAAAGAAATTGAAGATGTTTCGGCCACGGTGAAATTTAAAGTGAGTAATCCGCCGAAAGATTTGGCCGATCAGCCGTTATATATTTTAGCTTGGACGACCACCCCCTGGACGTTGCCGGGCAATGTTTTGCTGGCGATGAACGGCGCGATTGAATATGTGGCGGTGGCCATTGAGGGCGAAGAAGGCCGATATATTTTGGCAGAAGAGCGCGCGGGAAAAGTGCTGGAGGGGAAAAAATACAAGATAGTGAAAGAAATGGACAATCATGAATTAACCGGTCTGGAATACGAGCCTCTATTCCCGTATTTTGCCAATACGCCGAAAGCGTTCCGGGTGGTTAATGCCGGTTTTGTGACGGTGGAAGACGGTACCGGCGTGGTGCATATCGCTCCGGCGTTTGGCGAGGACGACTACAATTTGGGCGAACGCGAAGGCCTATCTTTGGTCCAGCATGTGACCATGGATGGACGATTTGTTCCGGCAATGAAAGAATTTGCCGGTCTGGAAGTAAAGCCGGCCAAAAATACCATGGAGACGGATTTGAAAATAATCGAGTGGTTAAAAAAGGAAAATAAATTATTTGAAGAGAAGAAAATTACGCACAGCTACCCGCATTGCTGGCGCTGTGAAACGCCCCTGCTTAATTACGCGACCGTCAGCTGGTTTGTTAAAGTGGCGACCATTAAAGACCAGTTGTTAAAAAATAACGCCACCATTCATTGGGTGCCGAACCATATTAAAGATGGCCGGTTTGGCCAGTGGCTGGAAGGCGCGCGCGATTGGGCGATTTCTCGCAGTCGTTTTTGGGGGACACCGTTGCCGGTGTGGCAAAGTGAAGACGGAGAGATGCTTTGCTTCGGCAGTGTGGCGGAGCTGGAAGAAGCTTCCGGCAAAAACGTGAAAGATTTGCACAAACATATTATTGATAAAATTGTAATTATCAAAGACGGAAAATCGTACAGTCGGGTGCCGGAGGTTTTGGACTGTTGGTTTGAGTCCGGGTCTATGCCTTACGCGCAGATGCATTATCCGTTTGAGAATAAAGCCAAGTTTGAAGGAGAATTTCCGGCGGAATTTATCGCCGAAGGCCAGGACCAAACCCGCGGCTGGTTTTACACCTTGCATGTTTTGGCCACCGCGCTCACGACCGGCCAGCATCCGGCTATCTCAATGAAGCACAGCGTGCCGGCCTTCAAAAATGTGGTAGTCAACGGCATCGTGCTGGCGGAGGATGGCAAAAAAATGAGCAAGCGC
Source organism: Patescibacteria group bacterium (assembly GCA_028688375.1). GTDB lineage: Bacteria > Patescibacteriota > Patescibacteriia > Magasanikbacterales > GWA2-37-8 > JAPLWQ01. The sequence goes on along the minus strand of JAQTYG010000003.1, from coordinate 5,076 downwards.
CTGAAAAATTATCCCGAGCCGGACGTATTGTTGGAAAAATACGGCGCGGATGCCATGCGTTATTACATGGCGACTTCACCGGTGATGGAGGCGGAGAATTTAAATTTTTCTGAGAACGGCGTGAAAGAGGTGTATAACAAAGTGGTGAACATGCTGTGGAACGTGGCGGAATTTTATCGGATGTACTCCGGCGCAAATCAGAAATCAGAAATCAGAAATCAGAAATCCGATAATGTTTTGGATAGATGGATTTTGGCGAAATTGAATTGTTTAATTGAACAAGTAACGCAAGGCATGGAAAAATACGAGTTGGTAAAAGCCGGCCGACCAATCGCCGATTTTATCAATGAACTGTCCACTTGGTATGTCCGCCGGTCGCGTGACAGATTCAAAATCGAAGATGCTGACAAAGAATCAGCCCTAGCCACTCTGCGGGAAATTTTATTGACCCTAGCCAAAGTAATGGCGCCGTTTATGCCGTTCCTGGCGGAAAAAATATATCTGGATTTCGGCGGTGAAAAGGCCAGCGTGCATTTGGAAGACTGGCCGGAAGCGGATAAAAATCATATTGATGAAAAATTATTGGGGCAAATGGAAAAAGTGCGGAAAATAGTGGAAATGGGCCTGGCGATTCGCGCGGAAAAAGCGCTAAAGGTTCGTCAGCCATTGGCGAAACTGGCAACCAACTGCGACCAATTATCGGACGATTTATTAGAGGTTATCGCCGATGAATTAAATGTAAAAAAAGTTGAAGTGAGCAAAAAAGTGGACGGCGCCGTCAAGGAAGAAGGCGATTTGCGGGTCGGTTTGGATATCGAACTTACCGATGAATTGAAAAAAGAGGGCCTGGTGCGTGAGATTGTGCGCACGATCAATCAAGCGCGCAAAGAAATGAAGTTGACGGTTCATGACGAGATAAAGTTGGCTTACCAAACCGATGACGAGATGCTCAATGGTGTCCTGGCTGAGTTCGGTGACAAAATTAAGCCGAGCGTCTTGGCCAAAGAATTAAAAGCCGGCGACGTTGACGCCGCCGAAACGGAAATTGACGGCCGAAAGATAAAGATCAAAGTCGAAAAATATGTATGAAATTGATCCGTTTAAAGAAGAAAAATTTTCTCCAGTGCCCGGGTTGATTCATAAGTATCCAAGTCGAGCGTTGATTGTTGTGACAAACCGATGCGCCGGTTATTGCGCTTTTTGCATGCGAAAATGGCTGGTGAATGAAGATAAATTTGCAGTAAACGCGCATCAGATTTTACAAATTAAAAAATATTTGCTGCGTCACAAAAAAATAAATGAAGTGATCTTCTCCGGCGGAGACCCGCTGATGGCGCCGGCGCAACTTAAAGAGGCGATTAAGACGCTGGGAAGACTCCCTCAAGTCAAAGTTTTGCGGGTTCATACCAGGTTGCCGGTGTCGGCCCCGGAGATGATTAATAAACAACTCATTTCCGTCTTAACCGAGAGAAAAGATAAGCCGTTGTATGTTGTCGTTCATTTCGATCGGGTCAAAGAGGTCGGCGCAAAAACTATTTCTGCAATTAAAAAACTGCAAACGGTCTGCACCATGGTATTGTCGCACACGGTGCTTCTCCGCGGCGTAAACGATTCTTTGCGGGAATTGGGAAATCTATTTACAAAATTGGTTTCAATTGGTGTTAAGCCGTATTGTCTGTTTCACTGCGATCCAGTTCGAGGCAATGAAAAATTTGTCGTCGATTTGAAAAAGGAAATAAAAATTGTTTCAGAATTGCGGCGCCGACTGAGCGGATTGGCTTTCCCGATTTTTACCGTTGAGGCGCCGGGTAGTTTAGGCAAGATACCAGTACCATTGGATTTTTGGGATTTTAACTGCCGTTATTTCCGTGATTTTAAAGGGAAAAAGATGAAGACGGCTTGATTTTAAGCATCAATAAGAGTAAATTATTTACATATGTTAACCATCCAACAAATTTTTGAACTGGGCTTGAAAATGGCCGTGACTGCCGACCCGCGCGGGGAACGAGGAGTAAAAAAATACTTGGCCCGGGCGAAAGATGAATACGATAACATGAAGCCCGAGGACAAGAAATTTTTTGATTCGGAAAATTTAAAAAATCCCTATTCCGACAGCCGAGTGCATTTGGGCGACTTAAAAAAGCCGGTCAAACGGGTGTTAGCCGGGATTGATATTGGTTCGGCCGAGATTTTGTTGGCTTCGCAACTGGGCGAGCGCGGTAAGCCGATTGATTTAGTGATTGCTCATCATCCGATTGGCAAATCACTGGCTGATTTGCACGGCGTGATGGATATGGCGGTGGAAGTTTACGAAAATTTTGGCGTGCCGGTTCATGTGGCGGAAAAATTAATGGAAGAGCGTATTAAAGAAGTCGGGCGCGGGGTACATCCGTCCAATCATTTTCAGATTATAGACATCGCCCGCCTCCTCAAAGTGGATTTGATGAATACGCACACTTTTGCCGACAACCTGGTTAGTAAATTTGTCAGTGATTTTATTATTAAACAAAAACCGGAGACGATCGGCGATTTAATTAAAACACTAACTAAGATTCCGGAATACGCTGAAGGCAGACACCGTGGCGCCGGACCGAAAATTTTTGCCGGTTCGCCAAAACATCGTGTCGGTAAATTTATGATGGAAATGACCGGCGGGACCAATCCCTCAAACGAGGTTTATCAGGAGTTATCACGCGCCGGCGTGAGCACGGTCGTCGGTATGCATATGAAAGATGAAGCCACCAAAAAAGCCAATGAGTTCCACATGAACGTGGTTATCGCCGGGCATATTTCCTCCGATTCACTGGGTATGAACTTGTTTTTGGATGAGTTGGAGAAGCGGGGAGTGGAAGTAATAACTTGCGGGGGGTTGATACGAGTTAATCGAAGAAAAAAGAGAAAATAATTTTCTATGATTTCTATAATTAGCGGAAAAGTAATCTCCAATAACGGCCCGGAAGTGGTAATAATGACCACCGGCGGGGTTGGCTATAAAATTTTGGTGAATGCGTCACGGAGCGACCGCTGGCCGACCGGTGGCGAGGCGCAAATTTTGACTTACCTGGTGGTGCGCGAAGATGCCATGGAATTATTTGGTTTTGGCTCGGAAGCGGAACGGCAATTATTCCTAAAACTTTTGTCGGTCAGCGGGATTGGTCCGAAAAGCGCCCTGCACGTGCTGTCGCTTGGCGAAGTGGATGAAATTAACGCCGGGATCGCTCGGGGTGATGTAGAATTTTTGACCCGTGTCAGCGGGATCGGCAAAAAGACCGCCGAACGCATCGTAGTCGAACTCAAATCAAAAATGGTGGATATCAATGACGTGCTGGGCGGGGGCAAAGGCAAGGTCGGTGAGGTAATTGAAGGCTTGATTTCTCTGGGTTATTCCGCGATTGATGCCAGGAATGCGGTCCAAGGCCTGCCCGATTTGCCAAGTGAACAATTGATAAGAGAAGCGCTGAAGAGATTGAGTAAATAAAATAAAAATGCCCCGATGGGGGCATTTTTTTGTTTGTGTTTATTTCAACTTTTCGCGTAAAAGTTTTTCCGCCACCGCTGGGTCGGCCGAACCCTCAGATGCTTTCATTACCATGCCGAGCAGAAATTTTATCAGCGGTTCTTTGCCGGCTTTGAACGCGGCCGCCTGTTCGGGATAACTCTTGATAACTTCGTCAACAATTTTTCCGATTTTGCCTTCGTCGCTCACTTGGCCATAGCCCTTGTCTTCCATAATATGCGTCGGGTCCATGTCCACGCCCGAATCCAGCATTTCGCCGAGAATTTTTTGCGCGTTGGTGGAATTAATTCGACCGGTATAAATCAGAGCGATTAATTCGGCGAAATTTTCCGGTTTCAATTTCAAAATTCTAATATCAATTTTTCGGTCGGCCATCGCGCCCATTAACTTGGAAGAAATCCAGCCGCCAGCCAATTTGGCCAGCTCTTTTTGTTTTTGGGTGGTCAAATTTTCCGCCATCTTTTTTGATTCCGGCAAGCTCTCCAGCCATTCCATCAGCTCAGTCATTACTTCCTCGGTGAAATTACCCCAATGTTCATCGGCGGTCAACAAATAAGCGTCGGCGTAGGAGAATCCGTATTCTTCGTGAAAACGCGTCCGGCGGGCGGACGGCAATTCCGGCAAATCAATGGCGCCACTAATCTTGGCCGGTTCAAACGGCGGGATATCCGGCTCGGGGAAGTAGCGATAGTCGGCCGAAGTTTCTTTCTCTCTTTGCATGAAAGTTTCTCCTTTGGCCTCATCCCAACCGCGAGTTTGTTGTTTCCAAAATTCTCCGCGCCCGATCATTTCTGTTTGGCGTTTGATTTCATAATCAATTGATTTTTCAATCGCCCGGAAGGAGTTGATATTTTTTAACTCCACTTTGGGGGATAAAACATAGCCATCGATCGGTTTGACCAGTCCGTTTTCAATTTTGAATTTCCCTTCTTCCTGCACGGAGATATTGGCTTCACAGCGCATATGGCCTTTTTCCATGTCGGCATCGGATACGCCGAGATAACGCAAAATCAACTGCAATTCCTGGCAATAGGCCTTGGCTTCCATCGCGCTTTGGATATCCGGGTCGGAAACGATTTCTACCAGCGGGACGCCGGCGCGATTAAAGTCAACCAGGGTATTGCCTTTGTCATCGTGGAGCAATTTAGCCGTATCTTCTTCTAAGTGGACGCGGGTAATGCCGATAGTCGGCGCTGTCCGCAAATTGTCAGTGATGCGCATATCCAGGGCCAGCGCGCCATGTTCGGCAATGGGCTGGTCGTATTGGGAAATTTGGTAGCCCTTGGGCAGATCGGGATAAAAATAATGCTTGCGGTCGAATTTGCTTAGCTTATTTATCTCGCAACCAAGCGCTCGACCGATTTTCACCGTATCAATAATCGCCTGTTTGTTCGGCACCGGTAAAGTGCCCGGGTGAGCCAGACAGATTTCACAAATGTTGGTGTTCGGCGCGTCGCGGTCCGGGTTGTTCGGGCAGGAACAAAACATCTTGCTGTTTGTTTTCAGCTCAACGTGGATTTCCAAGCCGATGATGGGGATGTATTTGGGCATAATTTTTG
>JAQTYG010000010.1 GCA_028688375.1 Patescibacteria group bacterium | reverse complement strand
GTGGAAAAAACCTTACCAAATTCTGGCCGAACGGTCGGCGAGTCCTAATGTGTTGCGGGGCCCGGACTTGAACCGGGAACCTTCGGGTTATGGGCCCGACGAGCTGCCAATTGCTCTACCCCGCTATGTTGGCTGACGAACTAAAAACTGCGCGGGCTGAGAACTATGAACTGTGGACTGTCGAGAGCGGGTAAGCGGAATCGAACCGCCATTTTGTGCTTGGCAAGCACACGCACTAACCGTTGTGCTATACCCGCGAATAAATGCCCCTACATTCTACCTAAAATGTCAATCCATGTCAATATCTTTACTTTAAGGCACTTATCACAGACATAAAGATTGCCTACTCCAAAACCCAATCGTCTCTTTTTGTGACGGCCGACAATTCGTTGGGTTTTAACAAACTGGCTATCTTGAACATGGCACAACCTTTTCCAATATTTACGACAAGCTTCCTCATTATTGTCCGGATAGAGCAAGAGCCACAGTTTAATCCGCTCCTGTGGCACGCCGCAAATTTCTTTTAAGAATTTGATGAACAATCTTAGCATCATTGGATCGGTATTGGACATCCTCACCAAACCATTGTGCGCCTGCTTATCGCCTTCGCCCCAATAAATAGAAATCCCGGTTAAGAATATATAATTTTTAAGAAATCCGGAAAATTGACGAGCCGCCTCTTTGGCTGCCTCTTTCCGACGCGCTTCATTTTGCTGTCTTCTTTTTTCAGTCATCACCTTAAGTTGAGCCCGACTTTTGGTTTTCGCTATTTTTGCCAATTCATCAATAATATCTTCCGACCATTTCAAATTTTTTAACCAAAGAGACACCGTACTCTTGGAAATACCGAGTTGCTCGCTGATCTGACGATAGCTCTTCTTTTCTTTCCTTAACTCCATCGCTTTATCCCGTATATTATTTTTTGTCATAAATGAAACCGACGTATATATCTTAATTAATTATACATAACGGTTCGAATTTTGACAAGTCCTGCTAAAACAACCCGCCACTTTGGACTCCACCCCGTCAATTTGCTATAATACCCATTGCAAACCATATTTATGAACCCTTTGAAACGCCTCTTCGCCCATACCGCCGATAAAGCCCATACCGCCGATAAAGAACGGGACGAAAAAATGCTCGTCTGGGCGCGAACCGATATAAAAACTTGTTTTCGGGAGTTAAAAACTTCCGCCAAAGGCCTGGCTCCTCTGGACGCGCGCCGGCGTCTTTTTAAATTTGGCCACAATGAAGTGGCGCACGAACACCACAAACATTGGCTGGTTATTTTTCTTAAAAATTTTCGCGACCCGCTCAATGTTCTTTTGCTTGTCTTGGCCGGCATTTCATTTTTCACCGGCGATTTAAAATCCACCATCATCATTTCTGTCATGGTGGTGCTCAGCGTCATCTTGCGCTTCAGCCAAGAACTGCGCGCCGACACCGCCGCGCAGAAATTAAACAAGCTGGTGCGCACCACCGCTCGCGTTGTCCGACACGGGAAAATTCACGACATCTCCATTCATCTTTTAGCCCCCGGCGATATTGTCCAGCTTTCCGCCGGCGACATGATACCAGCCGACCTGCGTTTAATTGAATCCAAAGATTTATTTGTCAGCCAAGCGGCGCTCACCGGTGAATCACTGCCGGTGGAGAAACACGCCGTCACCGACGAAATTAAAACCGAGACCCCGCTGGAAGCGGAAAACCTGTGTTTTCTCGGAACTAACGTGGAAAGCGGAACAGCCACCGCCCTGGTGGTTGTTACCGGCACGCAAACCTATCTCGGCGGTATCGCGCAAAGCTTGGGGTCAGCCGAACCGGAGAGCAGTTTTGACCAGGGTATCAAAAAATTCACCTGGCTGATCATGAAATTCATTCTGGTCATGGTGCCGGCGGTTTTTCTGTTAAACGGATTTTTCAAAGGCATCTGGCTGGAAGCGTTTTTCTTCGCCATCGCCGTGGCCATCGGCCTGGCGCCGGAAATGTTGCCGATGATCGTGGCGGTCAATCTGTCCAAAGGCGCTTTGGATATGGCGCGAAAAAAAGTTATCGTTAAACATCTCAACGCCATCCAAAATTTCGGCGCGATGGACATCTTGTGTACCGATAAAACCGGCACCCTAACCGAGGGCCGGGTTATTTTAGAAAAATATTTGGATTTTACCGGCCAAGAAGATTTAAAAATTCTGGATTACGCCTATATCAACAGCTATTTTCAGACCGGCCTAAAAAATCTTTTGGACGTCGCCGTGCTGAAACACCGGGAAGTCGGTTCGGAATTAAAAATTAAAAATGCCTACAAAAAAATAGATGAGATTCCTTTTGACTTTGAACGCCGGCGCATGTCCGTGGTGACCGAAGGTCCGGACGGCCAGGGTATGATTATCTGTAAGGGCGCGGTGGAAGAAGTTTTAAAACAATGCCGGCACGTGTCCGTGGATGGACAAACTTTTCTCATGGCCGAAGCGCGCCATCGCTTTAAAGAAAATATTGAAGATGAATTAAACGCCGAGGGCTTCCGCGTGGTGGCCGTGGCCTATAAAAAAATCACCGATAAAAAACACCGCTATACCGTGGCTGATGAATCCGACCTCACCCTGCTCGGTTTTCTTGCTTTTTTTGACCCGCCCAAAGCCACGGCGGAAAAATCCATTAATTTGCTTCGCGAATATGGCATCGAAGTAAAAATTCTCACCGGCGACAACGAACTGGTGACGCGCCACATCTGCGGACAAGTTGGCCTGCCGGTAAAAAATATTTTGCTCGGCAGTGGCGTAGAAAAAATGAGCGACCAAGAACTGGCCGAAGCAGTGGAAAAATTTCAAGTGTTCGCCAAACTCACGCCCAACGACAAAGAACGCATTGTTAAAAGTTTGATGGCCAACAAGCACGCCGTTGGCTTTTTAGGCGACGGCATCAATGACGCGCCGGCCCTGCGCGCCGCCGATGTCGGCATCTCAGTCAACAGCGCCACCGACATCGCCAAAGAATCATCGGATATTATTTTGCTGGAGAGGAGTTTGCTGGTTTTGCACGATGGTGTCAAAGACGGCCGAAAAATATTCGGCAATGTGGTCAAATATATTCAAATGGCCGCCAGTTCCAATTTCGGCAACATGTTCAGTGTTTTGGGCGCCAGCATTTTTCTGCCTTTTCTGCCCATGCTGCCGCTGCAAATTTTGATTAACAACCTGCTTTACGATGTTTCGCAAACCGCCATCCCCACCGATAACGTAGACGAAGAATATCTGAAAAAACCCCGACAATGGGACGTCGCCAACATCAAACGTTTCATTCTCCACATCGGACCGATCAGCTCGCTCTTTGATTATGCCAGTTATTTTGTCATGCTGTTTGTCTTTAATGCCTGGCTTAACCCGGCGCTTTTCCAAACCGGCTGGTTCGTGGAATCGTTGGTCTCGCAAACTCTCATCATCCACATTATCCGCACTAACAAAATTCCGTTTATCCAAAGCCGGGCTTCGTGGCCGCTCATATTTTCTACTCTCGGCGTAATCGCTATCGGCGCTTATCTGCCGTTTTCGCCACTGGCCGGTTCGCTCGGTTTCGTCCCCCTGCCCCCGCTCTACTGGCTCATCTTGTTCGTCATGATTATCATCTACTTTGTTCTGACGCAGATGATGAAACAGTTTTTCATCCGGCGGTACGGGGATAAATAATCCCGATAACAAAATTCCTCGACTCAGCGCCGAGGAATTTTTTATTTGGAAAATATTTACATCTTTTTTAAACTCTTCGCTATCCCGACGGCGAAATTGATCATCCCCTCAGTATCAAGCACCTTGTTCGAGCTTCGGCCAACGCTGACATAATGCGCCTCGTCTAAAACCAAGTAAATTTGGTTGACTAGGCCGTCATCTTCCTGCACGGTCATAAAATGTTCCATCGGAATTTTAGAATTTGTTTCAATTTTTCGCCCCAAGGCCTCATTGCCTTTTTTCTGACTTTCTACGCTCCGATTCTCAAAATCCAAAGAAACCCAGGGACCACCCGGCGCCACCTTGCCATTGCCGAGTTTATAAAAATCTTCGGTGTATTCGGTGTAATACATGCAATAAAGCGGGTTGCCTTGACTTTCCGTCTTAACAATTGTTTTCCCCAGCACTTCGCTAACCATGGCCGCCGTAAATTGTTCGCACATATTAGTTATCGCGCCGCCTTTACTTTGCGCCGATTCTTTCCCCGGTTCCGGCCCGGGGCCACCTTCGCCGTGCGAACCGCCACAACCGGCGCCGGCAAACATCAAGGCCATCACAATGGCCAGTGCTCCAAAGAGAAATTTTTTGGGCATATTATTTAATTAATTTTAATTTTTCTTCTCTTGTTAATTTTTTTATCCGGCTTTCCGCTTGGGAGGCCAGCGACCGATTGCGGAATTTTTTGGCATAAACCAATTTTACCGGCCGGCGCGCCCGGGTATATTTCGCGCCAAGTTTAGAGGAGTTGTGCTCCTTAACCCGCCGAACTAAATCCACCGTAATGCCGGTATACAATGTTTTATCGCGACATTTCAAAATATATACGTAATACATAGACTCATTCTTTTTGCCCGGTCAAGCGCCTTAAATTTTTATATTCCAACCAAGCGAGAATGATGACCAATACATCGAAAGCGGTCAAAATAATCAACCCAAGCGAATGAGTATAGGTGTAGCGATAAAGCTGATACACGCCGAAGGCGCTGAACATGGCCATCGCCAAAGGGTACGCCCAAAGATACCGCTTTAATAAGGCCACGACTAAACCGAGCTTGATTAATCCATGCGACAATAAATATACGAAAATAAAAAGACGGGCGTTCGCGGAAAACAGCGGTGAGTAATGCAAAAGGAAATTGGCGATTTTATCCTGCGGGTCTTCCAGTAATTCTCGAGCGGTAAGCGCGGACACGGCTTGAGTAAACCGATTCGGCGTTAAAAAAAATAGGCCAACTGCGACGGCGATCTCCAGCAAAGCGTTGGCCCCTTTAAGGATTAGGCCAATAACAAAAGTTTCATGAAGTATTTTCTGAGAGTTGCTAGATGACATAACGAGGCGGCTACCGATTCAAAAAAGTAATCGTCAATTGTAAAACCGTGGCAAAAGATACCCAGAGCAAATATGGAATTTGAATATAAGCAATCCAGCGAGCGTGCGGATAAATGGCCACCATCGCCCAAATGAGCGTGCCGAGAACCAACAAAATATCCAGGGCGGCGAGATAATTATTTTTCAAACCGAACTGAATCGGAGTGAAAGCGAAATTAAAAATTAAATTAAGAACAAACGGCAAAACAACCAGCAGGGCGATTTTTTTACTGTAAGCCAGCCAAAACACCGAACCGAAAGAAACGGCGATTAAAACGTACAGTACCGTCCAAACCGGACCGAACAACCACGGCGGCGGGGCCCAAGACGGTCTAATCAACGAATGGTACCAAGTATAGGCAGGTGTCATATTATATTTATTTAAGAAAAACCTGATTGAATTATACCGCCTGGAGGCGGGTAGAGTCAAAAAAATCCACCCGAAAATATGGGGTGGATTTTTGATTTGCCGATACGAGCGGGCAACGGGAATCGAACCCGTATCACCAGTTTGGAAAACTGGAATAATAGCCGTTATATTATGCCCGCAGTGAGTGAAATGAAAAAACGAAGTTTTTACATTTCCGAACGAGGAGCATAATTATACCTAAGTATATTATGCCCGCAGTGAGTGAAATGAAAAAACGAAAACTAAAAAGATTATAGCGAAAATATGGAACAAAGTCAACCGAATATGATATAATATTACCATATGGACATAACCGCCTTCTACCAACAATACGCCTGGCTCGTCTGGTATATTATCGCTATAAACCTGCTGACCTTCTTTTTTTACGGCCTGGATAAGGCCAAAGCCGGGGGCACTTCGCGACGCATCAGCGAGAAAACTCTTTGGCTGTTGGCGCTTATCGGCGGCTCACCGGCCGCGATTGTCGGCATGATATTATTCCGGCACAAAACTCAAAAATTAAGTTTTCAAGCGGTGTTCGCCGTCATTCTCGCCCTGCAGATTTTTATTTTATATTGGCTATTCGGGCGACCGCCCATCTATTGACAAAATAGATAAATTACGTTATTATGTTCCCGATAATTTAGTTTAATTAATTATTAAGCTCAAAAAGCTTATGGAGTTCAGCAATTTCCCCAATGACGACGACCAAAACGATGGCCTCTCAGACGAGGAGGAGGAAGACGAAATGGTCGGCTTCCATGAAGCCGGCGACGAAGAGGAAGACGAATTGGACGGAGAAGAAAAAGCGGAAAAAAATGACAGCACGGATTTCGATGATGATGATGCTAAGAACGACTGGTAAAAATCAAAAACGTCAGCCTCGGGCTGACGTTTTTTGTTAAAAAATTTTACGCGCGAGCCGAGTATTCGCCGGTTTCCGTATTTACCAAAATCTCTTCGCCTTCTTTGATAAATATCGGGGCGGCGACGTGCAGGCCATTTTCCAACACCACTTCCTTGGTCACATTGCCCGACGCGCTGTCGCCCTTCACCGCCGGCGGAGCTTCCACCACTTTGTATTGAACTTTTTTTGGCAATTGAATGCTGACCGGCCGGCCCTCGTACATGCCGACAATCACTTCCAAACCTTCCTTTAGGTATTTGGCATCATCTCCGGCCAGGTCGCCGTTCATTTCAATCTGCTCGTAGCTTTGCATATTCATGAAAGCATAATTGTCGCCGGTTTTATAAAGATACTGCATGGTCATAAAATCAACCGAAACAATATCCACCGATTCCACGGTTTTATAGGTAATTTCAATCACCTTGCCGGTGGCCAGCGATTTCATCCGCGTGCGGACAAAAGCCGCGCCTTTGCCCGGATTAACATGCTGGAATTCAACGACCACAAATAAATCGTTTTGTTGGCGAATGACGACGCCTTTTCTTATTTCAGAAGTAGAGGCCATATTTCTATAAACCTTAATTTAAGACAGCGGGATTTTAGCTAATTTTTAATTATTTGTCAACACCTCGCGTGTACCCGCCAAAATTCATTTTGGCCAAAAAATTCTTCACGAATTTTTCCACTGCCGGATGAATAAATTTGATAAAAGACCAGCCGAGTAGCGTCCAGGCAATCGCGTGGAATAAATCCGTATGGCCCTGTAAGTTCAAAAAGCTACCGCTATAATCCCAAGCGCGATGGCCAAACAAAGCGATGGTCATTACACCACCGCAATATTCCACGGCCGTGGCGATAACGCCCACGAGCGGTATGGATAAAATGATGTGCCTACCCCACAAATGTTTGGTCAAATAAATAATCGCCAGGGCGCCGAAGCCATAAATCGGGGCGAACGGTACCGGCAGAAGGAAACTCCGGAACATACCACCCGGTAAAAATTGGCCAAAAACCATTGATTCAAAAACAGTATCAATTAACCAGCCAACTAAACCATAAATAAAAAAATACATCACTCCTTCTTCCAAAACGGATAAGTTGAGGCGACTGATTTTAGCGCGTAAATTAATCATAAATCAATTTATTACTTTAATGAACGAGTTGCTATTATACCCCGCAAAGATAAAATAAAAAAGCCCCCGGCGCGAAAGCGGAGGGGGCGAAGAAAGAACGAAATAATTACTCTGCAACGGCGACGGCCAGGAAACAACAGGGGCTGTGCCAATAGCCAGGATAGTAATCAAAACCCAGCTTGCGCTTTCCACAATCGCTACTGAGATAAGGCGCAACAGCATTGTCATTCATGAGCGCTTTGGCAAAACCAAGGGCGATGATTTGGAACTGCCGCTGAAGCTCTGGATATGTCGTCCCGACAGCAAGCAGTTCTGGCAAAGTGGCCGGCCGGAGATTGCTCAGTTTCATCTCAGCAAGGACTTCGCTACTACCGACCTCAGGCTTGTTGAAGTGAACGAGAACGAGCTCGAGAACGACTTTTGTATGACTACTGCCTGAAAATTTAATCTTTTTCATGCTATTATTGTTGTTGAAATCATCACTGAACAAGTCGTAGTTACCAGCCCAAACCATCTCAGCCAAGGTCTTGGTGTAATCCACAACCACACTGTAGGTGTCCTTTCGAACATCCTCTTTTTTGGACATGAGTAGTTTCTCCTTCTTCCGCTCCGCCGACTGGCGGATGGTGGATTCGCCGTTATTCCCCCAGTGGCAGGACCTGCCTGCCGGCAAAGAATCAACAAACAAAGGACAAAACAATTAAATAACTACGGAACGTGGACGGACGCCGCCGGCGTCGTCAGGGCCGACCCATTGGATAAAGAATTTTCCATTGCCCCATGTGCAGTATGGGACATTGCCGTCGGAACGGCGCGAGCCGGAACAGAGCGTCCTACTATCCTCTCTATCCAGATGCTGAAAATAGTCCCATGCATACGGGTTTATCTTGTTGCGCTTCCAGAAATAAAATGCTTCCAGCAGGCAGCGTTCCATTAAAGTCATGGTGGCTATATTACGCAACTTAGCATCATTGGCCGAGATATCCTCGTTTTCCTCATCGGCTTCCACCCTGTCTCTAATACGGATGGCATAGGAACCGGTGATTCTCGGGTCGCGGTCGTTGGTCGGGACGAACTGATCCAGATCGTCATTGCCACGGTTGCTGCAAATTGGGACAAGTCTGCCTCCTGTGCGGGCAGCGGCCAGAACCCCCTCTGCTGTAATATTGCGGTTGAAGCTTGTCGGGAAGAGTCGTTCACAGGCGTCCAGGACCCTGGCCAGTGGTTTGTCGCCGAGTTCCTTGGCGACAACGACCAAACCATCAAAATCTTTGGTTTTTGGCCGAAGCTTCACCTTGGAGAGATTCACGGTCAGAGCGAATACTTTTTGATAAAATTTGGTCCATTCGACCAATTCAGCGGACCGTGCGGCCGACTTGGCGCCGGACTTCTTCGCCGGCGACACAATCATTTCGTGCAGGAACTTCTTAAGAGCGCGCCGATTCGCCGAATCGGTCAGCGCCAACAGTTGCTCGTCGGCCAAGTCATTGACCAGACCGGTAAGCGCCGTTGCTGTTGCCTTGTTTCCCATGTCTGCCTCTTTCTCCCTAAAAGGGAGTACTTCCAACCGACACCGGCCAGAAGGAAGACGGGATAATTCCCGACCTTCTTTTTGGTTTCAAACAATATGTCATTTCGAACGAAGAGAGAAATCTCTGTCGGTAAAATTGGACAGAGATTCCTCACACCCCTTCGGGGATTCGGAATGACAGAAAAACAAAAAGAAAGCCAGGAATAATATTAAATTGTAAAGTCAGCCCAAGGCTGATCCGCCTATGGCGGAAACAATACTAACCAAAATGTAGCACTATTTAAAAGGTCTTGTCAAGTTGATCGCCGACCGCCTGAAAAATAACTTCATTGATATCTTTCGCGCCGGTAAAAAGCATCACCAACCGATCAACGCCCAAGGCTATTCCTCCCGCCTCCGCTAAAGCTCCGGCGGGCAGGCCTGCTTCACCAATTTGTTTGATTGCGTTTATAAAATCCGGATCAACCGGCCAAGTTTCTTTGCCCAGCTGTTTTCTTTTTTCTTTATCCGCTTCCAGGCGTTTTTTCTGCTCAACCGCGTCGGTCAGCTCGCCAAAAGCATTGGCCAATTCCAAACCGGCGATATAAAGTTCAAACCGCTCGGCATAACGCGGGTCATTTTTTGACAATCGTGACAACGAGCACATTTGCTCGGGATAATCATAAATCATCACCGGTTTTTCCAGGCCGAGTTTGGTTTCAATTTCATTTAAAAATATTTTATAAAATAAATCTTCGTAAGGTTCGCTCGCTTCAACACTATATCCCCTCTCTCGCGCCAACTCCGCCATTTTTTCGCTCGTCAAATAATCGTCCAACTCCACGCCAACATATTTTTTCCACACTTCACGCATGGATAGTCGTTCCCACCCACCCACTACATTTATTTTTTTACCCTTGTGTTCAACCGCGCCAATGCCCGACTTTTCCGCCACATATTTAAACAATTTTTCCGTGTCATCCATAATTTCCTCAAGCGTTCCGGGCGCGCGGTACCACTCAATCATGGTGAACTCGGTGTTATGATTACCGCCGAATTGTTCGAAGTCGCGAAAGCATCGGCAAAGCTGAAAAATTTTTCCAAAGCCGGCGGCCAGCAATTTTTTCATGGCGAACTCCGGCGAAGTTTGCAGATAAAATTTATTCTCTACCCCGGCCGAGTCGTGAAATAAAACCGGAACCGGATTCAAATACGGCTCCTGTCCGGGAAAACGCACGGCGGCCGGCGTGGCCGTCTCTTCAAATCCGGCTGACCAAAAAAATTCGCGGATTAAACGAATCATTTTAAGTCGTTGGGTATAAATCTCGCGGAGCCGCGGATTATTTTTCAAATCAGACCAATTGGACATAATATTAAATTACCCCGCTCTCGGCGGGGTAATCTTTTTACTTCGGTATGAAAGGCATGAGCGAGGCTTGTCGCGCGCGCTTGATCGCGCCCGCCACCTGCCGTTGGTGCTTGGCACACAACCCGCTGCGTCGGCGCGGAGCGATCTTCATGTAAGAAGACACGAACTTGCGCAAGGTGGCTGAGTCCTTATAATCAACCACGACTTTGTTGTTGACACAGTAATGGCACGCCTTGGGCAGTTCTTTTATCCGCGCGCCCTGAGTTTTGCTGTTTGAACGATTGTTTGATCGGCTAAACATATGTCATTTATCAATTAAAACGGGATATCTTCAACTTTTATTTCTTCTTCCATCGCTTCCACCGGCGCTTGTTCGGTATAGCTCGGGGCGCTATCGCCACTGCCACCGCTGTATCCGCCCGCTCCGGCCGGTCGGGAACTTAACATAATCATATTCTCGCCGATAATTTCCGTGCGGACACGTTTAGTGCCGTCTTGGGCGGTCCATTCGCGAGTCTGCAAGCGACCTTCCACGTACACTTTCTGTCCTTTCTTCAAATATTGTCCGGCGATTTCCGCCAGCTTGGCCCAAAAAACTATATTATGAAATTCGGCCTGTTTTTGTTTTTGTTTGTTAGCGTCGGTCCACACACGGTTGGTGGCGATACTGAACGAAGCGACCGAACGACCGGTGGGCGTAGTGCGCACTTCCGGATCGCGGGTCATATTGCCGATGATCATTACTTTGTTGAGATCCATATAAAAAGGATAATGAATTTTTTAAATATTCATGTTATCATCCGCCAAAATTTCGTCCAATTTCTTGTCAATCTCTTTCAAATCAAGCTGTTTTTTGGGCTGAACAACCACCGGGGTCTCTTCGACCGATTCAACCGGCTTTTCCTCCGTGGCCGGAGTTTCCGCCACTACCGGCGTTTCGGCAATAATCACTTTTTCTTCGCGTTCCGGTTCCTGAACATAGGCCGGCGTTTCTTCGCGAGTGCCAAAATAAGTGATTTTCTGCGCGCTGGTCGCTTTGGCGTTGTAAAGCACAATAATACCACGCAAAAGATCGCGATTCAAATTCAATTTTTCCTGAATCTTTTTTGTATTGGCCGGTTCGGCGGAAAAAATAACGGTATAGAAATATCCGTACCGAACTTGCTTAATCGGATAAGCCAAACGATTCTTCCCCATGGCCGTAGCCTTGGCCTCTTCGCCGAACTCGCCAACCATGGCGGTGATTTCATTAATTTTCTCTTCCGCCCCCTTATCGTCCAACGTGCCCGGCAGGACAATCAACAACTCGTATTTCTTCATAATTTAAAAATTTTTAATATTTTACAAATCGGCCTTACCAAACCGGTACCGCCGTTTTGAGCCCATATAATATAGCACAAACGAAAAATAAGTCAAATCCCCCACCTGAGGGCGCTTTTTAGATGAATTTTTGAACATCAATCTCGTCAACCGCTATATAATATGGTATAATAACACTATAAGAAACTGGGAAATAAGTTTATAAGCAAGTAAGCTGATAAGTTATGATACCCGCTCAAATTTTAGAGGAGGTAGTAAAAAAATTCGCGCTTTGCGCCGATAAAGACAAGTACGCCAAGGCCAAGGACGAGGCGGAAAAAACCGATAAAAATTTAGCGGAAATTTTAGTCGGCAATAATTTGATTGACGAAAAAACACTTTACACAAAAATCGGAGAATATTTGAACGTCCCTTACATTCCGCTTAAAGGAGCGGAAATAAACAAAGACATTCTCAACCTGGTGCCCAATCCCCTGGCGCTCAGCCATAATGTGGTGGCGTTTGATAAAAACGAACAGACCATCAAATTGGCGATGATTGATCCGACCGATATGGAGACGGCCGAATTTATTCGGCGCAAAACCGGATTGGAACCAGATATCTATATCACTTCTCCGACTGAATTGAAGGAGGCATTGCATTTGTACCGTGTTGGATTGGAAGAAGAATTCAAAATCATTCAAGAAAAAACCTCTGAAGCGGTTACCGGCCACGACTTAAAAAAAGTGGCCGAGGAATTACCCGTAATTAACGTGGTCAACAGTATTTTGGAACACGCTATTTACGAAAACGCTTCCGATATCCACATTGAACCGAGCGAAAAAGAATTGGACATCCGCTATCGCATTGACGGCGTGCTCCGACCGGTAATGACCCTGCCCAAGACCCTGCAAAACGGCATTGTGGCGAGAATAAAAATTCTGGCCAACTTAAAATTGGACGAACATATGGCCCCGCAAGACGGCCGTTTCAAAATTCAATTGCAGGAAGATAAAATGGCTTTCCGCGTTTCCATTATTCCGGTTTATGACGGAGAAAAAATCGTCATGCGTCTTTTGCCGGAAGGGGTGAAGGCGCTCACTTTAGACCAGCTCGGATTTTTGCCGCGCGCCAAACAATCGGTGGAATCAGCCATTAAAAAACCGAACGGCATGATCCTGGTAACCGGTCCGACCGGTTCCGGTAAAACTACCACTTTGTATTCCGTACTGGGTATTTTAAACCAGCCCGGCGTAAATATTTCCACCATTGAAGACCCGATTGAGTATCGCATCCAGGGCGTGAACCAAAGCCAAGTCAACCCCAAAGTCGGCTTCACTTTTGCCACCGGCCTGCGTTCATTTTTGCGCCAAGACCCGAACATCATCATGGTCGGCGAAATCCGCGATCAGGAAACAGCCGAAATCTCCGTGCACGCCGCCATGACCGGCCATTTGGTCCTTTCTACCTTGCACACCAATGACGCGCCGACCACTCTGCCCCGTTTAATTGATATGGGCGTACCGCCATTTTTGGTCGCCTACACGGTGAACGTCATTATCGCCCAGCGTTTAGTGCGAAAAATCTGCACTTATTGCAAGAAAGAGTTCAAACTTGACCGCAACTCGCTTAACGAGCTGGGCAAAGTCTTCGGCACCGATAAAATTCTGGCGTTATTCAAGGAATTCGCTGATTTAAAACCGGAAGAAAAATCTTTGGAGGAAGTGGCGTTCTTTAAAGGCGAGGGTTGCGGACGGTGCAACCAAACCGGTTATAAAGGCCGAATGGGTATTTACGAAGTGTTGGAAATGGACGAGGAATTAACAAGAAAAATTAACGAACACGCTACGGCCGGCGATATCAAGGCGATGGCGCAGGCCAAAGGCATGTTGACCATGTATGAGGATGGTTTAATTAAAGCGAAGAAAGGCATTACTTCCATCGGCGAAGTGCTCCGGGTGACAAAAAATTAAATATGGCTGAGGCAAAAAAACTATCTCCTTTTCAACAAAAAATGAACGACTGGTATGTCGACCATTTGGTTAGAATTTCTTTCGTGGAGAAGTACATGTTCGTGCATCATTTGCAGATCATGACTAAGGCCGGATTATCCATCGTGTCTTCATTGCACGTTTTGAGCCAAGAAATTGAAAATAAAAAATTGAAAAAAGTAATCGGCGAAATCAAAGCGCAGGTAGAAACCGGTTTGCAACTTTCCGAGGTGCTGGCCAAATACCCGAAAATTTTTCCGCCGATTTATGTCAGCATGATCGGGGCCGGTGAAACCGCCGGTAAAATGGAGGAGGCGCTGGCGCAAATCAGCAACCAGATGAAAAAAAGCCAACAGCTCACTTCCAAAATACGCGGGGCGCTAATTTATCCGGCCGTTATTATGGCGGCGATGATCGGCATTTCCATCTTCGTGGTCTTTTACATTCTGCCAAAAATCATGGTCATGTTCGAGGAAACCAGCGTGGAACTGCCGTTGGCCACTAAAATTCTTATTTGGATCACTAAATTCGCGCAGGGTTATTGGTGGCTGATTCTTATCGTAATAATCGGCGCCATCATCGGCTTTAACCGCCTGATGAAAATGCCTAATTTTAAACGAGCGGTGCATACCTTGAGCCTTCGTCTGCCGATTTTCGGCGTAATTTTTAAAAAAGTAAATTTGGCGCGCTTTACTATCACGCTTTCTTCCTTGCTCGCCTCCACCATCCCGATTATTGAAGCGACCCGCATCGCCTCGGAGGTGTTAGGCAACGTAATTTACCGCGACAATTTGTTAGAAGCGTCAGAATCGCTTAAGAAGGGCGAACCGCTCTCGGAAATTTTGGCGCGCTATCCGCAAACTTTTCCGCCAATGGTAACGGAAATGATTATGGTCGGTGAACAATCGGGAAAAGTGGAGAACATGCTGGGCGAACTTTCCGAATATTACAGCAATGAAGTAGATGCCACCATGAACAATTTTACAGCCATCATCGAACCGGTTATCATATTAATGCTCGGCGTCGGCGTGGCCGGCATCGCGGTGGCGGTCATCATGCCGATGTACACGCTGGCGCAAAACGTTTAATTTCTACTAGCCGTTATGCTTAAAAATCCTTTTGACGGGGCTTTCGGACTGAATATCGGCGACTCGTCAATAAAACTTGTACAATTAGCCAAAAAACGGCGCCTCGGCCATGGCCATTATTTTTTGGCTAAAGAAATCAGAACCACCGAGTTGCCGGTTGGTTGTATTGCCAATGGAGAAATTCAACAACCGGAAGTGGTAGCGGGGAAAATCAAACAACTGCTGGCCAAGCAAAAAAATGGAAAGGCCATAAAAAATCCTTGGGTAGTCGCCAGCTTGCCGGTCACCAAAACATTTTTAAAATTAATTAATATCGAATCACCGCCGGAAGAAGTTACTGAAGAGATAGTTAAATTTGAGGCCGCCAAACATTTGCCTTTTAACATTAGCGATGTTTATCTGGATTGGCAAATTGTCGGCACGGATACGGAACCGCGCGCTAACACCAGAGTGCTGATCGGCGCCGCGCCCAAGAATATAGTGGAAAGCTATTTCGCCCTGCTGTCCGGCGTGGATTTACAGCCGTTGGCTCTGGAAATCGAGGACTTGTCCATCGCTCGCGCCTTAATCACCGCTCACAAAAATTACCAAGGCGAAGCTCGGGCGATTCTTGATTTGGGTGGCTCACGCTCCAGCATGATAATTTACGACAAGGGCAGCATCCAATTTTCTTCCATGATAAATTTTTCCAGCAACCTGGTGGACACTATTCTGATGCAAAAATTAAATATCAGCCGAGAGAAAGCGGAAGAGCTAAAAATTAAAAACGGGCTAGCCTATGATTCCGACTTTCCGCTCTATCTTAAAACCATGATGGAAATCGCGGATAAACTGACGGAAAATGTCTATCAGATCTTGCTATTTTACCGGGACCATTTTAACAGCCCCAACCCGATCACACGCGTAACCATGACTGGCGGATTGGCTTCCATGACCAACCTCAGCGACATGCTGGCGGAAAAATTAAAAACCGAAACCGCGCTGGGCCACGCCTGGAAAAATCTTTTTAACGATGAAATGGACCAGGAAGACAAAAATGGCTTATTAATGGCGCCGGCCATCGGGCTGGCCCTGCGAGCGGCCGATTGGATAAATACCCGATAATTATGGTAATTTTGAATCTTAACTTATTACCGGAAAAACAAAGGCAATACCTGCGCCTGTTTCTTTTGCTTACCTGGCTGAAAAACGTGTTGACCTATGCTTTCTTTGTGTTGGTTATCTTGGTGGTCTTCCTTACTTTGGTCTATAACGTGCTGGTGGAAGAATCACAAAACCTGGCCGAACGCACGGCGGCGGTGAATAAAAATTATAATACTTATAACGTGGAAATTACGGAAATCAATAAAAAAATTCAGAGCTTGATTTCGTCCGGAGAAAAATACCGCCTGCTTAGCCCTCGTTTTTTTGAAATGATGAACGGCGTGCCGGCGGACATCAAATTGCGCTCTCTGGAAATGGATATCGCCGGTAATACCCTCTCTTTATTCGGCACGGCCCAAACCAGAACCGGCCTGTTAAATTATGAACAGGCGCTCAAAAATTTATCCTGGGTGGAAAAAGTTGATTTGCCAAAATCACAATTATTACAAAAAGAGAATATTAACTGGCAAATTACTTTAACGGTGAAACCACCGACACTTAACGGAGCCACGAAATAAAATATGCATATCAAATTCAAAACAAAAGTAATAGTGGTCATCATAATTTTCGCTACGCTTAACGCCATTATGGCCATTGGCGCTATTTTCATGACCAACCGAATTAACACCAGTAGCCGGGAAATTAACGCCACCTTAAAAACTTTGGATCGAAAAATTATTACCACGGAAAATTTACGCGAAGCGCTGGCGCTGTTCAAACAAACCAGCGAACAGGTGGAAAAATATAATCAATACTTTTACCGCCCGGGCAACGAAATTAATTTAATCACCGATTTGGAAGATATCGCGGCAAAAAATAAAGTGACGCAAAATATCGCCAATACCAACTTTGATAATCTGGTTAACAGCCGCATTAATTTTACCGTCACCGCCAGCGGTCCGCTGATCAATCTGTTCAAATACATAGCCGATCTGGAAAATTATAAGTATTTTCTTTCACTGGAAAAAATCAGCTTAACGCCGGTTGGCACGATAGACGCGACGGCGGGAGCGACGATGCCGGCTAATCTTTCGTTAAACCTTTCCCTTTATGTCCACCAATAAAATACCGCTGGACATCAATGAACGAATATCCGCGGCCATTGCCAAACAAAAATGGTATCTTTTGTGGCTGGGCTCGACTTTAGTTTTTATTCTGCTTATTGCTTCGGTGATTGGTTTTTTTGCTTACAACATCTTCAAAAAAACCACCGCGCTTTTCAACGTTACCAACCAAACGATCATTGACAAGGCCGGCTTAGAAATCGGCGAGATCAACACTGAGCCGCTCCACCAAGCGCAGGTTATTGTGGAAAAGAAAGATATAGAGTATGCTTTACCGGAAAAAATACGCAATGCTTTTGTTTACGATAGTTATTTTTATACGGTTAAAACGCCGGCGGCGGCCACCTCCACTATCACCGCCACGACGACTAAAAATCAATGAAACCTCCCGCTCAAAAATCAACTCGCCGCGCCTGGTTTGTCTTGGGTTCGTTCCCGCTGATCTCGGCCGCCGAAATATCGGCGGTTTTGCGTTTAGACGGGCGCTTTGCCTATACGCCGCCGATACTAAAAACCGAGACGCCGATTGATCCGGTCGAACTGATCGGCCGGCTGGGTGGAACGATAAAAATCGCCATAGAAATCGCCGACGGGCTGACCGAAGAAGAATTAATAACGGAAATAAAAAATGAACTGGCTAAATTATCCGGAAAAATTATTTTTGGCGTCAGCCTGTATGCCGAAGGCGTTGACCGGCGCGAACTAATTGACTGGGTGGAAGATTTAGGTAAACAAATAAAAAAGGAGATGAAAGCCGACGGCCATTCGGTCCGCTATGTCTTTAACGGCGAACCGACGCTATCTTCAGTCACGGTAAACAAAAACAGTTTGGACAAAAAAGGCCGGGAGTTTATCGTGATAAAAAACGGACGCGCTTGGTCACTTGCCCAAACCGCGGTGGTCCAGCCGTTTGAGGAATGGGGGGCGCGGGATTACGGCCGGCCCGGACGGGACGATTTGAGCGGGATGCTACCACCAAAATTGGCGCGGATGATGATAAATTTATCCGGCGCGGATACGGGCGATACACTGTTGGACCCGTTTTGCGGATCCGGCACAATTTTAACCGAAGCGCTGGCGCTTGGCTTCCGGTGTCTGATTGGTTCGGATATCTCAGATAAGGCGGTGGCGGATACGGAAAAAAATGTTGAGTGGCTTTTAAAAAACCCGAAAATAAAAAAACAAAAATTGGATATTTCCCAAAACGACATCAGAAACTTAGCTAAACAATTAAAGCCGAACTCCATTGACGCGATTGTCGCCGAACCATACTTAGGCAAACCGCTAAAAGGCCGGGAGACGGAAAACGAACTCCGAGGCCAACTGGCGGAATTGAAAACGCTATACCTGGCCGCTTTTGAGCAATTCACCCGACTGCTCAAAAGCGGTGGTGTGGCGGTGGTAATCATCCCCCGCTTTAAAACACGCTCCAGCTGGCTCACCCTTAACTTGGAAAATGAAATAAAAAAACTCGGCTTTACAGCCGAATCTCTGTTGGCGCTAAACGGAAAAAACCACACTTCTCTGCTCTACGCCCGCTCTGAACAAAGAGTCGGACGGGAAATTTGGAAATTCAAAAAAAATTAGACGTTGACGTGGAAATAAATCACGTCACCGTCTTTAACGACGTAATCCTTCCCCTCTAACCGCATTTTGCCGGTTTCTTTTATTTTATTCCAACCACCATATTTCACGAAATCTTCCCAACCAACCACATCGGCTTTGATAAAACCCTTGATAAAGTCCGTGTGAATCACCCCGGCCGCTTCGGGCGCTTTAGCGCCGGCACGCACCGTCCAAGCGCGGGTTTCCGGCTCACCGCTGGTTAAAAAAGTCACCAGATTAAGCAACTGATAACTGGCGCGAATTAATTTGTCCAAACCCGATTCTTTAATTCCCATTTCTTTAAGGTAAGCGGCCGCTTCTTCCAGTGACAAATCCGCCAACTCGGCTTCAAGCCGAGCACAAATTTCGATTTGGGTGGATTTTTCGTCAATACTGTGAACTGTGAACTGTGAACCTGCCTCGTCGGCAGGCAGGCTGTGAACCTCATCCGTATTTAACACATACAACATCGGCTTCATGGTCAGCAGACACATTTCCCGCATCATTATCATTTCATCTTCCGAATATTCCAATTCGCGCGCCGCCCCGCCGTTCTCCAGATGTTTATAAACTCGTTCCAAAAGTTCAATGGATTTTTCCGCGCCTTTGGCCGCCGCGCCTTTGGCGTTTTTCTTGGCCGTGTCCAGACGTTTACCGACCGTGCTTAAATCCGCCAAAGACAATTCAATATTAATTACTTCGGCATCATTTTTCGGGTCCACTTTATTATTCACGTGGATAACATTTGTATCTTTAAAATCGCGCACCACCTGGGCGATAGCATCCACTTCGCGAATGTGCGATAAAAATTGATTGCCCAAACCCTCGCCCTTGGAGGCGCCCGCCACCAGTCCGGCAATATCCACGAACTCAATGGCGGTGGGCACAATTTTCTGCGACTTAGAAACCTCGGCTAATTTAGCCAGGCGCTCATCAGGCACTTCAACCACACCGACGTTGGGGTCGATGGTACAAAAAGGATAGTTTTGCGCGTTGGCCTGCTTGCTTCGGGTCAAGGCGTTAAATAACGTTGATTTTCCCACGTTGGGCAGACCGACAATTCCGACGGATAAAGACATATACATTATATAGATATCGGATATTATGGCTGATAATAACGGAAAACGCAAGCTACGAATTTGT
>JAQTYG010000024.1 GCA_028688375.1 Patescibacteria group bacterium | reverse complement strand
AGCCGCTCAATTTATTTTTATTGCCAGCCGCGTAGATTTGACAAAACAACAGTTTTCCTTTATAATTTACTGCGAATTACCTGGGTCGGTAGTTCAACTGGTTAGAGCACCTCCCTGTCACGGAGGAAGTTGCGGGTTCGAGTCCCGTCCGACCCGCAAAAATCCGGTTGCCTTAATGGCGACCGGATTTTTGTTTGTCTGCCGGACGGGACTCGAACGGGAAAGCCTGCCTGCCGGTAGATGCCCCATCGCGCCTTTACAAAAAATGTTTTCCAAGCTACATTATTATTGACGAATAAACTGAATTTACCCAATACTATTAATTATGTGGCATCGGACTGTATTTTAGAGCTAAACAATGTCAACAAGAATTTTGACCAAGACTTTGAAGTCATACGGGATATAACTTTTGAAGCTAAAAACGGAGAATTCGTTTGTTTTGTCGGCCCTTCCGGTTGCGGCAAGACGGTCCTTTTGTATGCCATCGCTGGTTTTTTACCCATCACCTCCGGCAAAATATCAATGCAAGGAGAACCAATTAACTCGGTCGGGCCGGATCGAATGATGGTTTTCCAAGACCACATGCTGTTTCCGTGGAAGACCGTTATGGGCAATGTGCTGTTTGGACTATCAAACTGC
Organism: Patescibacteria group bacterium; assembly: GCA_028688375.1. Classification (GTDB taxonomy): domain Bacteria; phylum Patescibacteriota; class Patescibacteriia; order Magasanikbacterales; family GWA2-37-8; genus JAPLWQ01. Next base: position 4,112 of record JAQTYG010000024.1, on the reverse strand, counting down.
GACATTAACCAAGATCAAAAAATAATTGTAGCGGAGAATTACTTAAATCTTGTGGACCTCGCTAAATTTAAAGATTGGCCCATTCATAAATTGTCCGGCGGCATGAAACAAAGAGTTGCATTTGCCCGAGCATTGGTAACCGACCCAAAAATTCTGCTGATGGACGAACCATTTTCCTCCCTGGATTCCATTGCGAGGAGACAGCTCCGAAAAAATCTGGTTGAAATTTGGCAAAAAACCAAAAAAACAATCTTATTCGTCACTCACAGTATTAACGAAGCGATCTATTTGGCCGACACTATCCATGTAATGGGTGCGCGACCGACTACGATAAACAAAACGTATTCGGTAGATTTTGCGCGTCCGCGCGACATCGCTAGTCCTAATTTTATAAAACTGGCCAAAAAAATAGAAGGAGACATCGAGGCGGCATCGCCACCTTTTGACAACGACATGGTCTCGCAAATTAATTTAAAAAACGTATTAAACATTAATAATAAGTAAATATGAGCGCGCGCACCAAAATTTATCTGGCGCTAATAATCGTGTTGGTAGTTGCCGGCGCAGTGACAATCATTTCCTCCTGGATAGTACTTTCCAAACATAAAATCAATAACCTTGCCGCCGCTACCCTGCCGCAAATTAAAATCGGGTATAATATCCAAACGGTTGGTGCCGCTCCATTAATGGTGGCCGATCACAACGGCTATTTTAAAGACCAAGGAATTGATGCCAAATTGATTCAACTAAATGGCGGCTCAGAAGTCGCCGTAGCTCTAGGAAGCGGAAAAATCGACATGGGCGCAGTGAACGCCCCCCGCCTATACAATCCGATTGAAGATGGTTTACCGATAAAATTTTTATCTACTATATCAAAAACACGACACTATCTGCTGATCCGTTCCGACGCCAATATTTCTAGTTTGAAAGATTTAGAGGGTAAAAGCTTTTCCAGTGGTCCCGGAGGTGGGAACAAAGAACTGTTTTTTAGGAATATTTTAAAAAATAATGGTGTGGACGCGACCAAAGTTAAATTTTTAAGTATTGAAAACGCCTACTTGCCTTTGGCTCTAATGAAAGAAAAGGCGGTAGATGCGGTCATAATTGGTGAAGGCGACGACATAGAAAAATATACAGCGTTAGGTTCGGTAATTGTGCCAAATTGGTATGAAAACAACTACCAAAAATCATTGTCCGGCACAGAAATAGCGACCAACGTCAAATTCCTCAACAACAATGAACAAAATATTGTTAAATTTTACCGAGCGGTAATTGAAGCTGATCGGTTCATCAAAAACCATCTCGATGAAGCCTCCACTATTGTGACTGATCACATCAAAACAGGAACTAACGGAACGATAATTTTGAAACCGGAAAACTTCAAAAAGACTGTGATGAGCGGTGGAACAACGTATAATATTTGGGAAGACCCCACCTCGGTAGCGGAAATAGCACACATCGCGTACGATCTTGGACAAGTAAAAAAGGTCTTGTCGCTAGACGATCTTTATGACCTGCGATTTAAAGATATGCTGGTAGCGGCTCAAAATGAAATTTATGGCCAGACGAAAAATTAAACAATTTATTCTCGCTTCCCTCCCCTTTCTGTTGTTGTTGGTTTTGTGGGAAATCATTGCTTATTTTGGCTGGATACCAAAATGGTTTTTGCCGACCCCGGTCCAAGTGTTAATGGCCGGATGGGAACTAATAAAAGACGGCACGTTCGAAAAAATAATTGGCGACAGCGCTCTAAACGTTTTCCCGCCATATTTGTTGGCAGTAGTGGCAGCAGTAGTGGCCGGAATAATAATAGGGGGAAACGCCACCATGCGCCAAATATTTTTTCCTTTTATCTCCACCCTATACCCCATACCGTCATTGGCTTGGTTGCCATTTATTATTATCGTTTTTGGATTTACCAGAGAATCAGTGTGGGTGTTATTGTTTCTCTCCAGTTTTTTAAAAATGATTTATAACATGGTTGGCGGCGTGCGCAATGTCAATCCTATTTGGATATTAGTAGCCAAAAACTTAGGGCTGGACAAAATTCAGACTATTTTTAAAGTCATTATACCCGGTGCCCTACCCAATATTATCACCGGCATGCGCATCGGCTTTGGCTCAATTTGGCGATCACTGATTGGGGCGGAAATGTTGGTATCCGGCGCGGGCGGATTGGGAAAATTTATCTGGAACGCGCAGTGGTCGTTTAGTTTTGAAAAGGTTTTTGTCGGAATTTTTACCATCGCCATCATTGGATTAACTATCGAGACCCTAATCTTTAGGAAACTAGAAAAAATCACCCTAGAGAAATGGGGGGCGGTAGAAATGGAATCTTGATATTATTTTTCTTTTGTCAAAAAAAGTTATAATGCGGTGGCTAGCCCGAGTCGGCGGAAACCGACGAACGGTAAAATATCCAAAATAATAATTATTTCAAATATGGAACTATTTCTCACATCTAGTGTACATGCAGTGGCACACGATATTGCCAAGAAAGTCAACTTAGCAAAAGCGAAAAACTTGGTCTTTATTGTAACGGCCGCGGAGCCGGAGGAGAAAGATAGAGAATGGTTGGAAAATGACAGGCAGGCGCTTGTCGATGCCGGATTTGAGGTAGACGATTACACGATTACCGGTAAAACAAAAAAACAGCTGGAAAGCGACCTCGCCGATTTTGACTACATCTATCTTTCCGGCGGAAATACATCATATCTCTTGGAGCAGTCGCAAAAATCAGGCTTTATAGATTTGATTAGAGACCTTATCAAAAATAAAGGCAAAATTTATATTGGAACAAGTGCCGGGTCAATAATCGCAGGCCCAAAACTCCCTGACTATTTTTCGGATGAAGATGTAGAATTAGAAAATAAAAACTGCTACGGTTTTGTTAATTTTACCCTCCTACCGCACTGGGGTTCTGAACACTTTAAGAAAAAATATTTAGGCGAAAGGTTAAAAATTGTCTACAATGAAAAACAAGTTCCTTTGTTGCTTCTCACAGACAGCCAATATGTTCATGTTTTAGACGACCGAATGAATATTGTTGATGTAAATAGCCAAATTGCTTAGTCCCCCATTTTTTGATCGATTCTGTATCATCCAGGTTCCCACCTCGTCCCATACACCCCGCAAAATAAAAAAACAGCCCCACTCGGGGCTTTTTTATTTTAAAAATCGGATACATTAGAAAAGTAACAATTTGATGGCCGAAGCGACGACGACAAGACAAAATACTAACCTCACAAACTTATTTCCTCTTTTAACGGCAGTAGCCGCACCGAGATATCCTCCCGCGATCATACCCGCCAATAGAATAAAACCGAAAAGATAATTTATCAAACCATAGGCGGCAAATATCGCGGTTGATATGATTGTATTTAAAAACCAAGGAATTTTATCTGTGGCGTTTGCCTCGACATAAGTAATCCCGAGTAAGGAGGCGAGCAAAAACAGGGAAATCAAACCGGCTCCAGCACCAAAAAAGCCATCGTATATGGCCAATAAAAAATACCCGCCATATGCAAATACTTTCGAAAGACGAGTTACAACTTTATCTTTCATCCCCAAATCGCTTTTTAAAAACATTACCGGTAACATGGACAATAAGATTAAACCCATAATTCTGCCCAATATATCCTCGTCGATTTTTAATAAAATATTTGCCCCGATTACGCTACCAACTATACTGATAGCACAAAGTGGCAGGACGTATTTAAAAACTATCTTTTTATCTTTATAAAAACGATAGGCCGATGATGCCCCCATGCCAGTGGTACCGAATCTGTTGGTGGCAACAGCCGCGCTTGGAGGAAGACCGAGGAAAATTAAAAAGGGCATGCTGATAAGCCCTCCCCCGCCCCCAGCCATGCTTCCAATGAAACTGGACGCAAATCCGATGATAAAAATTTGTAAAGCTATAATTAGATCCATACCTTTATTTATCCCCTAAACACACCAATCACCGCGGCAAAAACATTATTCGCTTTCAACAAATATCCACCGACCGCCAAAGCGAAAAACATCAAGGCCAGCACGGCGAGAATCTTGGACGCCCGGGCAAACCCGGAGTTCCTCCGTCCGACTTTTTTCTCCATCGCCAAAATATTCTG
>JAQTYG010000023.1 GCA_028688375.1 Patescibacteria group bacterium | reverse complement strand
GCTAACGGCCCTAAAATGTAAAAATATTATACTCCAAATAGGTGATATGTCAAGAAAAACACCTTGCCGGTGAGCAGGGTGTTTTTACGGAGTAGTGGTCGGCGTTTCAACCGGCGGCTCTGACGCTTCCCGACGTTCCCCGACGTCCTGGTCGGGGCTGGTTGGTCGGGACGGGTCGGTCGGAGCAGGTTCTTCAACCGGCGGTTCCGACGCTTCGGTCGGAACAGGCATTTCCGGTGTAGTGGTCGGCTCAACAATCGGTTCCGTTGACGTCACGGCCGGCTCCTCAACCGGCGGCTCCGACGTTTCCCGACGTTCCCCGACGTCCTGGTCGGGGCTGGTTGGTCGGGACGGGTCGTCGGTCGGAGCAGGCGTAATGGCGCTGGCACCACGACGTTTGGCAATCACCATCCAGTCAAAAGTCGCGTCAGAAGTTCCGCCGTTTAATTCTTTCACCACAAAACCCATTTCGCTTTTTGATTTCACATACACACCCACCGCCCCGCCGGAAGTCAAAGTAATATTTACTTTAATCGGCACGCTCGGATCGATGATCTCTTGTGTCGGAATATCAAAAGCGATGTCCGCTTCACCGTTTATCATTTGGCTGGAAGAGGAGAAAATGTATTCCGATTCGGGCGAACGCATGGCATACATATCTTTTTTGCCATCGGAAGTATCAACTCGAGTAATAAACTCGCCCTGCTCATTGATCGCCCAGCCGTCGTTAGAGCCGGCGATGGATTTGACGTTTAACAGGGGTTGGTTGTTTAAGTCTTGGCCGTCAACATACGTCAAACCGCCACTTTCATTCCGCACATTAAGCGCGCCCTGCAATTCTTCTAATTTTATTTGTTGTTCTTTCGCCACTTTTAACAAATAGATCGGTAGCTGGCTATATTCCACACCATATAGTTCGCCGTTCGCATCATAGGCCGCCATACGCGGAACCGATGAGGCGACTTCCTCGGCAATCAAGCCGACTTCTTCCAGGCCGTTGCTTAAACGAGTATAGATTCTCGGTTGTAAAGAAAGGATGGCGTTACTAGCGATGTCCACATCTTTGATATCGGTTTTTAATCTCCGGGCAGAGGAGCCGGTACAGGCCGTGGCTTTGCTGGAAATTTGGCCGTTGGTGTCAATACAAACATAGTCATTCGCGTTGGACCCTTTGGCGCCGTACGCAATCATATTGCCTTGTACCGTGAACGCCACCGGAGGGGTGCTGGTGCCAACACCCATAAATCCGCCAAAATATGATATTGTGCTGGTACCTACGACAGTTAAAGGGCCGGTGCTAAAAACGCCCCCTTCGCCGACAAACAGAGAATTACGCGCCGTAATATTGCCACCGGCGAAAATGTCATTTCTTGATTGGATATTGCCAAATTCCGCCGAGGCGGCCATCAAACCACCGGTTTCCACTCCACCCACGTCCACTACCGATACCGAATTCCCCCCCATATTCGCCACATAAGCATAGCGACCGGAAACCTTGATATCAACAGGGCCGGAAGAGGCGCCAGTGCTTATGGTGGCAACGGACGCGGGAGCTAAAGGATTGGAAATATCTACAATAGAGATGTTATCGCTGGAATAATTTGCCACATAGGCGTACCGGCCAGAGACATAGACGCCATAAGGGCCCGTGCCCACACCAGTGGTAGCGACCTGCGTCGCGGCTAAAGGATTGGAAATATCCACGACAGAAAGACTGTTGCTGCCATAATTTGTCACATAAGCATAGCGACCGGAAACATAGATGCCTCGAGGAGTAGACCCCACGGTAGAAGTGGCAACTTGCAAAGGCGCGGAAGAGCTGGCGACGTCTACTATGGCGACATAACTGCTATCTTCCAGCACATAGGCATACCGGCCGGAAACAAAAAGACGATTGGGAGTGCCGCCACTGCTCAATACTGTTCTGCCCGTCAAAACAGGAGCTGCCGGATTCGCGACATTAATAATAGCCATGCTTTTATTGTTGGTTTCTGTCAGATAGGCATAGTGACCGGCCACATAGACGCCATAAGTTGAGTAAGGCAGGTCTAGACTAGCAATCTGCACCGGCACGGCCGGATTGGAAATATCCACGACAACAAACTCCGGCCCATTATTACTTGTTAGATAAGCATAATGACCGGAAATGAAGACTTCGCGTGAATCGTTTACGGACGTAGTGGCGATTCGCACCGGCACGGCCGGATTGGAAACATCCATGATAGACATGAGATTGCTGCTGTCATCAGATGTAAAAATGTAACGACCGGAAATGGCGATATTCCAAGGAGAATTACCAACGGCGGTAGAAGTAATAACGGCGCCACCGGAATTATTTGAAGACAAAACAGTAACAGTCCCATCAACATCCACTTTAGAGCGTGGGGAGGTGGTGCCAACACCGACATTGCCGCCCATCAAAGCGATGGTGTTGGCTTGGTTTAAGGTGGCGGGGGTGGAAGAAGCGTTGATACCTACGGAATAATTACCATTAACATTCATCCAACTGCCTAAGGCGAAGGAGTAACTGCCACTGGCGGTATTGTATTGGCCGATGGCGGAAGAACGGGTGCCGGAGGCGGTGTTTTCACTGCCTAATGCCATGGAGAGTTCCCCGTAAGCCCTTGTACCTGAACCGATGGCGATTGATTCTTGACCGCTGGCGATTGGATTGGATCCTCCCATGGCTAATGACGACTCGCCGCTGGCTATCGGGGTACCACCCATGGCCACCGAATATTTCCCGATATTCACGTCGTCCCATTCCGTGCCTCCGTATCCCCCCTCAACCCAGCCCGCCCTAAAAGCCGCTTTTCTGGGGTACCAGATTAAACGAGAGCCTTCGCCGGTGGCGGTTAAAATAGCGCCGGAATCTAAGGTGCCACGGGCGAGGATGCCACCGTCATTATCCAAGGTGAGTTTGAATTCCGGGGTGGTGGTGCCGATACCCACATTGCCGCCCATCAAAGCGATGGTGTTGGCTTGGGATAAGGTGGCGGCAGTAGTGGAGACATTGACGCCGAAAGAGTAATTGCCTGTTACCGTCATAAAAGACCCTAAAGCGTAGGAGGCCGTGCCGCTGGCTACGTTGTTAGACCCGCCCAGCGCCATTGAATCAACTCCGCCGGCAATATTTCCGTTGCCCAAAGCCACCGCTTGCGCGCCATAGGCCATGGAACCATCACCGATAGCTACTGCTCCGGAGGCATTAGCGATTGTGTCTATGCCCATGGCCACTGAATAACTTCCAATATTCGCATCGTCCCATTCGTCCGCTTCAACATAGCCGGCTCTAAACGCCGCTTTTCTGGGGTACCAAATCAAACGGGAGCCTTCGCCGGTTGTGGATAAGGTAGCGCCCGAGCCAAAGGTGCCGCGGGCGATAATGCCGCCATCGTTATCCAAGGTGAGTTTGAATTCCGGGGTGGTGGTGCCGATGCCCAGTCGATTATTCGCATCATCCCAGAATAAGTTGGAATTATCCTGCGTCAGTTTGCCGGAAGTGGAAGCGAAAACAACCGAACCGGCGGTAAAGCCGCCGATGTCGGAACCTGACAGACCGAGCGTGGAAGTGGCAATCCAAGAAGGAGCCAGCGATGAACCGTTTGAACTTAAAATATATCCGGCTGTGCCGGCATCAGCCGAATTTCCCACGCGCAAAGTGCCAGTGACGGACACATCGCCGGCGACGGTGAGTTTGTATGATGGAGCAGCGGTACCGAGGCCGACGTTACCTTTTAATAATGTAGTGACGATAAAATCATTGCCGAGGACGACAGTGTTGCTATCCGAAACTTTGGTGCCATAGCCGATGGCGATACCGTTAGTCAGCATGGTGGTACTGGGTACGGCGTTGCTTCTGCCGGCAAGCGCGCCTAGAAAGACCATGTCGTTGTCAATAACCGAAAGGTAATCGGTTAAGCCCATCGAGGCAAACGGGTCCGCACCCGCGTATACTCCAACAGCCGTATTACCAAAGCCGGTAGTATTTCCATAAAGGGAACTTCCTCCTACGGCAGTATTAATTAAACCGACGGTATTGCTGGACATAGCAAAGGCACCAAGGGCAGTATTAAGTGCGCCAGTGGTGTTGTCGGTCAGAGTATATGAACCAACGGCAGTATTGCCGCCGCCGGAAATGGTAGCGAAACCCGCCCGTTTACCCACATAAACATCATTTTTCGGATAAGTCCACGCACCCGGAGGATCCACATACGCCGGTGCCAAGTTGGCGCCGCCGGTGCCATCTCCGACATACATAGTGCCGGAAAAATTAGTTTGGTCCGGCAAATATATAAGAGATACGCCGTTTACTGCTATCTTTCCCACCACATCTAATTTTTCTTGAGGAGTGGTGGTGCCGATACCAAGCCGATAATTGGAATTATCCCAATAGAGCGCGCTGGTCGCGCCAAACACCCCGCTATTATTAAACTGTATTTCTCCAGTGGAGCCGGCCGGTGAAGTAGTTGTGTCAGTATCTAAAAAACCAAGCGACGAAGTGGAAACCAAATCATAATTACCGGCGGCATTTCCTATCAACAACTGGCCTACCGTAGGCGCGGTAGTAGTGCCGGTACCGCCGCGAGCGATGGCAATCACCGACCCATTCCATGTGCCGGAAGTGATATTTCCAAAAGACGAATTACCGACCACGTTTAATAAACCGGAATTATAAATACCGGTGGAAGTAACCGCGTTAAAATTAAAATTACCGCTGGCATCGGAAACCGGCACGTAGGCGATAGTGGAGGTATTGGTGGAAGCCACCGTGCCGTCCAGATATTTCGCGTTAAAAGCATAAGGCGTAGCGGCCACTCTTTTGCGCGGAGTAAGCGTTTCCGCGCCAATACGCACCTCCAAGTACAAATCACTATTG
>JAQTYG010000002.1 GCA_028688375.1 Patescibacteria group bacterium | reverse complement strand
TCTCGTTCACCGCCTGTGACACCGGCGACGACGACACGGACACCGACGACACCGCCTCCGGCGATGCCGACGGCGACTCGGACGGCGACAGCGACGGTGACTCCGATGGGGACACCGACACCGGGACCGGTGATACGGACACGGGCGACCCGCTGGACCCCGAGGCGCAGGCCAGGTGCGAGGCGTGGGGCGAGATCATCAACGGCAGTTGGCAGGCTGACGCAGCCAATATCGTCATTTGCCTTGTCGTTGTTACTTTCGTCAACGACGCCGATTACAGCAACGAGTGCCACACCGCCTTCAGCGATCACCCGGATGCCACTGGTGGATGCGGTCTCAACAGCACCGGTCCGGATGATACGTTTGTCGGAGACACCCCTCCTCTGTGTTTGGGTGTCAGCTGCGTCACCATGGAAGGCGACAAAATGGTGCTCATCCTCGACGGAGAACACCTTCCCTACCATCGCTACAATCCATAGCCCTGCCCCTCCCCACTTGGCCCACCCGTTCGTTCTTTCCGGGCCAATTCAAACAAGAAATGATTAAAAAATAATTTCTGGTTTGACCAAAAAATCTCCCAAATGGGAGATTTTTTGTTTCTTAATTGTTAACACGATTTTTATTCCGTCGGCACGACAATTATTTTCCCGCCGTAACTTATCCAGGGATTTGATTTAGTCGTTAAACACTGATCTCCGCCTTCTGATTGGCCAAACCCATTCCAGCACCCGCTCCCCTTCACCGCGCCGGTGTTGGCATAACAACTCCCCGTACACCATCCCCAGTTGTCCATCACCTGGACGCGGGGTTTATAAATACAAACATAATCTTTTTGCCCCCAAGTAGCCAGGACGGTTTGCTGATCTATCGGATCAAGATCATTCCATTTGTAGACGACACCGGGATATTGAGTTTCGGTATTTACATCACAAGTAAAATCTATCATGAATTCGACCGGTTCGGCATGACAACCGGTTTCTTCGGTGGAACCAAAAATCAAATAATCACTTCTGGAGGCGCCGCATTTCCAACCGGAACCAAAACCGTTACAATTTTTCGTTTCCGTGCAGGAGGAAAGTTTGGCATAATCATAATTGCCCGAACCATCCACGCATAAGCTGCTGCCACACATCGGTTTTTTATTACCCAACGAGTCGCCTTCAATAGTAAAAATTTTATCGGTCACTAGCGGGTCTTTACTAATCACAATGCGACGGAGGGGCATTTGGTTGGGGAAGGCCCAGGCGTAAAAATTTATATTAACAGACTCGCCACTCGGGACATAGACGTTAGCCCCTGTTTTACCTCTCACCGCTATGGCATTTAGTATGAATTCGTTTTTTTCGCTCCCTTCTACGGGCGCGGCCACGCGTGGCGGATAAATATTAGCGCCGACAGCCGCGGCGATGGTAGGATGAGAAATATCTACGACCGAATCAGCGACCAAAGAAGCATACCCTTCTTTACTCGCGTTATATTCATAATTTCCGTACACTTTAGCATACATCATGCTCAACATGGCGCAATAATAATATCTCGCTTCTTCCGTGACATCTCCGCCATAATCTTCCGCCCCCCCGTAATTGCCTTTATCGGCCAAGATATCGGCAACATTACATTTGGCAGTAGTGCCCCCACTGGCGTTAGGCCAGCCACCCTGGGTGACACGTTTAGCGAGGTAATAACTGGACATCTTGCCGCTATTAGACATATACGCTCCGGAATACAGGGGCACGCCGCCTTGATAACTGGGATTTTTATAGGTGAGGGTGGGACGAACGCCATAATTTCCATAAGGCTCTCCATCATCATTGGAAACCGGCCAAGAAAAAGGATTGGTAAAAAGCGCATTAAGCCCCAACGGAGCTCCCGCCCCGTCATCAATCGCTCGGCCGAAACCAACTTGGGCAAAATCACTTCGCCGGACAAAATCTCTACTGGTTATCACATTGCTTCCCTCTTTAGTAGGCGCACCATTTTTATGTATCGCCTCTTCTAAATTTACCGCCGTTTGCAAACGACCGGTATACGGCTTGGTATTAAATTTGAGAGAATTACCGTCCGCGCCCTCGTCTTGCACTTGCGCTAAATTACGGCATTGACCGGGAGTAAAATGGATGATATAAAAATCTCCCATCGAAGAGCTTTCATCGCTCGTACTGTCTTCAGCGATTACCATTATACCCTTGAAATACCAGTTGCCGGAGGAAGAATCTTTTTTCCAGACGATACGAATGGCGGTTAAATTGGCGCCGGTCATTTCCGCGCCGGCAATGCCATAGTTGCTTCCTCCGCCAACAAAGCTTTCGTAAGTGGTGTTATAAATTTGTGTGATAAAATTTTCATCTTGGAAGAAAGAGCCGGCTGACACATCTACGTCATTGGCGGTCGCCCACCAATCCCAATAATAATACTCTCCGTCCTGATGAGGCGGATCTGCCTCACGGCTATCAAATGGCGTGCCTTTATTCTCATTTAAGTTGGCCACTACATCAAATGCCCCGTATTCGCCCCCGTCATAAGGAGGCGCGCTGGGAGGGAGCCCGTCCACAGAGTCAATGACAATTTTATTATAAAAAGAAACATAACCTCGGCTGGGGATATTACCGGCGCCGTCTAAAATCACATCTATTTGGGCTATATCTTGTAAAAGCACGCTTTCCGGGTCTCTCACTTCTCCCCAAGTATGGACAGCGGTTTTATCATTGCTACCCGTGCTGTCGGTTTGGTCGTTCTTTAACGGACAAAACGTGGCCTTTAATTTGCTCTTGCTTTCCAACCCCATCAAACCACAGCCAAAAGCCAGGCTGTTTTCCGGAATAGTAACATTAACAAAAGGCCCGTCTCGTAAAGTGGTGCCTGGATTAGAGCGCACGGAAGAAGCACGGGAGTTGTTAGTGCTCTTTAAAATAGTATCCTCAAAAGAGGGTATGAAAATATCACTATTAGAACCGGTATAATAACCGCTTATAAACTCCTTGTGTTCGCCCAAAATATCGGGAAGGGCTTCGCTGTCCCCAAAAATAAATCCTGAGTTACCGCCGGCTGAATAGGTTAGCGCCGGCAAATTCTCCGTGCAAACATACTTATCTTTTTTTATCCCCGGTTCATAGCTGGCTCGGGGGTCGAATGACCAAACATTGGACGAGCCCGGGGGTAATTCCAACGGCCACCAAGTCAAACATCGATGCGCGTCAAGAGCGCCGTTGATATGTTGTCGTTCGTCATAACCCATACAATAGCCGGACCAGCCCGACATAATCCCGACAGTTTTTACCAACGAACAAACACCGCCACTTTCTTTATCGCATCCTTTATCTAATAATGAAGTGACCCCTTCAGAAAATTCCTGACTATAGGTGCACGAAGCGCCCGGTTTGGAACCGCCCACGCAAACCGCTCGGCTAACCCCGCCGGTTGGCGCGTAAGTATTACCGCTATTCGTTTCCAATTTACTGTAACTACAGTCGCAAGAATTGGTTAATTTACCAGTAGTGTCATAGCACAAGTTTACCCCCTCAAATCCTTCTTTAAAACTTTGGCTCCCGCCTCCGCCGAAATCAAGCATTATGCCAGAATTTAACACTGACTGGGGATACGGACTAGTGGCTTCAGGGAAACCGCGGCAGGAAAGACGCGGGGAAGTCATCGGCGTTTCAGAGAAAGACCCACTGATATGATATAGGCATTCTCCGGCCAAACATCGCCCGGTGCCATTAACACCGCAAGCTTTATCCAATTCCTTATCGAAGGAAAAACCACCCCCGCTCTCAAGAGGACATTCGGTTTTAACCGCCGATCGCATATCTGAGGTCTCAACATAAACCAACCGATTTACACCCATGATGGTGCGGACTTTTAAATCTGGCGTCTGATAACGGAAAGGCACGGTATAGCCGGAATAGTCCAGAGAACCCCACTCTACTTCCCGACCGGTATAATAATCAGAGGTGAATAATTGACCTTTCCCTTCCCACGTACCGAGCGGATTGGCGCATTGCTGAGCTTGAGAAGCACCAAGCGCCCCGCTCGCTTTTTGGCACACGCCCAAGCTGTAACATTTGGAAGTAACTTCACCGGTAACTTGATCGGTGAAAATATTGGCAAAATCGCAATAAGCCCATTCGGCGCATTCGCGGTCATGCGTCACTTTTAGTATGGTATTGGCATCATTTTGCGCGCCCTTATCCTGCGGCGCTACCATCTTATCATTTTTCTTAATGGAATCGGCATAAGTGGATGTGGTATGCCAATATTTATTCGGTTGCGCGGTCTTGTCCAATAACACACAGCCCTCGGCTTCGCTGACTAAGCCGTTACATTTATTCTCCGCTTCTTTAAGTTTATTGTTTTCAATTAAATAATAGGCGCTGCCAATATTTTCCTGACAAATATCATTTTCCGCTTCATTACAATCGCTGTCTTTGTAGCACATCTTTCCGGAAAATTTACATTTTTTAGTCAATTTATTGTCCGCTACCGAAGAATGGTCAACAAACTCGGAACAGCCGCTCTGTTCCTGCGGGCACTCACCGACAAAACCTTCGTAATAATTAGTATTGCCAAATGACCACAGGGCAAACCCGCCGCTAGAATCGCGGGTGAGCGGATAACAAGGTATTTGATTTTTTAGTTGGCAAATACCCGGCTTGGGGCAGTCGTTATCCGAAGAGCAGAGCAGCCCGGGAATATTCCCGCACATACCGACATCTTTCCATAGCCAACCGGTGGTAGTTACTGTGACGACATCCCAATGTGGGAGAAGGGCGGGTGGATTTCCCGGATCAACCACCGGCAAACTCATTTCCACCGGCTCTGAGTGGTAAGAGCAAATCTTGTTGCCATTTAATTTCGGATCCTTAAAATAATAATTACTATCACCGGATTCCCAGCTACGACAGCCAACCCCTTCATAAGTGCAGAGCATCGAATCATAGAGCGCCGGGTCATTTTTCACGGCAATATCCTCAAAAGTAGCGGAGTTGCCTTGCAGTTCGCTGACGGCCGATACCGGAGTAAGCGTGCTTCTACCCATCACCTGACAACCCATATTTTCCGCTTTACAGGTGGCGTCTTTATTGGCCACCAAATAAATCGGCGCCGTGGCCGCGGTGTCCGGCGGGATATAGATGGAGGAGCTGGTAAAAGCGATTTTGCCGGCGATGGCATCAGCTGAAGCAAAAATCTCTTTGGCGGTTTTCCCCGCGATATTGGTATAACAGCCGTTGCTGCCCGAAGGAATCTGGCAAGAGAAGGCGGTTCCACCGACTACCACTTCCGCTTTGGTACCGCCAACACCGGCCAACCAAACGTTGTAGGCGCGGGCGAGCGGATCATCTGGCGTATTAAAGGTATCTAAAACGGCAGTACAACCGACGGCTTCTTCGCGGCAAAGATAACTGAAATTAGTCAGATAAAAAGTATTTTTCGCCGGATCTTTGTAGGCGGTACAACCCAGTGCTTCACCCGGTAAATTATCATTTAAATTGCTGTCGCAAATCGGGTCAACGGACAAAGTATTTTTAACCAGATAAATATAATCGGTAACTTCTGACAACTTGATGTTGTCCAGAAATAACGAGCGGGTGCCTTGGCTGGCGGAAGACGGCGGAGAGAATTCAAAACCTAAAATGCCTTGAGCCGCGGTTTCGCCGGTAAATTCCACCGGACCGTAAGTGTAATAGCGCCAAACATCGCCGGTTTGGATGTTATCGGCCAGAGTGAGGTCGCTACTGCCGCTCAAATACACCTCATCAATTTTAACATTACCTTTGGCCCAAAAAGAAATGACATAACTTTTGTCTTTGGTCAAAGGCACGGTTAATTGGATGCCGCGATTGGTTACCACGCCGGAATATGACAGTGTCACCCTAAGCGAATGACCGCTAAGCTGGGTGGACTCGGTTGATTGGGCCACGATGACGCTATTTTTGTTGTTATTGTTGACATCCCAACCCGTCCAGCCGCCGGTGGTATTGGCTGTTTCAAAATTTTCATTAACAATTGTGCGAATATTATTACCGGCGTTGCCTTTGTAGGCGCGGCAGGAATCAACGTCTTTGGAACAAGTTTTGCTGTCGCCGGCGCCATTAGTGTTGCCGGTAAAGCCCATGTAATAACAAGCGCCTTCTTTTAATTCTACGGCATTGCCGGTTTTATTTTGTTGGCTAGCATCATTAGAAAAATCGTAAGGACAGCGGAGTTCGGCATTGTATTGCGTCAACTCGGTGTTATTCAAGCGATAGGGCGTGCATTGGTCGGAAACCAGCACGGTCTTGGATAACATGGCATAATAGCTCACGCCAGCGTCATCGTTAAATTGGTGGCAATCCGGTTCGGCTGTTTTAGCGAGGTAGCTCTGTTGACTGCAATAAGCATTGCCGGCCGTGGTATATTTGACCATTTCCTCAGCGTCTCGATAAATTTGTTTCGGCCCGCCGAGAGAATTTTTTTCCAAAGTATAAGTTTTCAACTGATAACCAGATTTTTCCGAACTTTCATAAACGTAAAAATTCTTTTGCTTATTTTGGTCCGGCAAAATACAAAGACGCAGGTAAGAAAAATATTCATTTTGTTCCAAACCGCCCTGGGTGGCGTTCAAATTGGAAAAGCCAGTACAGCCGGCGTCAACCGGAGCGCAGGTCTGGCCCGACGAAGGAATAATGTAAGACAGGGATTGGCCGTTAGAATAATTACTCGGCATCTCACGGTAAGTGGCGTAGCCATTGCACTTGGCCGAACACTGGTCGTTCCAAACGATTTGGCCGTCGGTTAATTGCGCCGGTTTGAATTTCCCCGGAATGGTATCACCGGTCAAAAGCGAATTATAAAAATTACATTTTTCTTCTTCCGGCAAACAGACCTGGGCGTATTTTTTACACTCAGTGGAATTTTGCGGACGGAGCAGGCCGAGATCGGTGACATTTTTCGGCCATTGAATACCGTTGCTTAAACGATTTGACACATCAAGAAGTTGGTTGGAAGAGCTTTGCGGGTCGGCATCATAACAGAGCAAATCATCCGGAGCTTTTTTAAGATAAATAGAAATGGCCGGGTCAGAAGCGAGTTTGAAGGCTGAACAGCCGTCGTCTTTCGCGTCGCAAGTAGCGGCTTTATTATTTAAATTTAAACTGGTATTTACAAATAAACCACCAGTGCCCACGGTCGGCGCGGACAAGGCAAAGGGCGGAAGCCAGAGAGAATTGGTGGCGGAAAGAAAAAACTTAGCGTTGGAAAAACGCCGGCAACCATCATTTTCCGCGTTGCATGAAATAGTATCTAGGGTGCGAGTAAGATAAGAAGCATTGTCCCCGTCACCATTGGTAAAGGAACGGCAAGTGGCAAATTCCGCGTCGCAATAATCGGCGTTAATTTTCCAAATTGGACGCTCTTTCATGCAATAACCCCAAGTTTGGCAAGAGCCGTCTTTATTATAACCAACACAATGCTGGATATCGGCGCACTCTTGAACACGAGCCCCGTTCTGCGCCACGGTACCATAAACATAGGCCTTGCAGCGTAATTTTGGTAATTTAATGACCCAACTTGGATTAATTAGATGATAGAAAGGGCTCTTCTTATCAAAAAATCCGTCCACTACTTGCTTAAGAGTTATTTTGGCGTCCTTGCCTATTTTGCTGGCAGCAATTTCAAAACCAACTGGCAAAATACGAGCCATGCGTAAAAACTTTAGATTGCGGACGCAGTAGGCTTCGGTGGCGCAATTCCATTTATCATTTTGTTCTAAATTTTCCGGTGAAACCAGCAACCAGTCGCCGTGTAACCAGCCCTTTTCCATCGCTTGCTTGACCGACAGCATTTCACCACTATCGGCCGCTTGTAAAATTTGCAAAAATGACTGATCCACTACGCAGGTATCGGGAGACCGGTTGCTTTCGTCGCATAACGCCATGGTGGCGATCAGATTATAATTATCCAAAGTTTTCATCTGCGGGGTCAATAATTCAGCGAACATCTCTTGTGCCGCGCGACGGTTATCGCCCGCGCCACCGGCAGAATAAAAACTTTCAGCTAAAGTACCGCTGTCTTCACGAACACAATCATCAAGGTTAATGCCGGTAATGCGCAAGCCGGGATTGCATACCTTGTAACCGCCGGGCAACATGCCTTTTTCCATAAAATTTTTCAGCATGGTGCCGAGCAAAGTATTGATAAAGGTGCTGGCCGCTTGATAGGCCACTTGGGTGGCACCGGCGCCGAACGCGCCCCAAACTTGGGCGCTGTTGGCCGCTTCACGTTTCTGCTGTTGCGATTCCAAGGTTTGACCTTTGAATTGTTCTTTCATGGCATCGGCCGGAGTGGTGATGTTGCCGGAAATCAAATTAGTCATCGCCTTGAAACCGGAACCCTCCTGTCGATCAAGTTGGGCGCTGTCCCGCTGCTCGGCGGCGTGCGAATCAATGGAGGCTTTGGCGCCATACCAAATACCGAAATCCGAATCTTTGACCGCCACGTTGGCGCTTAAGCGATTGGACAAACCTTCGCGGCTGGCGTATTTACTGCGAATATTTTCCGGATTATACGCTTCTCTAAGTTGTTGCCAGGTACATTTTGGCGTAGGCGGTTCATAAGCAAAGTGGAGCCCGATTTGCAGAGCCAGATCAAGACGGAGGTCGGGCAGGTCGCAGATGTTAAGACCAAGCGATAGTCTCAGAGAACCGAGGGCTTCGCCGAGCGAGTCGCCGGCCACTTGCGCCAAATAACTGGAAAAGCCGCCGGTGTGAGCAAACGGCCCCTGGCCTAAATTGCCCGAAGCCAGCCAGACGGCCATATCGTAAGAAATTTTGTTCGCAAAATAGCCCATGGCGTTGATGACCGCGTTCATCACCATGAAATTTTTATTTTTTTCCATTTCATCCATGGTTTCTTTCTGCTGTTCTTTTAGCAGAGTACGCATGTCCCAGGCGGTGAATGGAGCGTCAGCGACTACATTCACTGCCTGCGCGCGCGCCTGTTGAACGCCAAAAACCACCGAAGACAAAACGGTGGCAAAAATAAACAACCCGAGGAAAAATTTTATTTTAATTTTTTGGAAATGAGACATAAATACGCCGTCATTCCTTATTAGAAATAACCTGGTCCACAAATTTCGCCGTGGCCGTGACGCTGATGCCTTCGCTGTCAGCATTCATCAAAGTCGAGGAAGCGAATATTTCCGCCGCCCACTTTTGTAAATCTTCATCAGATATTTGGTTCAATGTTTCCATGCTCATACCGCTGGCGACTAAAATTTCGCGCAGGCGCGTCGGATCTTGAAGAAATTCCTCCAATGAACCGGGTGATTCCATATCATAGAGCGCGGCGTTGTCCTGTTTGGCCGGCACCGCATCCGGTGAAATACCGGTGCCGGAACAAGTCCGACCTTCGGCGCAATTCGGATTGGTGCCTTTTTCTGTTTCTTGTTTGTCGGTTAAGCCGTCGGAGTCGGTATCGGCTAAATACGGACTGGTGCCATAGACATATAATTCGTCAAAGTCATTCAGCCCATCCAGGTCGGTATCGCGATAACGCAAAGCGTCAGGCGTGTTCACTTGGTCGCCCAAAAATGCGGGGATGGAATTATTCAAAGCAAACGGCCGATACATGGTGTTGCGCATCTGCAGGACACCGAAAGAAATAGCCAGCACCACAAACGCGGATAACAAAACTAAGCCGATTTTTTGCTCTTTGGTAAAACGGTTTTGTGGTTCTTCCATAGTCCATTAAGTTCTACATTATTATATCACAAAACAAAAAACCGCCAAATAGCGGGGAGTGGATAACGGGGGGAGAAAATTTTTAACAAGGCGAACTCACCAATATCATCTTTTCCCCAGCATCCAACCGCGCCTCATAACCGATCGGCACCGCAATTTCAAGCTTTGCTTATGTTGGCTTGTTAATCCCCTGAAAAGGAGTGTAAACTATACAATGAAGGCCCGCAAATTTTATTAAAATAAGTTTAACAAATATATGAGGAAAGCTATTATACTAGCGTCGTCATCAGAGAGAAAAAAGAGATTATTTTCTTTGCTCGGTATACCATTCGCAACTACTGAGCATAAATTTGATGAAAAAAATATAACGACTATTGACCCAAAAAAATATGTTGTTGAAATAGCAAGGGGCAAGGTTGAATCAATCAGAAATATACATCCTAATAGTATTATTATTGGACTTGATACTGTTGTAGTACATAAGGGTAGTATATTAGGGAAGCCAAAAAATAAAACGGAGGCGCTGAGCATGTTATTATTCCTAAACGGAAGTGTACACCAAGTTATTACCGGCTTGTATATTTATGACACAGCAAATAATAAAAGAGAGTGTCTTTCAATGATTACAGACATGCACTTCAAAAAAAATGATAAACACGCACTAACTTCATATATAGACAAAGAAAATGTTTTGGATGTCGCCGGCGCATATAATCATGAACGTCTGGGATGTATTTTGTTAAAAAAAATTAATGGAGATTATTACAATTCTATAGGGATGCCCCTATCGCTTATCGCTGATGCATTAAAGAAATTTAATATAACTATTTTATAAACATCGTCCCTTAGCCCGCGCGACCAAAAAAGTCGCGCGGTTTTTATTAAAAAACCGCCAAACTCCGGGGAATTTGGCGGGGAAGGAGAAGAGGCTGATTTTTGAAACTGTTTTTATACTGGTTGAAGTTGGCGAAATTTTTCTTCCAAAACTTCTACCCGACGGCGTAATTCCAAAACATCCTCGGCGGCCGCATCTGCGTCTTCTATCGTTCTTTTTTCCAAGCGGGCCAGACGTTCTTTGATGTCTTTCAGTTCTCTTTCTATCATACTGATCTGGCCGGACAGGGATAAGTGGACTTGTTCTATGTTTTGTTCAAGACGGATAAAATCATCTTTTGTGGCGAACGCTTTTAAATCGTCTTTTGTGGCGAACGCTTTTAAATCGTCTTTTGTGGCGAAAACTTCTGCATCTTCTTTCGTCACCATGTTGTCCTGTAAAAACTCCATCAATTCATTGATTGTTGTTTCTCCGTTGAGCATATTTTTCAAATATATAATTTATTCAAGCTCAAATATTATACACCTTCTCTTGACAAGAGGTCAAATCGAAAATTTTAAATTTCCAATCAATCTTAATTTCCGATGGGCCCGATTTAACAAACAATGAAAAGAGGCCTAAAAATTTGAAACTAAATTAATTCCGCCAATGCCTTCCACTCCTCTACCGATAACTCCTGCGCCCGGGCGGTTTTTGGTAGGCCGAGGTCGGTGAAGGCTCGCTCCAGCGTTCCCCTATTTTGTTTGCCGATGACCGGCAGAAGGTTTTTTATTAACAATTTCCGGCGATTGGCAAATCCGGCTTTCACCATCTTGAAGAATTTTTCCTTTTCCGGCGCACTGTGAACTGCGAACTGCGAACTGCGAACTATTTTAATCACCGCCGAATCCACTTTCGGCTCCGGCCAAAAATTTGCCCGCGGAACAATCACAATAATTTCCGGCTGAGCATAATATTGCACGCTCACTGCCAGCACCGACATATCTCCGGGCTCGGCGCAGATTCTTTCCGCCACTTCTTTTTGCACCATTAAAGTCATGGTGGCCGGCGGATTGTCCGCTTCTAAAAACGTTCGAATAACCGGCGAAGTAATCTGATACGGCAAATTAGCGACGACTTTATACGGCAGTTCGCAGTTCGCAGTTCGCAGTTCACAGTTCGCCTTAAGAACATTACCCCAAATAATTTCCACATTTTCCGGAGCTTTTTCTTGCCAATAATTTTCCAATTTTTTTTCAATTTCAAACGCCAATACTTTTTTTGCTTTGGCCGCCAAAGCAAAAGTCAGTACGCCAAAACCCGGCCCGATTTCCACCACAGTGTCGGTTTTTTTAATTCCCGCTGCCTCAATTATTTTAGCTACCGGCTCTTCATTAATTAAAAAATTCTGGCCATATTTTTTCGAGGGTTGGAGGCCATATTTGTAGCAGAGAGAGCGAAGATAATCAGGGTTGAAGAGTTTAACCATAAACGCAATTTTCAATTTTTAATTTTTAATTTCCAATGAATGACAGAATTTTCAATGTTACAAGCCGTTTTAAAATTGGTTAATTGAAAATTGATTGAAAATTGTAAATTGAGAATTGAAAATTCTATCTCAACCCCGCTTCCGTATACCGATTACTCGCGTTCCACAGCAACCACCCGGCGTCGGAATATTGTTCCACCACTTCAATTTGCGCGCGAATTTTAGCGGCGTCATAGACCGCGCCCAAATTAAAGGCCTGGAGCCACGGCCGCACTTTGGCGCGAGCGCCGGCAAACTGCGGTAAACCCGTTTTCATTCCATTGGCAATAACTATGGCCGGATATTCCGCCGGATTACCGAGCCCCAAATGCCCGGACGGGTAATGCGACGGATACATCATCGGGCAAATATAATCGGCATTACCGACCGCGTCGGCCAAGCGTTGGCCGATATTCATATCATCCTCTCCGCTTTTCTCCATCACAAAACCAAACATATCCAGCGACAGCCAAACCGGCAAATCCGCCAGCCCGCGATTCATAAAATTATAGAAATCGCGCATCACCTGATATTTCTTTTTATCACCCACTGTGTAAACCACCTGGCTCATCGCTCCGTCCGAGGGAAAACGGACGTAATCAAAATTGATTTCATCAAAACCATAACGAAGCGCTTCGCGCGCGATAGATAAATTATATTGCCACACTTCCCGACGCGTCGGGTCCACCCAGGACAACCCTTTGTTGTCGCGCCACACTCCCCCATTTTTATTTTTTATCGCCCACTCCGGTTTGGCTTCCGCCAGCACCGGATCTTGGAAAACCGTCTGCCGAGCAATAACATAAATACGATTTTTGTGTAATTTTTCCACCAAGGCGCGCAAATCGCCGAGCCGGTCGTCTTTAAGTTTAAGTTGGACTACAGTCGGCAAATGGCTGTCAAACAACACCAAACCGCTGTAATCTTTAATATCAATCACCACTGCGTTCAGTTCGGTTTTCTTTATCAAATTAATTATTTCTTCCATTTTTGCCGGACTGCCGGCCGAGTAAGCGGTCAGATAAAGCCCCTTGACGCGCACCAGCGGATTTTTTTCGCCGGAGAAAAAAGGATTTTTTCGCTGATAGCCGGTCAGCCAAGTATTATTTTCAATATCAATCAGAGCCACGCGCCAAAAATATAAAATAGCCATCGCGGATAAAATAGCCACGGCGCCAACAATAATCGCGCCGAAAAAAACTGACCCGCTTCTTTTTACTTTTTCCGCGTCTATTTTTATCGCGCCCTGGCGCAATATTTTAATTTTGTCGTCAACAACGCTGACTATCGTGCTGGGTGGGCTGACCGGTAAAACATCGGCATCAACCAACAAATCCGGCGTAAATTCACGGCCGGAAAATTCCACCGCCACTTGGCGCGCATCGTAAATTTCGCTTTGGCCGGAAAGATTGGCCGAAGTCGCCACCAACGGCCGTCCGCTTTTTTGTGTCAGCTCTTTTAACCACGGGTCGGCGGTCACGCGCACGGCCACGGTGTTATCCGGCGCCACCACGCCTGGCGCTAAATCGCCACCGCGATATTGCCCCACCACGGTCAAAGCGCCCGGCCAATAAGTCCGCGCTAAATTCTCCAACGCATCGTTCCAAACCAAATATTTTCTCGCCGTAGCCACATCCGGCACGACAATCAAAACCGGCCGATCTTTCGGCCGGTCTTTAATTTGAAAAATTTTATCCACCGCCGTTTGATCGGTGGCGTCGCCACCGAGCCCGTAAGAAGTTTCCGTGGGAAAAACAACGGTCGCGCCCTGTTTCAGCGCTTCGGCGATCTCCGACAAATTTTCTGGGCGCGCCGTCCGCATAAATTTACGTTTTTATCCACTTCAAATACGCCTCGGACAACGGCAACAATTTTCCTTCCAACACGCCTTCCGGATCGGTTGATTCATAATCGGTGCGGTGGTCTTTCACCAGATGATAGGGGTGCAAAACATAAGAACGAATCTGATTACCCCATTCGGCCGACTTATATTCCCCGCGTAATTCCGAACGCTCCTGGGCGCGTTTTTCTTCCTCCAACCGAAATAATTTCGCTCGCAAAACTTTCATCGCCGTTTCTTTATTTTGCTGTTGCGAGCGCTCGTTTTGGCACGACACGCTGATGCCGGTGGGAATATGGACAATGCGCACGGCCGAATAAGTGGTATTGACGCTCTGCCCGCCGTGCCCGCCGGACATAAAAGTATCCACGCGCAAATCTTTCGGGTCAATCTCAATGGCCGACTTATCCGGCAATTCCGGCAAAACTTCCACTAACGCAAAAGAGGTATGGCGCATTTTTTCCGCGTCAAACGGCGAGATGCGCACCAGCCGATGCACTCCGTGTTCGGATTTCAGATAACCGAAAGCGTAGCGTCCTTTCACTTCAAACATAATGGATTTGTAGCCGGCCTCGGCGCCACGCGATTCGTCAATCACCCGCGTGCGCCAGTTCATTTTTTCGCTAAAACGCAAAATCATCCGCGTCAGCATCTCCGCCCAATCCTGCGCTTCAGTCCCGCCCGAACCGGCATGAATCGCCACCACCGCTCCACTGGCGTCATAAGGCCCGTTGAGCAAAGTTAAAAATTCGTAGTCGGCATATTCTTTCTCCAACGCTTCGGTTTGTTTGGCGATGGCCGGCGCCAGCCCTTCGTCCTCCGTCTCAGCCAACTCAAATAAATCATCCGCCCGTTTTTTAATATCTTGCCAGCGCTCCACTTCCTTTTTAATTTCTTCATAATCGGCCGAAATGGTTTGCGCGTCCTCCCGATTAGACCAAAAATCCGGCGCGTTCATCTGGCCGGACAATTGCTCCATTTTATTTTTCAAGTCGTCAATCTTAAGCAGCCCGATGGTCGCTTTTATTTTCTCCTGTAAAATTTTTAAACGCTCATTCATAATTTATACCCGTTTACCGGCCATGCTTTCGGCGATACCGACCATCAGCAAACTCATGATCAGCGACGAACCGCCATAACTGACGAACGGCAGGGTGACGCCGGTTACCGGCAAAAGCCCGACGTTCGCTCCAATATTAATAAAAAATTGGATAAAAAACAAGATGGCGAAGCCCGCCGTGGACAAAGCGACAAAATCATCATCAGTCCGGGCGGCCAATGTTATCAGCCGATACAACAACAGCACATACAACCCCAACAAAACGATCACTCCGGCCAAACCCAATTCTTCTCCCACCACGGAAAAAATAAAGTCAGTTTGCGTTTCCGGCAAAAAACGCAGCTGGCTTTGCGAACCAAAACCCAAACCTCGGCCGAAGGCCCCGCCGGAACCGACGGCGATAGTTGATTGGATAATATTGTAGCCGGAACCGAGCGGGTCGCGCTGAGGATCAACGAAAGTCAGCAAGCGTTCTTTTTGATAATCTTGAAACAGGAAAAACCAACTGAACGCGCCGATGGCCACCACGCCGGCGACTAAAATCAAAAGATGAGTTTTGCGCGCGCCGGATAATAACATCAGCGCGAACCAAGTCACAGCCAACAAAATCGCCGAGCCCAAATCCGGCTGGAACAACACCAGGACGACGGGCAGTAAAGTGACCGCGCCGGTGCCGAAAAAAAACAACGGCTGATCAAACCGCCGGCCAAAACGAGAAATAATATAGGCCAGCATTAAAATCAACCCGATTTTAGCGAACTCCACCGGTTGAAAAGAAAAACCGCCGAGCGGAAACCAGCCGGTGGTACCGCGGATGGTTCGGCCTAAAAATAAAACCGCCACCAACAAAATGAGAGAAAAAAAATACCACCACTTGGCGTAATTTTTAAAAAAAGTATACTGGGTAAAACCGGCCGTGACCAGCAGAACTAAACCGATAGCGAAAGCGAACAATTGTTTCTTGGTATAAATCAACTCGGCGCCACGCGATAAGTCCACGCTGTAGATGGCGGCGAAGCCAATGGCTGACAAAAAAATTACCGTGACGAATAAAGCCCAGTCCATGGAACGCCGAGAAGTTCGGTCAAAAATAGGCATGAAATTTAATCACTCTTTCTTCGGGGGAAGATACACTGTTTTGTCGTACAGGTCAATGACCGGGAAGAGTTTAATTTCATCCGCGATTAAGCCGGGAACAAAATTGCGCAAATCCATCAAGCGCGTTTCTTGCGAGGCGAAATCCGTCAGGTCAAACTGCGTAATGCCGACCATGGTACCACCTTGATAGAGGCCGAGCAAAAACTGCGGATTTTTAAAACCAAAAGGGCTGTCATTTTTTAAGTCAAAAGTAATGGTATTGGCGCTGGGATTATTTAATCCACCAGCCGGCGTAAACACGAAATTTTCCACCAAAAAATTCAGACGCTCGGTCTGCCACGATAAAGTATCGCTGACTTCATGCGCCGACACTCGGCTCCACTTAATATTTTCTATCACCAATTCGCCGCCGCCTTGATAAACGGAATTGTCCAGACCCAACACCGCCACCGGTTTGCTGGCCAACGGCAAAACCAGAGCCGAGCGAGTCTCGGTTTTTTGTCCGCCAAAATTAAAATAATAATCAAAACGCACGACAAAACGGCTGTTCGGATTGGCCATCTCGGCCACCGCGTCAACTTTATTCGTTCCACCGGGTAAAACAAAAGAATTTAAAATTTCCAACGGTGCCGGACTAAACTGCGGCTGGAGCGCGGCATAATTAGTGGCGCGGGCCAGTTGCAAATCCTGTTGCGGTTTAACGGTAAAATCATAAATCAAAAAATTAGCGCCCTGCCATAAAGAAAAACCGACGGTGCCGGCACAAAAAATAATTAACGAAATAATCAAAAGACGATAAAGCAATAATTTATTTTTGACAAACCAAATCCCCCACTTGAATTCCTCGCCGCTAAACTCGCCGGTCGGGTCGGTATATTTATTTATGTTGGCCTTGGCCGATTTTGCCGAAACATTTTGTGGCAACGACGCTGCCCGGCCGGCGCTTTCCGAGTGATTATCTCTATTTTGTTGGTTATAAAAATTGACCATATTAACGATGAAACACAAAAACACTTCAACACGAAAACACAAAAGTGTTGGCGTGTTTATTTGTTGTAGTGTTATAGTTACTACTCTAATATTCTTAACTAATTATAGTATAGCACACTTTATCTTGTTAGTTGAAGTCAAAAATTGCCCACATTTCGTCTCCCTTGACATAACGGGGGAGGTAATGATAAACTTTTAATAGTTCTTTGTGCCAAACATCGTGCCTCAATTTAGCACCTTAGCATCCTTTTGTGCCAATGGATGTATCAAAAGAGCAAAGTGAAAATTCATTATGAATTTTCAGCTCGAAAAAACAACGGGAAAGTTCTGGACAAGAAAGGAGAAAGTGTGATGGAAGGCAGAGAAGCATTGCAGAAGTTTAATTACTGGCGCAAAGAGGGAGACAAAATTGACGTATCCGCGCCTCGGACGGTAGAAGACGTCACTAGAAAGGAAGGTGGCAGGGCTTTTCATGCCAGCGACTGCCAGGCAGATCCATGCACTTGCACGGGTTGCAGTGAATGGGACTGATAAGGCCGTTATTTTGCCAGAGTGGGGTATTCGACCCCACTCTTCTTTAAAAAAGAGGAAGGCAGAAAGGTGGAAATAAAATGAGCAAGCCGACCTTTTCGATTCAATGGCATCTTACTACAAAATGCGAACAAAGATGCAAGCATTGTTATTTGTTCAATTCCAGCTTGGCTGCAGAAGAAGCTGCTGGAGAACGCCTTATCGACGCGAATACGCTTTTCGCGATTGCTGACGATTATGTCGAGTCCTGTAAGAGGATCGGCGCCTTGCCTCGCGTCTCGTTAACTGGCGGCAACCCCCTTCGCCATTCTCACTTTTGGGAGGTTCTTGATCACTTCAAGAAACGAGGCGTCAAAGTGCATGTGTTGGGCAATCCGTTCGGAATCACCGACGATATTGCCAAAACATTAGTGACAAAAGGTGTTTCCAAATTTCAGCTCTCGTTAGATGGGCTCGAGAGCACCCACGACCTGATGCGCCAGCAGGAATCATATAAATCTACGGTAAATGCATGTCGGACATTAAACCAAAACGGAGTCAATGTGGCAATAATGTCTACCGTTTCTAGAATGAACATGCGCGAGATGCCGATGCTCGCAGAAAAAGTCGTGGACATGGGGGCTCGCGTCTTTTCATTCGCGAGATTTTGTCTTGTAGATGGTGATACTTCAAATCTCCCCACTCCGAATGAATACCGTTCTTTCTTAGAACGAATGTGGGGGGTCTTCAAGAGATTGGAGGGAAGGGGGACAACCTTCGTGCTAAAGGACCACCTTTGGAATCTCTACCTCTATGAGATAGGCGAATTCCAGCCTAAAGATACAAGGGGAATCATCGTCGACGGTTGCGGAGTCGGAATTTCCCACCTGACTATTTTATCCGACGGCAGCGTATATGCCTGCAGACGATTCAAAAGTCCGGTCGGAAAGGTTCCGGAACAAAGCCTTTACGATATTTTCTTGAGCGATCGATTGAATCAATACCGTGAAGTCGAAAAATTAGAGAAGTGTGGAAAATGTAATTTATTTCCCTATTGTAGGGGATGTATGGCTGTTAGCTACTCGGCAACCGGGCGGTGGGAAGCAGCCGATCCGCAATGTTGGCGATGAACGCACATATTATACCTATACAGACGGAGCTTTCTTCGTCTGTATTTATTTTTGCCGCCTCACTTCTTTACAAGATACGAAACTGTATGCCCGCGTTCGCCTTGATACTCATTGCTGAATATATGTCTATTGCCGAAAATTTTTAACAACAAGGCGTCCGCCTCTTCTACGCGAATAGCGATGCTTGGCTTGTCCTCTTTTTGGTAATTGATAACATCGTGTAGTACCGGGGTCATTAAAAGAAATGCGTCGCCTTTATTCATTTTATCCCTCACATTTTTAAGAAACTTTGCCTTATCTTTAATGAAAGCAAGGACAAATTTACACAACCACAATGTACCTACTGTGGTTTTTATCTTTACTTTATCCAAATTTTCAAGGTCGGCTTCAATGAGAAATACATCACTATCGCAGGATGATAGCGCCAAGTTAGCTTTTTTCAATGCGACGGCCGAAAAATCTATTCCTGTCACTCCGATATCTTGTTTACAAAATCTTGCCAATGTATCGCCGGTTCCGCATCCCAAGTCTACCAGATGTGCAAGCTTAATACCTGTTAATGATTTAAATTCTTCTATGAGTTGCAAAATAAAAACCTCGTTAAGATCTCTGTATTTAGTGCCAATATCAAAAATAGCGTCCCATCTTTGGGCATCTTTGCTAACTGCATTTTCTCTTTTTTTTGTACCCTCCTCAGCGCCTGTCGTAGTACTAATCATCGTGAATTTCTAAATACTAACTGACATTTAAGATACCACGGCAATATATTATTGGCAACTTTTGTTCAGCGCCTTGTTCATCGCTTAATCCTAACACGATTTGTCTCCTGATTCGACGCTAACACTATAACGATCCCTTGCCAGATAGGATAATTAATGATAAAATATAGCCATATTTCTTATATAAATTTTTTATGCCTATCAGAAAAGCCGACCACGGGAGAATAAGTGCCGCTGTTCCGGCGCCCAAAAAACAGGCTGTCACGGCCGCGCCCGCCAAAAAAATAACAAAACCGACCGTCAAACCGGCGGTAAAAATTCAGGCGCCAAAAATGGCCCCGCCCGTTAAGACGCCAACTTCGGCCAAACCGAAAACCGAAAAACCGGGCTTGTCGCGCCGTAGCTCCGAAGGAGCGAAGGCGGGAGAATACAGCGCCAAAAATATTACCGTGCTGGAAGGCCTGGAAGCCGTTCGTCGCCGTCCCGGCATGTACATCGGCTCCACCGGCCCGACCGGTCTGCACCACCTTATCTGGGAAGTAGTAGACAATGCCATTGATGAAGCTATGGCCGGATTTTGCACGCAAACTACAGTCACACTTTTGCCCAATCACTATATTCGGGTTGAAGATAACGGCCGTGGTATTCCGGTGGATATTCATCCGCAAATGAAAGTTTCGGCTTTGCAGGTTGTCTTGACCAAATTGCATGCCGGCGGAAAATTCGGCGACAGCGGTTACAAAATATCCGGCGGTTTACACGGCGTCGGCGTCTCTGTCGTCAACGCGCTTTCTACTCATCTACGCGCCGAGGTGTATCGCGATGGGAAAATTTGGGTGCAGGATTATAAAATCGGCAATCCGGTAAAAAAAGTTGCTCCCATCGGCACGAGCAAAAAAACCGGCACCGTTATCACCTTCCAGCCGGACAATACTATTTTTGAAACGCTGGATTTTGAATGGAAAACAATTGTTGACCACCTGCGCCAATACGCCTATCTGTCAAAAGGTATTCATATAATTATCAAAGATGAAAGACCGGCGGAAGAAAGAGCGTCGGATGCCACCGCTTTGCAGTTTCCCAATCCCACTTATCAGTTTTATTTTGAAGGCGGCATTTGTTCTTACGTCCGCCATCTTAATCAAAACAAAGAAGTAAAAAATGAAAATATTTTTTACGTGGAAAAAGAGCACGAGGGCGTCGGTGTAGAAGTGGCCTTGCAATACTCCGACGAATACACCGAAACGCTGTTCGCTTTTACCAATAATATTTTCAATCCGGACGGCGGCACACACGTGGCCGGCTTCCGCACCGCCCTCACCCGCAGTTTGAATACTTATGCGCGCAACAAGGGCATTTTGAAAGAAAAGGACCAAAATCTGACCGGCGAAGATGTGCGCGAAGGCCTGAACGCGGTTATCTCCATCAAAATCCGCGAACCGCAATTTGAGGGTCAGACCAAATCCAAATTGGGCAACACCGAAGCTAAGACGGCGGTGGAAACAGTTTTTGGCGACGGCTTTTTGATTTTTCTGGAAGAACATCCGCGCGACGCCGAAGGCATCGTCGGCAAATGTATCCTCGCTTCCAAAGCCCGCAACGCGGCCAAAATCGCCCGCGATACCATTTTGCGCAAAGGCGCGCTGGAAGGCTTTACTTTGCCGGGCAAGCTGGCCGATTGCTCTTCGCGCTCAGCCGAAGATTCCGAACTATATATAGTCGAGGGCGATTCAGCCGGCGGTTCCGCCAAACAAGGACGCAACCGTGAATTTCAAGCCATCCTCCCCTTGCGCGGCAAGGTATTGAATGTGGAACGCGCGCGTTTGGATAAAATTTTAACCAACAATGAATTAAAATCTTTAATCATCGCCATCGGCACCAACATCGGCGAGCAATTTGATATTTCTAAATTGCGTTATCACCGCATCATCATTATGTCCGATGCCGATGTGGACGGCGCGCATATTCGCACTCTGCTTCTGACTTTCTTTTACCGATATTTTCCGGAACTAATCCAACAGAAAAAAATCTACATCGCTTTACCGCCGTTGTTCGGCATCAAAGTCGGCAAAGAAGTCCACTATGCCTATAACGAGGAAGAAAAAGAAAAAATTCTAAAAGAATTGGGCGAGAAAAAATCCCCGGCCAAACCGGTCAAGGCGGAAAAGAAAGCAAAAAATGAAGAGGCGCCGGACGAGGCCATAACCGCTGAGGGCGAAGAGGGCGCCGTGGAGGCGATGGTAGTCGGCGGAGTAAAAGTAAATATCCAACGCTACAAAGGTCTCGGCGAAATGAACCCGGAACAACTTTGGGAAACCACCATGAACCCGGAGAAACGCATTATGAAATTGGTGTCCGCCGATGACGCCGAACTGGCCAATGAAACATTTGAAATTTTGATGGGCGACGAGGTGGAGCCGAGAAAAAAATTCATTCAGACCTACGCGAAAACAGTGCGGAACCTGGACATCTAAAGTAAAAACCCCGGCTCACTACCGGGGTTTTGTTTATAACCGACGGCAATTATTGTCAGCGCACATCAGCGAAGCGGGCGGGCATGGTTTTTTCGCCAAAGCGAAAAAGAGCCCGCGAGCTGCGTAGTGAACGAGCGCGCTGGGCGAGTGAACGGCGATGGCAATATTTGCCGGAGGTTATATGGCAACTCACTTGACAAAAAACTGCATATAATGTATAGTAACGCCATACCGGCCACAGGCCGTTTTTAAGTCCTAAAAATTTATGGAAAAAATTATCAACTATTTCCGAAGCTCGTGGGCCGAGATGAAAAAGGTCTCTTGGCCGACCAGAAAACAGACCATCAACTACAGTTTGATGGTAATCGGTTTATCCGTCGGCTTCGCCATTTTCTTTTCCGTTTTAGACTATATTTTCAACTGGGGCTTTACCAGCATTTTTACCCAATAAACTATGGCTAAGCAAACACTAAACTTGGGGCGCCGCTGGTACGTCTTGCATACTTACAGCGGTTACGAAGAGAACGTAAAAAGCAGTCTGGAACAGCGCGTGGACTCTTTCGACATGCGCGATAAAATTTTTAACATTTTGGTGCCGAAAGAGAAAAAAATAAAAATCAAAAACGGCAAGCGAACTACGATCGAAGAAAAAATCTTCCCCGGCTACGTATTGGTGGAAATGGTCGTGACTGATGATTCCTGGTACGTAGTGCGCAACACTCCGAACGTAACCGGTTTCGTCGGCTCCGGTACCACTCCGACGCCGATTGACAACAAAGAAGTGGAAACTTTGATGAAACGCGTCTCTGCCGCCGAACCACAGCATAAGATTGACGTGGAAGTAAACGATGTCGTTCGCATCATTGACGGTCCGTTCAAAAACTTTGAAGGCAAAATCAGCGCTGTTGACCACGAACGCGGAAAAATTAAAGTGATGGTGACCATGTTCGGACGGGAAACACCGGTGGAACTCGATGCTTTACAAGTTAAAAAGATTTAATTTCCAAACCTGCCGCCCGTTATCGGGGCTTCTCGGCGGGATTGGTAATTACTAAATTATTAATTTTCATATATCGATTTGCTTCGCAAACGATATAATCTAATTCGTTCGGAAATGTCTTTGCTGACGCAAAGCCATTTCGCTCACTCATTACGATTATGGCTAAAAAAGTACTGACACAAATCAAATTGCAAATCGTTGGCGGAGCCGCCAACCCGGCCCCGCCGGTCGGTCCGGCTCTCGGCCAGCACGGCGTGAATATCTCCGGTTTCTGCAAAGAGTTCAACGACAAAACCCAAGACAAAAAAGGTGACGTCGTGCCGGTGATTATCACTGTCTATGACGACCGCAGTTTCAGCTTCATTATGAAGGAAGCGCCGGTGGCCGATATGATTAAGAAGGCGCTTAATCTGGCCAAGGGCTCGGCCAAACCGCTACAGGAAAAAGTCGGCAAAATCACCAAAGCGCAAATCCGCGCCATTGCCGAAAAGAAAATGCCAGACCTGAACGCCAAAGATATTGAAGGGGCGATGAGGATGGTGGAAGGCACCGCCAAGAACATGGGGCTGACAATTGAATAGCCAAAAATAAAAACCCCCGACGTAAAGTCGGGGGTTTTTATTTTTATAACTGCGTATAGCCGCGTAGCCCGAAGGGCCTTTACGCGGTTGACAAAACCTTTAATTTATGCTAACTTTATCCTAACAGAGGAGGGAAGCCATGAGCAACAGAGAAAAAAATAACGCCAAAGAAATGGATGAAATGAGGGCAATCATGGGTAGAAAACAACCTGGCCTGAGTGTGGAGGTTAGAACCAGATCGAATGATTCCAAGAGAGGGATCGCCTACCTCGTCGGCGCCATCCTTCTGGCCATCGCCTTCGCTGCCTACGTCTACGTCTCTCGGTCTTCGGCCACGCCGACCAGTGAAACGACCGCTACGTCTGCCGAATGACCCGCCGTTCTTTTTCCCGCCGTTCCTTCTCGCCACTCTCCTGCCCAGGAGAGCTCTTTCTTTTTATAGCAGTAACATCGCGTCGCCAAAAGAATAAAAACGATAATTTTGTTTAATGGCCTCGGCGTAACAATTCAACAAAAATTCGCGGTCGCCGGTGAAGGCCGAAACCAGCATCAGCAGGGTGGATTTGGGCAAATGAAAATTGGTAATCAACGCGTCAACCATTTTAAATTTGTAACCCGGATAAATAAAGATATTAATATCTCCGGAATAAGGATGGAGAATTGGAAATTGGACATTGGAAATTGGACATTTGGCCGCAAGACCTTCCAGTACGCGCGTCGTGGTCGTACCCACGGCGATCACTCGCCGGCCCTCGGCTTTGGCGCGATTGATCAAATCGGCATTTTTATCAGTCAGCTCGACCCACTCCGGGTGCATCACGTGTTCTTCAATTTTTTTTGTTTTTACCGGTTGAAAAGTACCCAGTCCAACGTGCAAAGTTACTTCAGCGAATTCCACGTGCATTTTTTTAAGACGCTCGACCAGCTCGTTGGTAAAATGAAAGCCGGCGGTCGGCGCGGCCACTGAACCCTCTGATTTCGCGTAAATCGTCTGATAACGTAATTCGAGCGTTTCTTTTTCCGACGGTGAACCATGAACTGTGAACTGTGAACTGATGTACGGTGGCGTCGGCACCTCACCGTACTTATTCGCCTTGGCGCGCACCGCTAAATCATCCTCGCCAAACTGCACCAAAATAGTGCCGTCTTCATTTTTGAATAAAATCTCACAGGAAAAATCTTCCGCAAACTGAAGGCGCATGCCCAAACGCAATTTTTTTCCGGGCTTAGCCAATACTTTCCACACTCCCCTGTTTTCCATCGGCCGAAGTAAAAAAATCTCCACTTTGGGGGCGTTTAAAATAACATCACTGCAATTTTTCTTTTTCACGCCGGCAATTGGTTCGTCCAACTCGGTTATTCCGTGTAAACGCGCTTTAAAAACTTTCGTGTTATTCCAAACCAACAAATCACCGGGCTGCAAAAAACTGGGTAAATCAAAAAAATGACAGTGCTCAATCGTCCGCTCGGCGCGGCGCAACACCATCATCTGGGAATGATCGCGCGGTTCCATCGGCTGTTGCGCGATTGATTCTTGGGGTAGATTGTAATCAAAGTCGGAAGTTAACATGTGATTTGCGGCGACTTCGGAAATTTATCTTGAGCAACGTCGCGGAGCCGCGCAAGCTTGGACCCCGCAGGGGTTGCGCGGCGAGCGAGAGAGGTGCGGACGACCGCAGGAGTCGTCCGACACCGCTTGCGAAAGATATATTTCCGAAGCCGCCGGACAAATTAAACTATTTTAAATACTTATGCACATTCGCGTTGTGTTCTTCCAATGTGGTCGCGTAATGCGTCACCCCGTCGGTATCGCTCATAAAGTACCAAAAATTATTTTTTTCCGGATAAATAACGGCGCGAATCGCCTCTAATCCCGGATTGCTGATAGCGCCCAGCGGTAAACCGGGATATTTGTAAGTGTTAAACAGCGAATTAATCGCCTTGTCTTCATTAGACACGCCCGGATCATTTTTACCGGTAATATAATTCACCGTGGCGCAGGATTGTAACGCCCAATTTCGCTCATAACGCCGCCAAAAAATATCCGCCACCTTGGCCATGTCCGATTTCGTCGGCGCTTCTTTTTCCACCACCGAAGCCATAGTCAAAATTTCGTAAAAACTTTTTTTCTGATTTTTTATCGCCTCGCGCATCTCCGGCGTAATTTTTTCATTTAAATTGGTAAATATTTTTTTCAAAACATCTTCCGGCTGAGCATCGGCGTAAACGCGATAAGTATCGGGAAATAAAAATCCTTCGTAAGATACGCCCGTCGGTTTATCACCAAACAATTCAGCCCAAGCCGTATCGCTCGCCAACGCCAATACCGGCGCTTTGGCGCCTATCGCTTTATAATTCTTGGCCGGTTCGCCCAATAACGCGAACAATTCGTCAGCATTTTTTATAATACCTTTTTTAGTCCAATCGTCAGCCACTTGGCGCAAATTCCAACCGGGAATAATGGTAACGTTTATTTCCTGGCGTGGCTCAATTTTCGGCGGAATATATTTGGGATGAGTTTGCCGATAATAAACATAGCCTATCCCCGGCACCGCCAATAAAATCAAAACTGAAATTAAGCAAATTTTTCCGTTAAAGGTCATAGCGGAATAAAATTATCATCTGCGTGGCGATATTTCTCCAGCGTATCCGTCGGATACCACTGCGAGGTGTGCAAATGCGCGGACACTACGCCCTCACCGGCCAATTTTTCAAAACAGTCTCTTTCAATGGAAGACACGCCTTCCGGTAAAATGGATAAAGCGTCAGCTTCAATAATATACCCACCGGCGTTATTTAAATTTGACGGCGCGCGCTCCACCGACGGTTTTTCCACAAATTCTAGAATCTTCCCATCTTGTAAACGGGCGATGCCATACTGCGTAACATCTGCCACCGGGAACAAGGCCAAGGTTATTTTGGCATTATTTTTTTTGTGAACAGCCAAAGCGGTAGTCCAATCAAAATCCGCCAAATTGTCGCCGTTAATGGCCAAAAAAGTTTCGTTAATTCCCGCGGACGCTTTTTTCAACGCTCCGCCGGTACCGAGCGGCGCGTCTTCCACACAATAGGAAATATTCACGCCGAATTTTTCTCCGTGGCCAAAATATTCTTTAATTTTTTCCGCCATGTAGCCGATAGATAAAACAATATCGTTGACGCCGTGTTTTTTAAAATTCAAAATGGCGTGCTCAATAATCGGCCGGCCTTTTACCGGCAAAAGAGGCTTAGGGGTTGTTTCGGTCAACGGTCGCAGGCGAGTGCCTAGACCACCGGCTAAAATAATTGCTCTCATAACAAGAATAATATCAAGCGCGTCCAAACCGCCACGCCAGCGGCCACGGTTAGACCGCCCAAAATATCAATCGGATAATGAACGCCGGCATATAGACGGCCGAACGCCACCCAAAACGCCAAAATAAACATCGCCCAGGCGCCGGGCAGACCCAAAGCCAGCATCAGAAAAAAAATCAAAAATGCGGTCATGGCGTGGTCCGAAGGAAATGATTTCCAATATGAAAACGGCGTAAATAACTGTTTAATTTGCGGTTCGTTAACTTGGGGCCGCGGCTCACGAACAAAAAGTCCGATACCGATATCCGCCAACCAACCGACCAGCCAGGCAATGCTTAAAGTAAAAATCAGCCACCAAACAGCGCTCCAATCGGGCGCGTAGACAACAAAAACACTGGCCATCAGCCACGCGACCATCACGATGACCACCCACTCGGCGCCGGCGCGACCGAAGGCGTCCAGCCAACGATTTTTGCCCTGCCAAGAATTGATTTTATCAAAAAATATTTTGTTGTAATCTTTCATATTCTTATGCGATATCTTAGCAAATTATCGCGTTTTTGGCAACACCATTAATACGTCTCAAATTATTGACTGATTATCAAATTAATGATATAGTACTTATAATTAATGTTTGTATCAAACTATCTTTGTATGTCCAATATTGCCATCAGGGAAAAGGCTCTCGCGCTTCGCAAACAACGCAAGAGTTACTCACAAATAAAATCGGAATTGGGAGTACCTAAAAGCACATTAAGCTATTGGCTTCGCGATTACCCCCTCTCGCGTGAGGAGATAAATAAATTAGGAGGAAAAAACGAAGCACGTATCGAAAAATTTAAAAATACAATGCGCGGTAAACGACAGGTTAGATTGGACGTGATATATGCGAAAGAAAAAAACCATATATTACCGTTGTCAAATAAAGATGCTTTGATTTTAGGATTGGCGCTATATTGGGGCGAGGGTAGCAAGGCTGACTGGTATAAAATTGCTTTGGCAAATACTGATCCGCAAGTATTGAAGTTTTTTATTTATTGGCTCACCAAAATATTGCATGTCAAAAAATCAGCTTTACGAGTTTATCTTCATTTATATGCTGACATGAATATAAAAAACGAACTAAATTACTGGTCAAAAACATTAAAAATACCGGCCTCTAAATTTGTAAAACCATACATAAAAATGGCTAAATCTACCCGAATTAACCACAAAGGCGGCTTTGGTCACGGAACTTGCACAATTATGTACAATAATGTAGAATTAAAACAAAAAATTATGATGCAGTTGAAATTGCTAACGAGTTTTATACCATAAAAATCTACTTATTCGGGCACATAGCTCAGCTGGTTAGAGCAAACGGCTTATAACCGTTAGGTCGATGGTTCAAATCCATCTGTGCCCACGATTTTAATCTTTAATTTTTTTATGAAACGAATATTTATAATCCACGGCTGGGATGGCTTTCCTGAGGAAGGATGGTTCCCGTGGCTAAAATCAGAACTTGAAAAGCGCGACTTTGCCGTTTTTGTACCCCAGCTACCGAAGGCTGACGAGCCGAGAATAAACAATTGGGTTCCCGCGCTCAAAGAATTAGTTGGGACACCGGATGAACAAACTTTTTTTGTGGGCCACAGCATGGGATGTCAGACTATCGCACGATATTTAGAAGGCTTGCCGGAAAACATAAAAGTGGGCGGCGTGATTTTTGTAGCTGGGTTCTTTAAAAAACTGACAAATTTGGAGGGTGATGACGTTACCCAGAGTGTCGCCGATGAATGGCTAAAAACACCAATAAATTTAGAAAAGGTTAAATCGCACTTGGATAAAAGCATCGCAATTTTTTCAGATAATGATCCTTACGTTTCGCTCGACAATCAAGAAGAATATCAAAATATACTTGGCTCGAAAATTGTCATAGAACATGAAAAGGGCCACTTTTCTGGAAGTACTGGCACAGTTGAATTACCTATAGCACTAGATTCTATTCTTGAAATTTCCAAATAAATTTTAATATCGTGAAAAAAAACAAAACAATTCTCGTCACGTCAGAATCCGCCGGTGGTCGGCTGGATGTTTTTTTATCCGAAAAACTGAAAACTAGTCGTTCGCAAATCCAAAAAATGATTGATAATAATCAAATTGAAATAAACGGACGTGTACCGAAGAAGTATGGAGAGATTGTTAAAGAAAGAAATGAAATTGCAGTCAAACATACAAAGAGCACGAGAGGAAAACACCTGTCTACCGACGAGGAAGGGAAATCAGAAATCAGAAATCAGAAAATCGAAAATATAGTTGCCGACCCTAAAATAATCGCCGTCACCCCGGATTACATTATCGTCAACAAGCCCTCCGGTCTGCTCACTCATCAAACCCAGGCGGAAGAAAAAAACACCCTGGCTGGCTGGTTGGCCAAAAAATATCCGGAGATAAAAAAAGTCGGCGACGACCCGGCCCGTCCGGGCATCGTCCACCGGCTGGACAAAGAAGCCTCCGGACTTTTGGTGGTCGCCCGTACGCAAAAAATGTTTGACCACTTAAAAAAACAGTTTAAAAATCGCACCATAAATAAAGAATACCATGTTTTAGTTCATGGCCAGGTGGCCAAGGACTGGAGCGAAATAAATTTCCCCATCAGCCGGTCGGCCACGGCCGATAAGATGGCCGCCTCGCCGGAAAAGGTTCGGGGTTTAAAGTCCGATATAGGGAAGGAAGCAAAAACAGAATTTTCGGTGGCCAAACGTTTTGTCAATTTCACTTTGCTGAAAGTAAAAATCCATACCGGCCGAATGCATCAAATCCGCGCTCACATGCTCGCCTACAATCATCCGGTGGTCGGCGACCCATTGTATTTCCAGAAAAAACAAAAACGCGCCTGGGATAAAAAATGCGGACGGCTGTTTTTGCATAGCGCGAAATTAGGCTTCAAAAATCTTGACGGCGAAGAAGCGGAATACGAATCACCGTTGCCGAAATCACTCAGCTCATTTTTAAAACAATTGAAATAATATGCCGAAACAACCGGGAAAAATTTTCATCATCGCCGGTCCGACCGGCTCCGGTGAAAGCGCTATCACCCGAGCTATTTTGAAATTACTCCCCCGCACCGAACGGATGATAACGGCTACCACCCGTCCGGCCCGGCCCCATGAAAAAAATGGCCGGGATTATTTCTTTGTCCCGCTGGCAAAATTCAAAACCATGATCAAACGCGGAGAATTTCTGGAATATATTGGAATCCCCAACCGCAATGTTTATTACGGCACGATAAAAAAACAAATTGAAAAAAAATTGGCTCAAGGCATAAATCTGATTGGCAATCTGGAAAAACGCGGCCTCCTTTCTTACCGCCGGGCTTTTCCGCCCCATCAAGTGTTGGGCATATTTATTAAGCCGGACAGCCTCCGAGTGCTTAAAAAACGCTTCATCCGGCGCGACCCGACCATCACTGAAATTGAGATAAAAAAACGCATAAAAAACGCCCGCCGGGAGATGAAAGAACAAAAATATTATGATTATACGGTGGTAAACCCCGATGGCCGGATGGGGCTGGCGGTGAACAAAACGCTTAAAATCCTAAAGAAATTTATAAAAGCACCCGCGGGGAAACCCTTGACACAAAAGCCAAATTAAGCTAATATATTGACACTCAATTATTCCTTATTCTTTATTCCTTATTCCTTTTTAAATATGACTGAAACACAATCCATTGTCTACAAGCCGGGCATGGTCGTAAAAGTCCATCAAAAAATCAAAGAAATGAATACCAAGGGTGAAGAAAAAGAGCGTATTCAGATTTATGAAGGCACGATTATCGCCGCCAAACACGGCAAAGAATCGGGCGCGACCATCACGGTAAGAAAAATCTCCGACGGGATCGGCGTGGAAAAAATATTTCCGCTCCAATCTCCGGTGGTGGCCAAAATAGAAGTGGTGAAACAATTGGCCGTTCGACGCGCCAAATTGCACTTCCTGCGTGATCCGAAATTCAAACGGAGAATGGAAGAAACTAAATAAACAAATTAAAAAATCCGTCCCACATTTTGCGGGGCGGATTTTTTAATTATTAAATTATTTCAAATACTTTCCTGTCCAAGATTTTTTATTCTTTATCAATTTGTCGGCCGGCCCTTCGGCCACTAATTCACCCCCGTGCTTACCGCCATCCGGACCAAGCTCAATTACCCAATCGCAATTTTTTATCACGTCAATGTTGTGTTCAATAATCAACACCGTATTCCCCTTCTCCACTAGTTGCTCCAGCACCTGGAGCAAACGGGAAATATCTTCAAAATGCAAACCCGTGGTCGGCTCGTCTAAAATATACAGCGTCTTGCCGGTGGAAGCGCGCGACAACTCCGTCGCCAATTTGATGCGTTGAGCTTCACCGCCGGACAAAGTGGTGGCCGGCTGGCCGAGCTGTAAATAACTTAAACCGACATCGCGCAAAACATTTAATTTTTGGGCGATCTGCCGGTCGGAACTAAAAAATTTATAGGCCTCTTCCACTGTCATGTTCAAAATATCGGAAATATTTTTCCCTTGATAATGGATCTCCAGCGCTTCCTGATTGTAGCGCGAACCGCCGCACTCGTTGCAGGTAACAAACACATCGGCCAAAAATTGCATCGGGATGCGAACGTAGCCCTCGCCGGCGCAGGCCTCGCAACGGCCGCCGCCTTTGACGTTAAAGCTGAATTTACCCGCGTCGTAGCGGCGCATTTTGGCTTCCGGCAGAGAAGAAAACAGGTCGCGAATCAAAGTGAACACGCCGGTATAAGTGGCGGGATTGGAGCGTGGGGTGCGTCCGATCGGCGACTGGTCAATGGCGATTACTTTATCAATATTGTTGATACCCTCAATGCTTTTGTGAGCGCCCGGTTCTTCCTTGGCGCGATAAAAATGTTTAGACAGGGCTTTGCTCAAAATTTCCACGATCAAAGTGGACTTGCCCGAACCGGACACGCCGGTCACGCACACCAATTTGCTGAGCGGAATATTAACGGTGATATTTTTCAGATTGAACGCGCTGGCGCCGACAATGCGGATTTTTTTGCCGGTTTCTTTTATTTTTTTCGGCGTGATGCGTTTTACTTTCGTCCGGCCGGACAAATAATCGCCGGTCAAAGAATTTTTTGATTTTTTAATCTCCGCCAGCGTGCCCTTGGCCACGATTTCACCGCCATAAACGCCGGCGCCCGGGCCGACATCAATGATATAATCGGCGGCGTTCATCACGGCGGCATCGTGCTCCACCACAATCACCGAATTGCCCAGGTCGCGCAAATATTTCAAAGTATCAATTAATTTTTTTATATCACGCGGATGCAAACCAACCGACGGTTCGTCCAAAATATAGACCACGCCGGTCAAACCGGACGACAACTGAGTGGACAATCGCACCCGGGTCACCTCGCCGCCGGATAAAGTGTTCATCGACCGATCCAAACTTAGATAATCCAGCCCGACCGAAGTGAGATTGCTCAAACGACTATTGATTTCTTTTACAATCGGCGCGATGACCAAACTGTTTCTGGTTTCTTTATTTTTCGCGCCATTCAAATCTTTAAAAAATCCGACGCTCTCTTCAATATTCATCGCCGACACTTCAGCAATATTTTTTTCTTTCACTTTTACCGCCAAAGATTCTTTTTTCAACCGCTTACCCAAACACAGCGAACAAACTTGCTCGCGCATGTATTGTTCAATTTCTTTGCGCACATAATCGGAATCGGTGGCCAAGTGGCGCGCCCGCAGGTCTTCCACCACGCCGTTAAAAACAACTTTCTTTCCCTCCACATCATAAGGCTCCTGGCCGGTGCCGTGCAAAATTATCTCTAAAGCGCTTTTGGACAAATCACCAGCCGGCGTATCCATAGAAAAACCATGCCGTTTGGCGAGGGCGGACAAAATTTTCTGATACCAAGTCTGATTGCCGGTGATGCGCGTCCAGGGCTGAATGGCGCCTTCGGCCAAAGTCAAACGGCGATTGGGAATCACCAAATCCGTATCCACTTCCATAGTAATGCCGAGACCGGTACAACGCGGGCAGGCGCCCAGCGGACTGTTGAAAGAAAAATTACGGATATCCGGCGCCGGCATGGTCGCCCCGCATTTCGGACACAGGCCGAAAGTGGAATAAGTTTCCAATTTATTTTTAATCACCAAATCCACCAGGCCGTTGCTCAAGTCAATCGCCGTCTCCACCATTTTGTTCGGGTCTTGTTTTTTGACGTCATCAATTTTTCCGACTAACAAACCGACGCGATAACTTTTTTTCGGGTCAAAAACAAAATCCGCCAATTCGTTTATTTTTATCAAGTCGCCGTCCAGCCAAACCGTATCCAAACCGGATTGTTCCACTTCTTCAATCAACGCTTTCGCTTCAACTTTCTGGTCGCGCACCAAAGGCGATAAAATTAAAAGCTCGCCATTTTTTCTGGCGAGTTGTCGCACTTTTTCCGTGATTTCTCCGGCGGTAAAAACATTAACCTTAACGCCGCAATCCGGACAAAATTGTTCGCCGGCGCGGGCGAAAAGCAAACGCAGATAATCGTAAACTTCCGTCACCGTACCGACGGTGGAACGGGGATTTTGCGTGGAAGCGCGCTGGTCAATGGCGATGGTCGGCGACAAACCCACCACGGAATCAATATCCGGCTTGTCTCGCACCTCCATAAACTGGCGGGCATAGGAAGACAGCGATTCGGCATAACGGCGCTGGCCCTCGGCGTAAATAGTATCAAACGCCAAAGACGATTTTCCCGAACCGGACAAACCGGTAATCACCACAAACTTATTCTTCGGGATATCAATATCAACATTTTTTAAATTGTGCACGCGAGCGCCCTTGATGACGATTTTTTCCGGCATATATTATGACCCGTATTGCCGCTGAAACAGCGGGCCAAATCAAAATAAAAATATTTGGCAACTCATACTACCACTATTCTGGCAATACGTCAAGAGCGCGGGTGAGCCGACGCTCTAAGGGCGATAAAAAACACCGTCTTTAAGGTCTGAGTTTTCTAGACCGATATTGTATGGGGGAACGTTCGTAACGATGTCGCAGGTAACTCCTTTCGCTAAATCCGAAGCGCCCCACAAATCGCCTCCGGCCATCATTTCCGCCATAACGCCAAGTGTAAGCGTATATTCTTTCGCATTAGACGGGTCTGCCAGGGGCGCGAAGCTCGCCATGTTCGCCCCGACTATTGGTTTGCCGCCATTGCCGCATGATTTTTTCCCCAAAACCCAGGTATCATCTTGGGATATGACAGAGCCGGCGTCGTTTACTTCAACCGCCAAAAAATATCCGGATAATAAAGGCGTGCCACCTTGGCTGCCGCCGGAGCCAGGAGCAAAAGCGCAATCAGCATTATTATCAGTGTGAGCAGTTAATCCATAATCCGCATTGTCCTCATCCGGGTCAGAATAATCGACTCTCCGCACAGAATATTGTTCGCCGACATGGCACAGAGCGTACAATGTTATATAGTCAACATACCAATCCTCAATTTTATTTTTCCCATTCATATTTATTGTTCCACCCAAACTTGACGGCTGACAGACATTGATGGACATATCACTGCTGGATTTTTTTGGATAACAGGCGCAGGGAAAATCCTTGCCGCAAATTTTATTTTTGATATCCGCATCATTGCTGCTCGGCGACAGGCCGTCGCAAACACTGCCAAAACAGTAACCGCCGGCCGGCGACTCAAACTGCACTCCACACAGTGTTTCGCTCTGCTTAAATGGTACATCAGGAGAAAGATTGGTGTTATATTGGTCTTTGGCAAACTTTACATATTCTTTAGTTACTTTAAAAGCATCCGGCAAGGACGCTCCTGCGACTTGTAGCTGCACTTCCTGGCACCACTTGGGTGGCAAAGGAACACTGCGTAATAGCCAAACCTGCGGCAAGCGCAAATTTACCGTAGCCGGATTGATACTGTTCAAAATATTATAAGACATATAAGCAATAACCAAACCGATCACCGCTCCGGTAATTTTCTTTTTTGCGCTGCTGATAGTTTCGGTGTTGCCGGCCGAAGTTATCCATTGAGCGCCGGAAATAATAATTATCACTGTGGCTAATATACCGATAATCACCAAGGAATAATTATAGATGGTCTTAATATATTGACCGATATCGGTAAACTGGCTGCTACCACCGAAAGAAACCTCCGCTTTTGTCACGGCGCCCGGCAAACACTTCCCCCAATCACCGAGGCATGGTTCTTCTTGGACCCAGCCACTGTCTGCGCCGGAGACGCCATACTTGTCTCGCTCTTGCTT
This sequence comes from Patescibacteria group bacterium, assembly GCA_028688375.1. GTDB lineage: Bacteria > Patescibacteriota > Patescibacteriia > Magasanikbacterales > GWA2-37-8 > JAPLWQ01. The sequence continues at coordinate 62,770 of JAQTYG010000002.1, read as the reverse complement.
GCAAAGCTCTTTGGTCCAACAGAGCGGATTCGTAGCGGAGGTCTGGGCTTGGCCAAAAACAATGGTCGGCCAAAAAACCGATATGGCCAGAAAAAAAATGATAATTATTTTTTTAGACATAACCGCCTCAATTATTTTTAAATCCCCGCCTCTTTAAATACTTTTTCCCAAGTTTCCAACGAAACAAAACCTTCCAGCTTGTGTCCGTTCACGAAAAAAGTCGGCGTGCCTCGGCTGACACCGTTTTTATAACCGTCGGTATAGTCCTTGCTCGCTTCAATCCGGCCCCGGCCGGTCTCCAAACAATTCCGCATTTTGCTTTTGTCCAAACCGTATTCATCCACCAGCCGATCCACCGCCGCGCTGTTAAAATCCGCGCCCAAACTATCCTGATTGGCGAAAAAATAATCAGAGAACAGCCAATAACCGCCTTGCTCGTTGGCGCAAGAAGCCACCTCGGCCAAGCGCGACGCGCCGGTATGCACCGACTCCATGGCGAAATCACGAACAATTATTTTTATTTTATAACCATACTTGCCGGCCAGTTGCTGTAAAACCGGCGCTTCCGCCTTGCAAATCGGACATTTAAAGTCACTGAATTCCACGATAACCGTATCGGCGGTCGCGTTGCCTAAATAAGGGTCATCGGCAGTCTCCAATTCTTTACGCGCCAGCACCACCGCCGGATCCTCGGTTTGGGCCTGGCCGTACTGCGCGCCGAATTTTTGTTGCAAAAGCGCGCCCTGCCCGGATTTAATCGTTTTCCAATAATTAAAAATAAGCGCCGTAAAAGCCAAGGCCGCGGCGATTAAAAAACATAAAAAAGCAATGATGGTAATCCCCCACCAGGTTTTAAACCAATGAATTTTGACGTAAGCTGGCGCCATAATAAAAAAATATCAAAAACTTCTTCTTGTTAAGTATAGCACAAGAAAACAAGACGGACAATTTGCGAAATCCCAATGACCAATCGCCAAATCCCAAATAAACCCCAAGTTCTAACGCCCAATCCGGTGGCAATCATTAAATTGGGGTTTGGAATTTATTTGGTCATTGAACATTGGAGTTTGGGGTTTTCGACTGGCTTGGGAATTTATTGGAAATTGGATATTGGATATTTGACATTTATCACCTAATATGGTATAATGTTTCTACTTGATTTTAATTTTTCGGTATGCAAGATTTCATCCTAAATATTATCCAATTTATCGTCTCTATTGTGCTGGTTTTAGCGATTTTATTGCAACAGAAGGGCTCGGGTCTGGGCGCTGCTTTCGGCGGTTCTTCTAATGTCTACAGCACCAAGAGAGGCGTTGATAAAATACTTTTTTACGTGACCATTGTGGTCGCCATTATTTTCTTCGGACTCTCTTTGCTCCGTCTTTTCCTCTAAAGACGGTCTTCTCGGTAAAAAACACACCATGAATTGGCATAGATTATTTAGGCCATTAAAAAATGAGCCGAAGCCGTTGGTTCATGATTCGGACAAAAAAATGATGTTCAATCTTCACCGCCGGCTCTGGCCGAGCTTCGCGCAATTGCGCTACCTCGGTCGTTTTTTGGACAAAAAAGAAAAAATCGCCATCAACGGCGCCATTGCGGTCATTATTATCACCTTAATTTCCTGGGGCGGCGTGGTTTTTTCCAAACACCACACCACTTTGCCCAAACCGGGTGGTGAATTTATTGAGGCGCTGGTCGGCCAGCCGAAACTAATCAACCCGATCTTCGCGCCGGCTAATGACGTGGACGCTGACATTTCTCCCTTGCTTTACGCCGGTTTATTCGGCTATAGCCCGTCGCAAAAGTTGGTGCCGGAATTGGCCGCTGCCTATACCATCAGCGACGACCGCAAAGTTTATACCATTAAACTCCGTGAAGACGCCGTTTGGACCGATGGAGAAAAAATCGACGCCGACGATGTGGTCTTTACTTTTGAAACTATCCAAAATCCGGAAACTAACAGCCCGCTTTACCCGTCTTTCCAGGGTGTCACTTTGACCCGGGTCGGCGACTTTGAAGTGAGCTTCACTCTCAAAGAACCCTACGCGCCATTTTTAAGTTCATTGACTGTTGGCATTATCCCCGAACATATTTTCGTGGAAATTCCCAACAACAATTTACGCTTAGCCAAAGAAAATTTACAACCACAAATTACTTCCGGCGCCTGGACGTTTTCCAAGTTAATTAAAAACGACGCCGCCATCCAAACATATATTTTAACCAAAAACGAAAAATATTTCGGCCAAATACCGTACATTAAAAATATCACTTTTAAATTTTACCAGGACTACGCCCAAGCGGCCGAGGATTTGCACGCCAAGGAAGTAATGGCGATTGGCTTTCTTCCGCGCGACTTGGAAGAAAAATACGCCGGCAAAAATTTAGTCAACTACACTCTTCACATCCCGCAATATACCGCTTTGTTTTTTAATCAAGGCGAACAAGCCGCCCTTAAAGATAGCGACGTGCGTTTGGCTTTGAGCCAGGCGATCAACAAAAAAACCGTGGTGGATGAAGCGCTGGGCGGACGCGGTGAAGTAATCGAAGCGCCGATCTTAGCCGGGTTCACCGGTTATTATCCGGATATCAAAAAAAATGAATTCAATCCGGACGAAGCCAACAAACTTTTGGATAAAAATTGGACGCGCGTCACTCCGGAAGAATATTTTAACGCGCAACGCGCCGCTACGTTAAAGGCGCGAACTGAGGAAATAAAAAACCTGCCGGAATACGAGACGAATTCTACCACCCTGCTGGCTGAGTTGACCGCCGAAGTGGAAGGCTCAATTCGCAACGATATGCGCCCGGACCAAACATTTTATCGCCAGGATAAAAAAGGCAACTTGCTGACTTTGACTATTACCACGGCGGACACGCCGGAATACCGCCAAGCGGCCGAGACCATCGCTCGATTATGGCGCGCGATCGGCATCCCCACCAGCATTCAGGCCATCGCCGGCAAACAAGTTAGCCGGGAAGCGCTCAAAGACAGGAATTACGAAATCCTTTTGTACGGCGAAATTTTAGGCGACGACCCGGATCCCTATCCGTTTTGGCATTCCTCGCAAACCGATTACCCGGGACTGAACCTGGCCATGTTTTCCAACCGCAATGCCGACAAAATGTTGGAAGAAGCGCGGGTGACCAATGACGTGAAAAGCCGAGAAAAAATTTACCATGAATTTCAAGATACTTTAATCAAAGAAATACCGGCGATATTCTTATACAGCCCGACTTACAACTATCTGATTGACCGGGACGTAAAAGGCGTGGAAGTAAACAGAATTTTTTCTCCACCCGACCGCTTCAACGGGCTGGATCAGTGGTATATAAAAACAAAATGGGGGTGGAGGTAATAAGAACGTAACGAACTAAAAAACGTACGAACTACAGAACGTACGAACTACGAAAGGTACGAAAATACGAACCAAAAAATCGTTTTCGTACTTTCGTACAATTCGTACTTTCGTACGTAAATTGTTTTCGTACTTTCGTATCTTTCGTATTTCGTATCTATCATGCGGACGTGGCGGAACTGGTATACGCGTACGTCTCAGAAGCGTATGGCTTCGGCCTTGAGGGTTCGAGTCCCTCCGTCCGCACCAAAATTATTGCGCGCTAGCGCAACTTCTTAATTCTGTTTGTCGAAACGGAATTTTACTTCTCTTTAATTCATCTAAATTTATTTTAAACAATTTGCTTATTGTTAATTGCTTATTGTTAATTGTTATCTATGATCTCACGACCAAATAACAAATCCGGCGGAGGCCGGCATCGCCGGGCGTATGAAACGCGCCGGCGAGATACTCACACCAGCGTGCCGACAGCGCGCCCGTCTTTTTCGCGTTTTCGCGGAGAAGACCTCAAACTGAAAATCGCCGTCATCGGCGGTTTGGAAGAGGTCGGCCGTAACTGCACTCTGCTTGAATATGATGGCGACATCATTTTGATTGACATGGGTCTGCAGTTTCCCGAAGAAGACATGCCGGGTATTGATTACATCATCCCGAACATGTCCTATCTCAAGGGCAAAGAAAAAAACATTCGCGGGGTGATTATCACTCACGCGCACTACGACCATATTGGCGGTATCCCCCACCTCATTCCCGAATTGGGCTTTCCTCCGATTTACGGCCTGCCGTTGACCAACGCCATCATCAAAAAACGCCAGGAAGATTTCAAGCGTCCGGTCAACACAGTCAACATCAATCTGAATGAGAAACTGCGACTCGGACATTTTGAGCTGGAATTTTTCCACCTCAATCATAACATCCCCGATTCCATGGGGGTGGTAATTCGTACTCCGGAAGGAGTCGTCATCCATACCGGCGACTGGAAATTTGATTATCAGCCGGCCGGCGAAGCGCCTGCCGACCTGCAGCGCATCGCCCAAATCGGCTCCCAAGGGGTGCTGGCTCTGCTCTCCGACTCCACCAACGCCTCACAGCCAGGCCACCAGATGTCCGAATCGGAAATCGGCGTCACCATTGAAGAAATAATCGCCAAAGCGCCGGGCCGGATTATCATCGGCACTTTCGCTTCCCTACTCTCGCGTATTAAACAGATCATTGAAATCTCGGAAAAGCAGGGTAAGATTGTCGCCCTCGACGGGTTCTCCATGAAAAGCAACGTGGAAATTGCCAAAGAACTGGGTTACATGAAATTCAGTCCGAAGACTTTGATTGATTTGAAACGCATTCACGATTATCCGGATAACAAAGTGGTGATTGTCTGTACCGGCGCGCAGGGCGAAAAAAATGCTTCGTTGATGCGCATCGCCAACGGTGAACACCGCACCATTCGTCTGACCAAAGGCGACACGGTGGTGTTTTCTTCTTCCGTTGTTCCGGGCAACGAACGCACGGTGCAACGTCTGAAAGATACGCTCTTCCGCAAAGACGCCGAAGTGATTCATTCACAAATGATGGACGTGCACGCCGGCGGTCACGCCAAGGCCGATGATGTGAAGCTGATGGTGCGCCTGCTCAATCCGAAATATTTTATTCCGATTGAAGGCAACCATTATCTTTTGCATTACAACGCCAAGACAGTGGAATCGCTCGGCTTCCCCAAAGAAAATATTTTCATCGCCGACAACGGCCAGGTGATGGAATTTTCGCACGGCAAAGGCGTGCTGACGCCAAATAAGATTCCGTCCGACTATGTCTTTGTCGACGGCCTGGGTGTCTCCGACGAAACCAATGTGGTCTTGCGCGATCGCCAACTGTTGGCCGAGGATGGCATGATTGTGGTGATTGCCACGGTCAACGCCAAAACCGGACAGCTGGTGCAAAACCCGGATATTATTTCCCGCGGCTTTGTTTTCTTGAAAGAAAATAAAGAGCTGATTGAGGACTTGCGCCATCGGGTGAAAAAACTGGTGCAGGATTCCGACCCGCTCTCCTGGGCCGACACCAACAACATCAAAAACAAGATTCGGGATTATGTCGGACAATTTTTGTTCACAAAAACAGAGAAACGACCGATGGTGTTGCCGGTTGTTATAGAAGTATAAACATTTCTATATTAAAAACTCGCCCCTTACGGGGCGAGTTTTTTGTTCATTATAATAAGCCGAATTTTGTACTCCAGTCCGCCAGCTGGCGGACGGAGAGCAATCATTTCTCTGTCGCGTAAATTACTCTACGCGATCAAGCGAGCGAACTTTTTATCTCGCCCCGCATTTTGCGGGACGGACTCTGCTCTTGCACGCAGGTAAGGATTTTGCCGTTTCACCTTCAATCTTTTATCCCCTTGATTGAAGCTAAGCTCATTTATGATTTAACACAAACTTGGGGTTTGCTCTCTTTGGCTTTTCAGCCAAAAACGTCTCTGCTCGCACCTCTGCCCACCCGAAGGCGGACGACGGGCGTTACCCGCTACCCTGCTCCTCAGCTTGCGCTAAGGGCGTGTTCGGACTTTCCTCCATGTATAAATACACGGCGATTGCTTTTAATGAACCGTATTAATATAGCATATCTTGAGCGTTTTGTCAACCCGGCAGAATGCCTTCGGCCTCTGCCGGGCAAGGCCTATACGGTTTGACTCGGTCAAAAAAAAGGCGTAAAATATCGGTATTACCTAACCAATTCTTCAGCTGTGTATGAAAAAATTTGAACTCACTTTCGCCGTGGTGCAGGTGCCGATTGATTTCTGCGCCATTATGCTGGCCGGCTTTACCGCCTACGCCCTGCGCTTTACCGAATATGTTAAATCAATTCGGCCTGTTTTATTTAACATTCCTTGGGAAAAATATTGGCCGGTAGTTTTTCTGGTCGCCGCGGCCTGGATTATTATTTTTGCTTTGGCCGGCTTATACAGCATCTATCCGCCGCGAAAAATGGCGCGCGATTTTTCGCGTGTTATCCTGGCCTGCTCCACCGGGTTTGCCGGCATTACCATCTATGTTTTTTTCACCTTGCAAAAATTTGATTCGCGTTTTCTCGTGCTGGCCGGCTGGATTTTTGCCATTCTCTATGTTTTACTCGGCCGGCTTTTAGTCCTCGGCTTAAAACGCCTGCTCTATCGTTTTAATGTCGGCCTGCGCCGCACCGTAATCATCGGCACGCAAGCCATCGCCGAATCAATTAAACAAACTCTCACCAATCGCCCGCACCTCGGTTTTAAACTGGCCGGCAACTTCGCCCATTTTGACGCCAATACCGCCGCGCAAATTTTAAAAATAAAACCGGATGAAATAATTTTTACCGACCCGAAAGCTAACGAGGAAGAAGCGTTGTCGGCGATTGATTTTGCCAACGACAATAATATCGCTTTCAAATACTCGGCCGACTTATTTGCCACCATCTCCACCAATATCACCATTGATACGGTCGCCGGCGTGCCGATTATTGAACTGCGCCGCACTCGCCTGACCGGCTGGGGCAGAATTTTCAAACGTTTGTTTGATTTTATCGGCAGTTTAATTTTGCTAATAATTTTCTCGCCCGTTTATTTAATCACCGCCATAATTATTTTGATTGAAACCGGCCGGCCGGTATTCTATAAAAATGAACGCGTCGGCGCCGATGGAAAAAAATTCTTCGCCTTGAAATTCCGTTCCATGTGGCAAAAAGATTGCACCGGCCCGCAATTCGGCGCCTCCGGTCAAGCCGCTCTGAAAAAAGAAGCGCAATTAATCGCCGAGAAGAGCGTCAAAGAAGGGCCGGTTTATAAAATTGCCAACGACCCGCGCGTCACGCCGTTCGGCCGGTTCATCCGGCGCTGGAGCGTGGACGAACTGCCGCAATTTTGGAATGTCTTTATCGGCCAAATGAGTTTGGTCGGACCGCGTCCGCACCAACCGCGCGAAGTGGATAAATACGAACAGCGCCACAAAATTGTTCTAGCGATCAAACCGGGTGTCACCGGTTTGGCGCAAATCTCCGGACGAAGCGATTTAAGTTTTGACGATGAAGTAAAACTGGACGCTTTCTACATTGAAAATTGGAGCCTGTTGATTGACCTTATCATACTGATAAAGACGCCTTTTGTTGTTTTAAGACGCAAAGGGGCCTGGTAAATATGCGCATCGCCTTAGTCCACGATTATCTCTCGCAAGACGGAGGGGCGGAGCGAGTGTTAAAAGCCCTCCACGAAATTTGGCCGGAGGCGCCAATTTTTGTTTTATTTCACGACCGAAAAAAAATAAATTATTTTGACCGGGAAAAAATTAAAGAATCTTTTCTGGCTAAAATGCCGTTTGTCCGTTCGGCCTTTCAGTGGTACTTGCCCTGGATGCCGGCGGCCACCGAACGCCATGATTTGCGCGATTTTGACGTGGTGCTTTCTTCCACCAGCGCCTTTGCCAAAGGCGTGATTACCTCGCCCGGCACTCTGCATATTTCCTACTGTCATACTCCGCCTCGCTACCTCTGGGCCGATTCACTGGATTATGTTTCCGACTTAAACAGCGGACGATTGGTAAAAATATTTTTGTCCAATCTGCTCCACCGCTTGCGCCTGTGGGACAAAATGAGCGCCGACCGCGTGGATCATTTCATCGCCAATTCCCGCACCGTATCCCGACGGATAGAAAAATATTATCGCCGGCCGAGCGAAGTGATCAATCCGCCGATAGAAGCGGACCAATTTAAAATCAGCGCCGATGTGGGCGATTACTATTTGGCCGGAGGCAGATTGGTGCCTTACAAACGCCTGGACATCGTGGTGTCGGCTTTTAACCGCCTGGGCTGGCCGCTAAAAATATTCGGCGACGGGCCGGAGCTGCCGCGCCTGAAAAAACACGCCAAAAATAACATCCGGTTTCTCGGCCAAATTTCCGAAGAAGAGAAAAAAGAATTAATGAGCCGGGCGCGGGCTTTTATCAACCCGCAAACCGAGGATTTCGGCCTGACCGCCGTGGAATCAATGGCCAGCGGCCGGCCGGTGATGGCTTTTGCCGATGGCGGGGCCACGGAAACGATTGTCCCGGGCGTGACCGGCGTATTTTTTTACCAACAAACCTGGGAAGCACTATTGGACACTTTACTCAATTTTAATTTTTCCCATTGGGACAGCGCCCGCATTCGCGAACACGCGCGGCAATTTGATACCGTAATTTTCCAAGAAAAAATTAAACGAGTCGTCGGCGATCATTGGGAAGATTTTAGAAAAAAAATGACCCAGCCGGCGCTGATAAACTAAAATTTTATGCGTATCGGCATTGATATTCGCCCGCTCATGACCGCGCCGCGCACCGGCGTGGGTGAATACACTTTTGAACTGCTCAACGCCATTTTTAATATTGATACCACCAATCAATATTTTTTATTTTACAATTCTTGGACCGAGGTGGCGCAAAATATTCCATCGTGGAATTTCCCCCATGTAAAAATAATCGCTCAGCGCTATCCGAATAAAATATACAATGGCGCCATGCGCCTGTTCGGCCGGCCGCGACTGGATAAAGTTTGCCCCTGCGAGGTGTGGTTTTCGCCAAATTTAAATTTTACCGCGCTGACAAAAAAAGTAAAAAATATTCTCACCGTGCACGACCTATCGTACAAATTTTTCCCGGAATTTTCCACGCCAAAACAATTTTGGTGGCATAAAATTGTCGCGCCCGAAGCGCAGTGCCGACGCGCTGACGTAATTATCACGCCCTCGGCCAACACTCGGCGAGACCTGATCGATTATTACCACCTCGCGCCGGAAAAAATTAAAGTGATTTATCCGGGGGTGCGACAGTTCTCAGTTCACAGTTCTCAGTTCGCAGATACCGACCTCCAGAAAAAATATAATCTGCCGGAAAAGTTTATTTTATTTTTGGGGACGATTGAGCCGCGAAAAAATATTATCGGCTTGATTGAGGCATTTGAAAAAACAGAAGGAAAAATTCCGCTCGTCATCGCCGGCGCGTCGGGCTGGAAGAACGCGGAAATTTTTAGCCGAGCAAAAAATTCAAAATTGGCCGACCAGATTAAATTTATCGGCTTTGTTGCGCCCGAAGACAAACCGACACTTTATAGCACGGCTGAAATATTTATTTATCCCAGCTTGTATGAAGGTTTCGGTTTCCCGGTTTTAGAGGCCATGTCGGCCGGTACGCCGGTTATCACCTCCAACCGCTCTTCTCTACCGGAAATCGCCGATTCCGCGGCCTATTTGATTGATCCGACCCGGCCCGACCAACTGGCTTTAGCCATAAACGAACTATTAACTAGGCCGGCTCTACGCGATTGGCATGCCCAAAAAGGCCGTGAACAGGCGGCCAAATTCACCTGGGAAAAAGCAGCGACAGAATGGCTAAATTTAGTAAAAATCCTATGATCATCGGCATTGATGCCCGTATGCTCGGCCCGAAACAGGGTGGCATCGGACGATATACACAAGAAATCATTGAAGCCTTTCCGCCAAAGGCGGATCCGCCTACGGCGGAAAAACATGAAAATAACGACGACGGGTTCGTGGTTTTTTTGCGTAAAGAAAATTGGGATTTGGTGGAAGAAACGCCAAAAATAAAAAAAATACTCGCCGATATCCCCTGGTATGGCTGGCGCGAACAATTTTTACTGGCAAAAATAATTAAAAAAGAAAAAATAGATTTAATGCACTTCCCACATTGGAATATTCCGATTTTTTATAACCAACCATTTGTCGTGACAATTCATGATTTACTTCTGCTTCACTACCCCACTCGCGCCGCTAGTACTTTGGGGCCGGTGGCATATTTTTTCAAAAATATCGCCTATCGCCTCGTATTAAAACATGCCATTAAAAAATCCGAACAGATTATCACGCCAAGTGAATACACCCGACAGGATATTATTAAAAATTTCAACGTATCTCCCGATAAAATTTCAGTTATCTATTTGGCAGCGACACCACTGACGGAAATCAGAAATCAGAAATCAGAAATCAGAAATGACCTTGCGGATAAATACAGAATCACGAAACCGTATATTTTGTACGTCGGTGTCGCTTATCCGCACAAAAATCTGGAAGGGCTGATTAAGGCGTGGGATATTTTTTGTGCTCAACATGGAAATAATTACCAATTGGTACTCGCCGGACGAAAAAATTATTTTTACGACCGGCTAGAACAAAGCGTCCGCGGGAATGACAACATTATTTTTACCGGCTATATCCCTGATGAAAACCTGCCGGTGCTTTATCAAAACGCCTCGCTCTATATTTTTCCTTCACTCTACGAGGGTTTCGGCCTACCGCCGTTGGAAGCGATGCAATACGACCTGCCCGTCGCGTCTTCCACCGCCACCTGCCTGCCGGAGATCCTCAAAGACGCGGTCATCTATTTCGACCCGCGTAACCCCGACGCCATGGCCACTGCCATTTGGCGCGGTTTAACCGACCAAAAACTACGGGAATCATTGACGCAAAAAAGTGTTCAACTTATCCACAACTACTCGTGGATAACTACCGCTCGCCAGACTTTAGAGGTTTATCATAGTGTGATATAATAAGGTAAATAAAACTCTAATTTACCTTGATGCCACGCGACGAAAAAAAGCCTCAACTTCGCGTCTGTTCTGTCTGCAAAAAACCCGGACATAATAAATCCCGTTGTCCGGAATTTTTTAGTTCGCTCAAGACCGCCTCCCCCGCTATCCAACCGATAAAATTCATCATCCATGAAAACAGCGCGCCGGAACATTCGCCGTACCTGATTAATCTAAAAAAACCGACGGGCGAGTTTTGGCACAAAATAGAAACTTCGGCGCCGACCAAGAATTCTACTTATTATCACTCTTACCACCAGCAAAAATCCGCGCCGCCGGCAGAGGCCGCGACCGAACCGCTTGTGGAAGAGCCGGCGGTGGAGGAACCGATCGCGTTGGAAACTCTGATTAAAGAAACCCCGCCGGTAAAAAAAGAAAGCGTGCTTGAGGTTGAAACCAAGGCCGCGACCAAAACAAAAGAAAAAAAAATAAAAAATCAGCCGATTTTCTGGCAACAAATCGCCTGGCGCACGGCGTTAGTCGTTTTGATTTTAGTCATTCCTTTCAAGGCCAGCTCCTATTACCAAAGTTTAAAAAACACCACCGGACAAATCGCCGCCAACGGCACCGAGGGCTTTATGGCTCTGCAGGAGTCAACGGCCGCAATTATGCAAGCCGACATCCCCGGAGCGGAAAATTCCGTGGTTAACGCGCTGGGGAAATTTAACAACGCGGTTAACACGATGAATAACAATCACCGATTGTTGCAGAAAATCGTTTCCACCGTCCCCATCGTTTCCAAAGAAGTGCAGGGCCGACAAAAACTAATTACCGCCGGACAAAAAATCGCTTTGGGCAATACTTATCTGATCAAAGGCCTGGGCGCCAGTCAAAAAAATGCGTCCACTACCTTGACCGCGCGAATTAAAATAATTACCGAGCATCTTCGCGCCGCCACACCTAACTATGAAGCGGCGCTGGCCGATTTGAGCGCGGTAAACGCCGGCATTCTCCCCGTGGAATATCAGGCCTCGTTTAAAGATTTTAAAATTCTTTTCACCGCCTTGCTGAACGACCTAAAAAATCTGTCCGACCTGGGCACCGCGGTGGAAGAAATATTCGGCGGAAAGGGCCTGCGTCGTTATTTGGTGGTCTTCCAAAACCCCCACGAAATCCGCCCGACCGGCGGCTTCCTCGGCAGTTTCGCCCTGCTGGATATCAAAGACGGGAAAATAGTTCACATGGAAATTCCGGCCGGCGGAGCCTATGATTTGCAGGGTCAGCTGGATCAATTCGTGGAACCGCCCGCTCCCTTGTTATTGTCAAATAAGCGCTGGGAATTCCAAGACGCCAACTGGTTCCCGGACTTCCCGGCCAGCGCCGAAAAAATGCTCTGGTTCTACCGCCACTCTCGGCAAATCACCGCCGATGGCGTGATCGCCGTCAACGCCAGCGTGCTGGAACGTTTGTTGGCTGTCTTCGGACCGATTATAGACGAAAAAAGAGGGCTGACTCTTGCCGCCGATAATGCCGTCGCCACCATACAAAAAGTGGTGGAAGAAGGCCCGGAAAAAGAAGCGAACAAACCAAAACAAATCCTCTCCGATCTGGCGCCGCAATTTTTAAGTTATCTCGACGGAGTCACTCCGGAGCAAATCATGCCGCTGTTGGTTAACCTGTCGGAATCATTGGAACAAAAAGAAATCCAAGCTTATTTCACCGATACCGACTCGGAAGAAACCGTAAAATCTTTCGGTTGGAGCGGACAGCTCTTGCCGACCACCGCCAACCAAGATTATTTAATGGTGGTGAACGCCAACATCCAAGGGCAAAAATCCGACGCTGAAATAAAACAAACGATCAGCCATCAGGCCATCGTGCAAGATGACGGCAGTGTGATTGATACAGTGGTAATCACCCGTTCACACGCCGGCACGCCCGGAGAAAAACTTTATGGCCAAACCAATATTGATTACATCCGCGTTTATACGCCTCTCGGTAGCGAACTGATTAGCGCCGGGGGTTTTGTTTGGCCTGATGAACGCAAATTTCGCGCGCCGGATTCATGGACCACAAAAGATGTTTGGCTAAATCAAATGGAAAAAGAAATCGGTTTTGACGAGCGCACCGGCACGCGCTTGACCGAAGAATTCGGCAAAACCGTTTTCGGCAATTGGCTGATTCTGGAGCCGGGAGAAACGCGCCAAATACAATTCACCTACCGCCTGCCCGGCAAAGTTTTCGCGCCTACCGCGCCGACGGAAAAAAATATTTTTAACGAACTGGTGAAGGAGGACTACCAAACTTCCCGTTTTCAATTAATCGCCCAGCGCCAATCAGGGCAAGAGTCATCGTTCGAAAGCCAGATCATCTACCCGGCGTTGTGGCACCCCAGCTGGAACGAAGGCGCGGAAATGACGCTGGCTTCTAACGGCGCCGGTATCGGCGCGCATGATCTGACCGGTGATACGGTTTGGAGTTTAGTGATGAAAAAAGAAAAAAATTAATTACTTTTTAATCAAAAAATTCAATCCCCTGAATTTTTTCTTTTCCAAAAATTGTATGGCGGAAGAAACAAAATTTGTCTCTCACGAAATCGGCGAGGAAAAACCTAAGCGCAAAAAAATAATCCGGCGAAAAAAAATTGAATCGCACTGGGATGACCGAATCGGCAAAAGCAAAAAGATGCGCATTGACCGCGAATTGGAATCGATTTATGAGGACAATGGAAAAATGCCAAATATGAGAGAAATCAAAATTAAAAAACGCCATCCGGCGGCGCGTAATTTTTTTACCGGACTCTTCGTGCTGGCTTTAATGGCCGCGGCGGCTTGGGCCGGTTTCTTTTATCTCCCCAATCGCACGGGGGTGAACGGAAAAGAGCTGACTTTGCGCATTACCGGTCCGACCGATCTAAACATCGCCGCCACCACTACCTACACCATTACTTATACCAATCGGCAAAAAATTACGTTAAAAAACGCCGTTCTGACGGTTAATTATCCGGAAAGTTTTGTTTTCTTGAACAGCGACAAACCGGCGTCTAATGCCGGACACACCCAGTGGAACATCGGCGACATCGCGCCGAACGCCGACGGCGAAATCAAAATTACCGGCACCAATTTCGGCGCGCTGGACCAAAAAAATTCTTGGAGAATTTTTGTCAATTACCAGCCGGAAAATTTTAATTCGGAAATGCAGGCCAATGCCACTCTGGAAACAAAAATTACCGTCTCGCCTTTTTCCATCGGTATTTCCGGTCCGGATAAAGTGGCTATCGGCGATAGCGCCGAATATATTTTTACGCTAAAAAATGACGGGGATTGGCAGCCAAACAAATTAATCGTCGCGCCCACCTTCCCGACAAATTTTTATATCTCTTCTTCCACTCCGGCGATCGGCAAAGATAGCACCTGGGTGATTGCTCGCGCCACTTCCACTCCGGAAATAATTTTCAAAATTTCCGGCAAATACAGCGAGGTCGGCGTCAACTTTGAAGACAGCGCCGTGGCGCAAATTAGCGCTGATGTCCGCCTGCCTTTCGGACCGAACGGCCGACTTTACTCCATTGGCGCGGCCGGCTTAAGCACTGACCTGCTCAAAAACAGTTTAACTTTCAGTTTAGCCATCAACGGCACCATGACCGATTTGGGCAGTCAACCCGGAGATGTTTTGAACATGACCCTTTATCTGAAAAACACCTCTAGAGACACAATGAAAAACGCGTCAATTAAACTGGCGCTAAATTCTCCGGCATTAAAAAAACAAAGCGCCCTTAATTGGGCGGAGTTGGACGATAAACTCGACGGCGATGTTACGGGTGAACAGATCAGCGACACGATGCGTCGCGGACAAATCGTCTGGACGAGCAGCCATTTGCCGGCTTTGACGGAAATAAAACCGAACGATGAAATAACCATCGATTTGCGCCTGCCGGTCAAAGACGCGCGCGTTTTTGATTTGTCCGGCCTTACCGAATTCAAGATAGAAGCCTTGACCGAGGTGGTCTATAAAGATAAAACCGGCCAACAAAGAATTCTATCCGGCAATCCGATTGTCATCACTCTTAATTCCGATCTGGCTTTTGAATCACGCGATACGGCGGCGATGGAAAACGGTTTGGAAACGCGGGAAATTAATTGGATTGTCACCAATAATTTCCATCCGCTCAAAAACCTGGAACTTTCCGCGACGCTTTTCGGCGATGTCGGCTTTACCTCGGTCTCGCCCACTCCGGCCGGCGCTGTCGTTTACGACGCTGACACCCAAAAAATTACTTGGACAATAGCGGAAATGCCGGAAAGCGTGGACATTTTAGCCCTGCCCTTCACCATCACCATAAACAAAAAAAATCCCACGCAAAGCGCGCTAATTTCCAAAGTCCGCGTTAAAGCCGAGGACACGGTGACCGGACAAACGATTGAATTTATGGGCGATGAGACGCCGTTGAAGACAGAATAAAAATAAAATAAAAAACCGCCGGCCTTGGGCTGACGGTTTTTTATTTGATAAATTCTTTTACTAATTCTTCGGCTGCTGGTGTTTCCTCCACCCACTTAATTCTTTTATCGCGCTTGAACCACGTCATCTGACGCTTGGCATATTGGCGTGTGGCCTTTTTTATTTCTTCCCCGGCTTCACCGAGCGATATTTCACCGCGCAGATAATACCCGACCTGCCGATAGCCAATACCGCTCATGGCCGGCAACGTCCAGGGATATTTTTTCGCCAAAACCGCCACTTCCTCCAGTAGCCCGTCCTTAATTTGATCGTCCACGCGATTATTTATCCGGCGAATTAGCTCCTCGCGTTCCACACTTAAGCCGATTTGCAAAGCATCGTACTTCGGCGCAAATTTCTTTTGTTTTCCGGCGGATAATCCTTCGGAGGATAGCGCTATTTCCAAAGCGCGCAATACCCGGCGCGGATTTTTCAAATCAATTTTTTCTGCTGATGATGAGTCCGCCTTTTTCAACATCAGCGCCAATTCCGGCAAACTTTTTTTCTCCAGTTCCGCCCGCAATTCCAAATTCGGCGCCACCGCCGGAATATCCAGGTTATCAACAATCGCCCAAACGTATAAACCGGTACCGCCGACAATAATCGGCAATTTACCGCGTTTTAAAATATCATCAATCGCCTCGAAAGCCAACTTCTTGTAATGCGCCAAAGTAAATTCCTCGTCCGGATTTACAATGTCAATCAGGTGGTGCGCGATGCCCCCAACAATGTACTCGCTCTGTTTTCTGTTTTCTGTTTTCTGCTTTCCGTCATCCATCACTTTCGCCGTTCCGATATCCATTCCTTTATATACCTGCCGTGAATCAGCGTTCACAATTTCGCCGTTATATGTCTTTGCCAAAGCCAAACTCAACGCCGTTTTACCGGACGCGGTCGGACCAACTATGCCAATAATCTTCGGCAAATTAGACATACTCAATAAAAATCAAAGTATAAATAAAAAAACAAATTTCCAATCAACTTTACAAAATCTCAATTCCCAATTCCCAAAACCCAAATAAATTCTAAATCCCAAATTATAACCCGATTTAATTGTTTGATTTTGGGGTTTGGAATTTTGGCTATATCTTATTTGGTCATTGAAATTTGGGATTTTCACCCTTCAACACCCACTCCTTGGCTTCAAATATTTTAACATTAATAATCTGGTCGACCAAATCAGGCGTACCCAAAAATTGCGTGAATTTCATCTCGCGAGAATTGCCCGAACACAAACCGGCTTCACAATTCTCCACCAGCACTTCCACCGTTTGCCCCACATACTTTTGATTTTTTCTCAGCGCTTGTTTTTCCATCAGCTCTTGCAGTTCGTCCCAGCGCTGTTTTTTTATCGCGCGTGGCACGTCATCTTTAAACGCCCGGGCTGCCGGCGTACCGGAACGCTCCGAGTACATCGCGTTATAGGAAATATCCAAATCGCATTCTTGGTATAAATCCAGCGTGTTTTTAAATTGTTCGGCCGTCTCGCCGCAAAAACCGACGATCAAATCGGCGCCGATGGCGATGTCCGGCCGGGCGGCGCGAATTTTCTTAATCGCTTCAACGTATTGCTCGCGCGTATATTTCCGATTCATTTTTCGCAAAATTTCATTATCCCCGCTCTGCGCCGGCAAATGAATATAATTCATTTGTTTAGACAATTTCAACGCTTCAATTTGCGCGTCGTTAATATACTGCGGATCCGGCGCGGTAAAATGAATACGTCTGATTCCGGCGATTTGATTTAATTCCCAGAGCAAAGCGGAAAAATCATCGCGCTCTTTAAACGGATTATTTTTACAAAAACTTTCCGGATCCGGCGCGAGATAATGATTCACGGTTTGCCCGAGCAAAGTAATCTCCAATCCACCCCCAACCGCGAAAGCGCGCGTCTCGGCTAAAATATCTTTCACCGGCCGATTGCGTTCACGCCCGCGAGCAGACGGCACCACGCAATAAGTGCAGAAATTATTACAACCGGTTTGAATAGTGACAAAGGCCTGCGCCGGCGACTGGCGCAATGGCGCGATGGCCAAATAATCTTTTTCCGCCGGAGCCGAATTTAATTCTTTCAACCAAACCGGCAAACGCGGTAATTCATCAATGCCGAACCACAAATCAACCCCGGGAATCTTACGGCGCAAACGGCCGTCTTTATCCCGGCCGGGCAGACAGCCGGTCACGGCAATAATTAAATCGGGATTAGTTCGACGCAACTCTTGCCAATTCAACACTAAGCCGCAAACCCTGTCTTCGGCCGCTTGGCGGACGCTACAAGTGTTTAAGATCAGTACGTCCCCCGCTTCCGGTTTATCAACCGCGGTAAAACCCAAAGACGACAAAAGACCGGCGATCCGTTCGGAATCGTTTTTATTCATCTGACAGCCGAGGGTTAAAATAAAAAATTTCTTACTCATATTTAATCTACCGCGAAAACATATTCTATCTCCATTTTCAACGCTTGGCAAGATGCCCACGAAAAAGAAAACGCCGGCCCAAACTTTGGGCCGGCGTCGCGTAGCCATGTCTTGCCTCACCTCTTGAAAAAGTATTCCAGAGGCGATCCCGTGGCGGGTGGAGCGTCCATCTCGGGCGGCGGAGCGGGGGGCGGGATGGTGTCGCGCCGAGCGGAGCGGTAGTACTCTTCGGTGAAATGCTCCGGCCATTCGCAAACCTCGAAAACAACCATGAGCATTCCTCTCGAACTCCACGCCTCCTTGACGTCCACAATGGTCCAAAAGTGGGCGCCAGCCACGATGTTGTTGACCCACCGAAACAGCTTCTGGCCACGCCTCTCCGGAGCGGAGAACGGCTGGCAAACCGGCGGGATCTCGAATTCAATGGTCAGTTCCCTTTCCTGCCACGACCAGTAAACTGGGTGTAGCAGTTTGATGGTTCTGATGGCCTCTTGGCGCGTGCCGAGCAGAACCAATTTGCCGTCATCGATTTCGGAATCGCCGTCAGCTTTTAACGGCTGTCGCGCAGCCGAGAAATTTTGGCTAGACATGTTTTCCTCCCTTCACAAAATGAACTGCGAACTATATACAATAGCAGAAAAAGCGAAAAATGTCAATAGTCTTGACAAAACCCTCAAATTGTGCTATACTATAAGGGTAATTTGGCTAAATTAAGCTAAAAATTAGTCTTAAATACCAAACATATGACCAACGGAGAAAAAATACCGGTTAATCCCTATGTGGAAAATAGAGCCGCCGCCCAAAAAGCGGAAGCGACAAGAATGGTTGATGACCCGTTAGAAAAGGACTCTTGGGTCTCTGACGAAGATATCGAAAAAGCGATGAATTTCCTTCTTCAGCTTCCGGAAGAAGCCAGAGAAGCTGAATTGAATATCTGGCGTGGGAAAAACCCCAAAGAGGCCGCCGCCATCGAAACACTTCTCAAAAAAAGAGCCGCCTAAATTTCCAAATAAAAATCTCCCCATTATGGGGAGATTTTGTTTTGGGGAATTTTTATATTCTTTCTGCGATCTCTTTGTCCAACCGCGCCATAAATTCCGCTTGGCTCATTTTCTCCTGCTTCTCTTGTCCGCGCACGCGAATCATCCAATCCTCGCCCGACAATTCTTTATCGCCCACGACCACGATATACGGAATTTTAGCGCCAACCGCTTTACGCACGCGATTGCCTAAGGTTTCGTCAGCCGTATCAATGTCGGCGCGAATGCCGGCGTTAAAAAATTCATCACGCAATTTTCGCGCTCCCTCCGCGTGGTTTTCAGAAACGGACACAAAGCGCACCTGGACCGGCGCCAGCCACACCGGCCAGATGCCGGCGTAGTGCTCAATCAAAAACGCCAAAAATCTTTCATGCGTGGAAAGCGGCGCGCGATGAATAACAAAAATCTCATTGTTTTCTTTACCGGTATCATCGGTATAGTTCAGATCAAATCTTTTCTTGGCGACGAAATCCAATTGAATAGTGGATAGCGATTCTTCACGGCCGATCACGGATTTAAACTGGATATCCACCTTCGGGCCGTAAAACGAGGCCTCGTCATCCACTTCCACAAACTTTACTCCCGCTTCTTTCAGCACTTCGCGGATAACACTTTCCGCGTATTCCCAATTAGCCGGCTCATTAACATATTTATCCAAATGCTTCGGGCTCCACTTGGACAAACGGAACCAATAATCTTGAAATCCGAAAATTTTATAATATCCGACGGTTAAATCCAGCACGCCTTTAAATTCCTGTTTGATCTGGTCTTTGCGGCAATAAATATGCGCGTCGTTCATGGTCAAGCCGCGCACACGCAACAGCCCGGCTAACGTACCGGATAATTCGTTGCGATAACAAGTGCCATATTCGGCCAAGCGCAACGGCAATTCGCGATAGCTGCGCAAATTGTGGCGATAAATCAAATGGTGATGCGGGCAATTCATCGCTTTCATATAATAAGTGCCGTCGTCCATCACCATCGGCGGATACATGCTATCTTTATAGTAAGGCAGGTGGCCGGAAGTCAAAAATAACTCTTCTTTAGCCATGTGTGGCGTGGCCACCCGAACGTAGCCGGCGGCTCTTTCTTTTTCCACCACCAATTTTTCCACTTCGTTTCTAATTATCGTGCCATTTGGTTGCCACATCACCAAACCTTTGCCGACCAGGTCGTCAATGAAAAATAAATCCTGCTCCGCGCCGATTTTTCGGTGGTCGCGTTTTTCCGCTTCGGCCAGCATGGCCAAATATTCATCCAACTCTTTTTGTTTGGCAAAACAGACGCCATAAATGCGTTGCAGCTGCGGATTTTCGCTTTTCCCCCGCCAGTAAGCGCCGGCTAATTTGGTTAATTTGAAAACACCGATATCTTTGGTGGATTTTAAGTGCGGACCCCGGCATAAATCCACGAATTCACCGGTGCGATAAATCGTTACAGTGTCACCGGATAATTCCGCTTCGGCGTCCTCGCCCACTTTAGTCGTGCCTTTGGTTTTCAAATCGTTCAACAGTTCCGCCTTATATACCTGTCCCATTTTTTTGAACATTTTTATCGCCTCGTCTATATCCATTTCTTCTTTGGTAAAATCAACCCCTTTCTTGATCAGGCCTTTGGCTCTGGCCTCGATCCGGCCCAGGTCTTCTTCGGTAATCGGCTCGCCGAAATCAATATCATAATAAAAGCCGTTTTCCACCGTGGGCCCGACACCAAATTTGGCTTCGGGGTATAACTCTTGCGCCGCCGCGGCCACCAAATGGGCGCAGGAATGGCGCATGGTTTCAAGATTAATCATAGGATAAGTGACAAAAGATAGTTTTTAGTAAGGGAAATATATCACAGAGGAATAATGCGGGCAAGGGGTTGGTGCAAAAAACCGCGATTTTGTGGTATAATAATAGCGGTAGCATTTATCATTGTTAACCGTTAATTTTATGCACGAACCCACCTATCGCCAAGCGTTAAAAGAGGCCTGGCAATTGGTTTTTAAGAATACTTCACTTTGGCTACTGGGGCTGTTGTCGGTTTTGTTCGCCGGTTCTTTCGGCATGGGTAACTTTCTCGCCCAATTAATGGTGACGATGAGCACGAACGCCCGCGGCGCCTGGTTCGCGCGATTATACTTGCCTACCATCCCCCATCCCGACGTATCCGTGATTATCGGGTTGATCTGGCTTGTCGGCATCATGTTAATTGTGGCAGTCGCGGTTATCTTTATTTCTGTCACCGCTAAAGCCGCCCTGTTAATCGCCACCGCCGATTATTACAAAAATAAAGCCATCCCCAAGCTGGGAAAAATCTGGAACTCGGGATTAAAATATTTTTGGAAAATATTAACCATAGAAGTTTTACGGAAAATCGCCTTGGGACTGATTGGTTTGGTCTTCGGTATTATCTGGTATGTCTTGCCGTCAGATATCAGCCAATGGAGTTTTATCTTGGACACCATCATGCTGATTTTTGCCGTGTTCTTGGGCTGGGTTATTTCGGCGGTTTCTATTTTCGCCTCCGGCTACACGGTTATCGACGGAAAATCGCTCACTTCCGCCTATAAAAAAGGCTGGGAGCTCTTCCATGAACATTTATTGGTTTCCTTGGAAATCAGTTTGGTGTTGACCCTTTTGGACATGTTGTTAATCATGTTCTTTGCCGTGATTTTCTCCTTCGCGTTTTTACCGGCGCTGTTTATCTGGATGTTTGCCGGCGCGGTCGGCAACGCCGCCTTGGCCCTATTCGGCGCGATTTTTGGCATGGTTGTTCTGCTGTTCATCATCGCCTTGTTCGGCGCGCTCTATAATACTTTCTATACCAGCGTCTGGATGTATTTATTCATGAAGATGCACCACGAGGGTATCGTCAGCCGTATTATCCATCACGTCGGAAAATTTTTTAATAGATAAATCTATGTCCGACTTCCCCACAATCAGTGACTTAGTCAAAAAACCAGGCGGGGCGGTTAAAAAAACTTCCAACGCGCCGACGACACAGGAAAAGTTCGACCAAAAAATGCACGATCTTGATTTGAAAGCCAAAGAAGAAGAAACCGCCGCCAAAGCGGCCGGACTAAATTTGCCCTACATCAACATGGTCGGATTTCCGGTCTCGGCCGAATCGCTCAAAATCATCCCGGAAGCCGAAGCGCGCGAGAAAAAAATCGTGTGTTTCTATTTCACTCCGGATGATATGCGACTGGCGGTTTTAGAGGTGGATGAAGCAGTCAATGAGTATGCTTATCAACTCGGCGAACGTCACCACGTCAAACCACAATTATATATCATCTCGGCCAACAGTTTAGAAACGGTTTTTAAACTTTACGCCACTCTGCCGATCATTAAACCGATTTCCAAAGACATCAACATCACTGACGAGGAATTAAACAAATTTCAGGAAAGCATCGCCAATTTACAAACCCTGGCCGAACAATTCAAAAACGTGTCCATCACCGATATCTTAACGCTGATGATCGCGGCGGCCTTGAAAACAAACTCTTCCGATATCCACGTGGAGGCCGAAGAAAAAGGCATCGCCGTTCGCTATCGCATTGACGGCGTGCTACACGATGTGGCCGACCTGCCCAAAGAAGATTGGAAAAGATTTATTTCGCGCATTAAACTGCTGGCCGGTTTAAAGATTAACGTGACCGACAAGCCCCAGGATGGCCGTGTCACTCTGAAACTGGCTTCCAGCTCCATCGATGTCCGCGTTTCCACCATGCCGACCACCTATGGCGAGAGCGTGGTGATGCGCATCTTGCACAGTGGCTCCAAAGGCGTGACTTACGACGATTTGGGCCTGCGTGGCGAAGCCTACGAGCGCCTGCGCCATGAAGTGGAGCGCCCCAACGGCATGATTATCACCACCGGTCCGACCGGTTCCGGTAAAACCACCACCATGTATGCGATTTTGCGCACCTTGAATAAACCGGGCGTAAAAATTATTACTTTGGAAGATCCGGTGGAAATTAAAATGGAAGGCATCAACCAAAGCCAGGTTGACGCCAGCCGAGACTATACGTTCGCCAAGGGCTTGCGTTCAATTCTGCGCCAAGACCCGGATATTTGTATGGTCGGCGAAATCCGCGACCTGGAAACAGCGGAAATCGCCATTCAAGCGGCTCTCACCGGCCACCTGATGTTATCTACCATCCATACCAACTCGGCTTCCGGCGCCCTGCCTCGTTTTCTTTCCATGGGAGTAAAGCCGTTCTTGCTGGCGCCGGCGCTGAACGCCATTATCGGCCAGCGTCTCGTTCGCCGCATCTGCGAATCTTGTAAAGAAGAGGTTAAATTGGACGCGGAAAAAATGGAACGAGTGATGAAAATTTTAAATGATTTGCCGGAGGCGGAAAAAAAGAATGTTAATTTCAACGATCTGCATTTTTACGCCGGCAAAGGCTGCCCGAAATGCAGTGGTTTGGGCTATAAGGGACGCGTCGGTATTTACGAAATTTTCACCATGAACAAAGAAATTGAAACGAATATTTTGAGCGGACAAGTCTCCGAATATACTATCCAGGAAATCGCCGTAAAAAATGGCATGGTCACCATGGTACAGGACGGCATGCTCAAGGCGCTGGATAAATTAACCAGTGTTGATGAGGTGTTCGAGGTAGCGGAATAATGTGATATAATAATATAAGTAAACAGAAAACGGAAAGCAGAAAACAGGCACCGTATAATTCGCAATTTTCTGTTTTCTATTTACTATTTACTGTTTTCTATTTATGATCGCTCATCGTTTACAAACTCGCCTGCCGGCGGAACCCTCGGTGCGCGTTTATCGCACGATCGCGCTCTCGTTTTTGTTTATTACCGTAGTCCTGCTCGGCGTGGTAATTTTCACCATGTTCAAGAAAACGGAGATTACCATTATCGCCAAGGAAGACGCGGAAACGGTTAATATCATTATCACCGCTGAGGCGCGAAAAAATGGCGAAAAATCTTTGCCGGCGCTAGTCACCACCACTAAATTTTATTGGACGGAAAAATACTTCCCCACCGGCACTAAACTGGTTGAGGGCGTGGCCAAAGGCGAGTTGGTTATCTATAACACCACCAACGAAAGCCAAACCTTGGTTAAAACCACCCGCTTTCTTACACCAGAAGGGGTTTTGTTCCGGCTATCCGACCGCGTTATCATTCCAGCCAATGGACAAATCACGGCAGCGGTTTACGCCGATCAATCCGGATTGGGCGGCGACATCGGCCCGAGCAAATTTACCATCCCCGGTTTGAACACGGAAAAACAAAAAGTAATCTACGCCGAAAGTACCAAACCAATGTCCGGCGGTTCGGGTAAAGTCGGGGCCGTAACCGAAAACGACATTAAATCCGCCCAAACTGATTTTTCCGAAAAAATAAAACAGGCCTACTTGAGCGCCTTCCCGGTCGCCGGTAGCCAATATGACCAGGTGATTATCGGGGTCGGAGACACCGGCATCGCGCCTTCGCACGAAGTCGGCGACGAAGTGGCGGAATTTTCCCTGTCCGGCACCAGCACCCTGACTTTGATCAGATATAATAAAAAAGATTTGGCCGATATTATAAACAAAGAAATCGCCGGTAGCGTTGACGCGGCGTCGGAAAAAATTCTTTCGGTGGGCGATAACCCGAAAATCACTTTGGCGGCCACTGATTTTACCAATCAGAGCGCCCAGTTGGCGGTGGCGGCCGAGGCCTTCGTCACTTTAGCGCCGGATGCGCCATTATTAAACAAAGAAAACTTTTTAAACAAAGAAAAAGGTGAAATCGAACGATATATTGTTTCTCTCCCCCATGTCACCGGCATGAATATCAAATTCACCCCAAGCTGGGTGAGCAAAGCGCCGGGCGTGCCGGATAAACTGAAAATAATAGTGAGAAGCGAAAAGTGACCCCCCACCACTTTTGCAACAAGCTCAGTTCACAAAAAGCCCTGTTAGATAACAGGGCTTTATTTATTAGCGTGTTAGAAATTAAAAGTGGTGGGGGGTCATCCTGACCCGCCTTGGGCGGGGAAGGATCCCTTCGGCAATAATAAATTAAAAAACCTCGGCTTTACGCCGGGGTTTTTTAATTTCAGATTAAACCCTTTCGATTCCCGTTTCGCGGGAGGAGAGATTCCTTTGAATGGAAATCTTCCGGGTTTTCCTCCTCAACCATAGTTTTATTTTGTCATTCCCGCGTAGGCGGGAATCCAGAATAATATTATGGTAATTGGAGGGGCGAATGTGCAATTCGCCCGTCCGAGTGATAAAGCTGAACCCGTAACGTTCAACTCGGGTTGTGTTTAGCACAGTTACGGTGCGCGTGTGTTGTCTACCAGCCGGTCTCGTCGGCCGGCACGGTAACATCCTCCTTTCCGACGCACATCATGCGATGCGCGTCGTTGAATGAGGCGGAAACGGCCGCGATGGCCGTGCGCCGGTCCTCGCCCTGGGGGAGCTCAATCCCCCACCAGTTGCCCGTGTCGAACACGCTCCAGATTTTCTCTGGACCGGCGAGGACGAGCAGGAGGTGGCGCAAGAACGCCTCGGCGAACTCGGGCTCGCCGATGGCCTCCACCGCCCAGTCGCTGTCGATCACCGCCGAGTGGGTCCTGATGGACCCCTCGGCGTCGACGACGACGGAGCCGAGCTTGTTGAAAAGCTCGGCCGCGGCGCCGACGACGGCGGCGCGGTAGGCGCTGCCGTCACTGGCCTGCCACCGCCCCTTTCCAAGGGCGGTGAAAGCCGGGTGGCGCCTGGTGGCGCCACCCAACCCGTTCGGACCGCCGACCCCGAACAGGTCGGCGATGAGGAGAATGAGGACGCAGATGTCCTCGTACTCCTCAATGGACTCGCGCCCGAAGGCGCGAATCCATGCGCGCGCGCACGCGACGGTGGCCGCGACACGGGACTCGTGTCGGGCCGGCGCCGTCGCCTTCGCCAGGAAGTCGCGGGCAGCGCCCGCGACGCATTCCGGCACGTCATCCTTAACGCGCCGGACCCTCGCCGCCTCCGCCACGACGCGGCAGACCTCGATGGCTTGCTGGCGCCCTTCGGCGTACCGCTCGGCGGCTTCCGCGACGATGTCGCGGTCGTTGTCGGAGTTGGTGGTAGTGTCGCTGTTGATATTGTTTTCCATTGCCTCTCCTTTGGGTCACTTTGACCCGTTTGTTTTCTCCTCAACCGCGCCAAAGCATTTGGTGCGGTAATTGGAGGGCCGACATGTGCGATGTCGGCCTCCGAGTGTTTCCGAGATTCACGCCTTACTCGGACTGGCGCGCAGTTACGGATGCGAGTCGACCTGTCGTTTTACGCGGTTAGGATTTGCCGCAACTCACGGGTGTGAGATTTTTTTCGTATCGCCTAGAGCGCAACCGTGATCATCGAGCCCAACTCGACCGAAGCCGAGTGGGTCATGAACACCGTCGCCCCCAGCCCCGGCTGGTTGGCCGCCACGGCCTTGGTCCGGCCGTGGTAGCTCATGCCCAGACTGGCCAAAAGCCAGTGGGGCATCCTGCCGTTGAGGACCACGATGGTCCCCATCGGCACGTCGGGTGGGGCAATCTCGCCCAGCTTGGCCGGGTCGAGGGGGCGGGACGGATCCTGCTGCTCCGCGGTAACCAGGGTGAAATCGCCCCGGTCCTCGACGCGGAACCGCAGGTTATCCCCGCGCCCGTCGCCTTCGGGCGACTGGCACCGGATGGGAATGAACCCATCCGGTGAGTTCACCGACACGTCCGCCGGGTGCAACTCGTGCACCAGGGCGGCAACGAGGAAGCCCGGAGCTCCCCCGTCGATCCTCACGTCCTTGCCGGCGTACTCCGCCGACTTGGAGTGCAGGAGCCGGGACAAGGACCGGAGGTCCTCGCCCAGCCATTCGATGGTCTCGATGACCTTGCCGTTCGGCAAGGTCTTCTTGACCTTCTGCTTGCCGAGGGCCACGGCCAGCTCGGCGATCAGGACGGTGATGGCGTTCACGATATTGTCCATTTTTTTCTCCCTCTCCCTGCGCTGCTCGTCGAGCAGCCGGTTAATGAGGCGACCCACCGCTTCTATCGCGGGCCGACTCGTGACGTCTTCCCCCCGTTCGAGGTGATGCACGCTGCCGCGCACCACCGGACTCTCACATTCGACCACGTCCTTTCGGCCGCGGTAGTCCGAATGCAGCTCGGCGATTACTGCCAAGCCACACTCGGAGCAGAAGTTCCGCCACTCGCCGATGGCGGCCGGATCGCCGGCGAGGATGATAGCGAAGTCGCACTCCGCCATGATCCGCCGGTTCTCGGCCGTCATTCGTCCCCCCACATCCACCAGGACACAGGGAGCCATGTTGTTGTTGTGGAGAGTGCGGACGCACCACTCCACGAATTCCGTGGTGAACCCGCCCTTGCGGCGGAGAGCCGCGTTGCCCTCATGGGCATACGTCCAGCTCCCTTCGCCATCCGGGCAGGCCCGAAAAAGGTAGTAGTCCCGTCGGTCCAACTGACCGACGAGACCCGTGAGAAACACGGACTTGCCGCTGTGCGGCGGTCCGCACACGACAACTTTCATTTTTCCCTCACTCGCCCGTTTCACCCACGGCGCCGGGGTTTGTTGTTTTTGCGCCATCACACCTTGTGATGGCGCCTTCAAAAAACACCAACAACGATTGCGCCGAAGGGATCCTTCGACTTCTCCGCTTGTCGGCGGATCCGCTCAGGATGACACAGCGGCCTGTTGCTGTCTTCTGAAAGTAAATTGTCAAAGTACTTCGTCGCCACTCTCTCTGTAGCGCCGATTGTCCCTGTCCCAATTCTTCTTGCGAAGTATTAGGACGGGTTGCACTCGGTACTACGCGCTCTGACAAGCGAGTAGTCGGATGCCGGTGGAACAGTTCGCGTTCCCGCAAATCTGCCCATCAACCGCATCCGATCTTTCCACCTATATAATAGGTAAAAAGTAAGTCAGACATATTTCATGTCGCCGATGGAGATTTCTCTCCTGTCTCAACTGGCAATATGAAATCATGTTATAAAGAACCAATGAACGAACCGGATTTTACTCCGGTAAAGGAGAGGGTAAATGTTTGGCCACAATTACTATTTGTTATTGATAGGCCGTTTTCCCGTCTCTCCTTTACCGAAACAAAAAGAGTTCTCTTTAAATGGAGAGAACTCTTGTTATTCTTGTAAATTGGCCACCGCTCTCTCCAACGGTAATCGTATATATTGTAAAGATTCTTCGCTTCGCTCAGAATGACAACTTTTTTCACTCCACAGGGAGCAACGTTTCGCCTCTATCTATATCTCTCCGCTATCCAGAGGCAAACCGTCGCCGTCCCGTTTAGTGAATCCGGCTTTGTGTCCGCCCGCTTCTTCTCTCCTGAAGCGAGTTCTGTCATCAGCCGTCTTCTGTAAGGTGCGATTGCATCAAGTCCTTTTTCGATCTTGATGAATACAGTATACCATATCTAGATAGAAATGTCAAGATTATAGAACAAATATGCTCATTTTTTATGAATTTTAGGTTAATTAAAGCAAAATTTTAGCTAACTTTCTGTATATTTTTGTCAATCGCTCTTGACAAAATAGCTAAAGTGTGTTATTATATAATTAATAAACCGATAAACTAATCAACCAATTAACTATCTTATGTACGAAAACATTCTCACTCAAACCGGCCTTTCGGCCAAAGAAGCGCTAATCTATGAGCTTTTATTGCAAAAAGGCGAGCAAAAAGCCACTCAAATAGCGGCTGAATCAGGCCTAAAGCGTAGTTTGGCATACAAGGTATTGGCCGACTTGGAGGCCAAGGGGCTGGTCCAAAAGAACGAACCAGAGGGCAAAGTGGCCGGCTTTATTGCCAGCCACCCCAATAAACTGCGCGACTTTGTGGAAGAGCGCGAACAGGCGGCTCTTTCGGCTAAAAACGCCATTGACGGCGTTTTGCCCAACCTCCTTTCCTCTTTCAACCTCGCCGCCGGCCGGCCGGGTGTGCGGTTTTTTGAAGGCGAAGACGGTATCAAAAAAGTATGGTGGGATACTCTGGCGCAGACAGGCGAGGTTCTGACCATGGGCGACGTTGAGTTTACTATTCATGAATTCAGCAAATTAAACGATCTGTATTTGAAAGAAAGAAAAGCAAAAAAAATAATAAAGCGGATCATTTCAAATGATTCCGCTTTTAACCGCAACATGACTACCGACTATGATTCCGAGCTGACCAAGTTTAAATTTTTGACCGCCGCCCCGATAAGTTTTTCTTCCACTCTTCTGCAAATATACGCCGGCAAAATTTCTTTTACCACTCTATCCAGTAAATCCCTCATCGGGGTGATAATCGAAGATAAAATTATTTATGAAATGTTTCGCAGTTTATTTGAGTATTTGTGGGCAACAACGAAATTTCCGAACGAACTGAAACCGAAAAGTATGTATGATATGAGCGCAACAACTTAGGCTGCCATGCGCTTTTGGACCGGCTCTTTTACTCTGCCATAACTCACTTCGTATACTTTGGCTTTCTCATCATATCGATAACCGACGATAATCCCGCCGTTGGCGATATTTTTCTGCACGTCGCGGATAAACTTATTTTTATCCGTATATTTTTTTGATTCAATCTCTTCAATTTTTTGTCCGTCCTTTACTATTTTAAATCCGTCCACTCCTGTGCCGGCCATATCCGGTAAAAATTCAGCTATTCTGAAACCCAATTTGTTTACATAATAAGAAATGACCGGTTTTTCCGCTTCTGCGACGGCTTCCACCGGTTTTTTTCGCGACAAATCCGCAATAACTTTTTCCAGCATGGCATTGCCTAGGCCGCTCGCCTTGGCATTCGGGTCCATGTTGAATGAACCAAAATAATATTTATCCTTTGCGTCTTGAATGCGAAATCCGCCTATTACTTCGTCGTCTTTTTTAAGCAGATAGAATGTATTGGTTCGGTCTTCCATCGCCTTGGCGAGCGACGGCTTTACGATTTCTTGACCGACTCGGCTTTTGCCATAATTCATTTCCGCTAATTCCATCATTCGCTTTTTATCCGGCCTATTCATGTACCGCGCGTTCACAGACGAGACTTCCGTATCTTTCATTTGTTCTAACGGAATATTGGCTTCCTTAAATACGGCAGAGAATAATACCATATCCGACCGAACTCTTTCCAGGTCATTGAGCATTTGCAACGCCTCTGCTTGTGCAGTTTGTCCATGTGTTCCCGCTTCGGCTCTCGAGGCGTAATTAAGCAACAGGTCACGACCGCGGCGCAACATTTTTTCCATTATCCTATTTTTTTGTACTTCCGTCAGCGCCACTCCATACTGATTTTCCAGATCTTCTGCTGCCTCTTCAGCCGCGTTTACAAATTCGCCATATTTGTAAAATAATTTCTTTGACACTTCCGGTGGAATCTTTTTGGCGATATCAATAATCGCTCTGCCTGAATCCATACCAAATTCGCACGATAAAAAAGACCTCAGAAAATCAATGCCAAATTTCTTGGCCTGCGCTATGATTTCACCGCTCATGCCTTCAATATTTCCGGCGGAAGCGGCCAGCCATTCTTGTTCGTGCCATGACAAGTCGCGATGCGCGCTGATGCCGGTATTAAGAGAGATATCATTGACTATTTTTTCCGTACTCTCACAGTTCTCCAGCAAACGCATGCGTTTGCTATATTCCTTTCCTGATTCGCCGCTAAAACGACGATTCGAATCGGCCTTCCCATATGGCAAAATTTCTATGTCATTTTTTTTAAAAACCACGTCACCACGTTTTTTCTTCTCGCCACTGTTGGCACGAATTTTTTCGATTTCTTCTTCGTTTTTCAATTTAAATACATGGGTTACGGATTCATACCCTCCCCTACTCTTTTCAATAATACCCGCTAGACCTTTCCCAAGCTCGACAACAAAATAAGCGCCTCGTTTTTCAGGTTGTCTGCGACTGTCGAAATCTGCGCCAAGACTATATTTTGCGCCGCCGATATAGGCGATGCCGTTGGCCGCAACCGAATAACGATGCCGATAGATATTACCGCTTTTCTCACTTAATGAACGAAAGTCGCTCGACAACAACAGGCCACTTTCCATTATATGTGGAGCATTTTTCTGCAAATATCCGATTGGAGTTGAAAAGCTGGTATTTCCTCCTTCTCCTCTTTTCCCTACGCCGCCAAAGTTCCTGTCAAATATTTTTGCAGTAAACTTCACCGGTTCGCTAGTTTCCGGGTCATCTACTATTAGATTGCCCTTTTCATCACGGCGCCCGTGTAATTTGCCAAAAATCATTTTGGTTATAAACAACTCATTTAGTCCGACATTTTCTCCTGACGGAAGTTCCACCGGAACGGACCAATCCTTGACGACCGTTCCTAAATCCCAATAACCAATATAACTCTCGTTCGCCGCTATTTTCTTTGGCGACATCGCATCGTCGATACTGCTGGGATAATAAAAAATCGGCCGATCTTTCAATTTCTCATTCTTTTCGGCCGACTGATAATCCGCCAAAGAAACGCCCGACTCTGTGCATAGTGCCCGGAAGAAATCATGTTTATTGACCGGCACTTCTTCTTTCGCACCAGCATGCCTAAAATCAATATCCTTGAAGGCCGCGATGTCCCAAATACGCCGGCCTTTCTCTTCTCGCAAAATACCTGTGTCAGAACAATAGTCCAATACTATTTCTTTTATTCTCTCCGTTTCTTTCACGCTGTCATGCTCGGCTTTTCGTGCGAAAAACATTTCTCTTCCGCTAGATATCGCGCCAAAATTTTCGCGCATATGCAAAACGAATAAATAAATTATCCCATTATCCCTCCCGACGCCCCGACGCAAGGTCGGGGTCGGGACCCCGACTCCGCCCCCGCCCAGGGCGGGCAAGCAAGGCGGACGTCGGGGGCTTTATTTATGACATAATTTCTCGTATCTCATCCTGCTCGATGGTTTCTTTTTCCATCAAACGCGCCACCATCTTTTCCAATTTGTCCTGGTTGTCTTTCAGCGTGTCCTCGGCTTTTTTCAAAGCCCCGCCGATAATCGCGCTGACTTCCTTATCAATCGCCTCAGCGGTGTTGTCGCTGTAATCCTGCTGTTCATGTATTTCCCGGCCGAGGAAAATCAGTTCTTCATGCGCGCCAAAAGTGCGCGGGCCAAGCTTGCTCATACCATAACGTGTTACCATATCGCGCGCCATTTTGGTGGCGTTCAATAAATCATTGGATGGGCCGGTGGAAATCGCTTCGGCGCCGAAAATCATTATCTCGGCGGCGTATCCGCCGAGGGCCATGGCCAGTTCATCTTTGAAATCCGCCAGGGTGTGATAGTGTTTGTCCTCGGTCGGCATTTTCAAAGTATAACCGCCGGCCTGACCGCGCGAGATGATGGAAACCTTACGCACCGGATCACAATTCGGCAACAAATGTCCGACAATGGCATGCCCGGCCTCATGATAAGCCGTCATTTTCTTTTCTTTCTCCGTAATCACCCGGCTCTTGCGTTCCGGACCGAGCAAAACTTTTTCAATGCTTTCCAAAATTTCTTCTTCGCCGACTTTTTTCATACCGCGGCGTACGGTAAGAATCGCCGCCTCATTCAAAAGATTTTCCAAATCAGCTCCGGAAAAACCCGGAGTGCGTTCGGCGATTTTCCTGATAGACACTTCTTCGGCCAGCGGTTTCCCAGCGGCGTGGATGGCCAAAATTTCTTCTCTATCTTTAATATCCGGCAAATCCAACACCACCCGGCGATCAAAACGCCCCGGGCGAAGCAGGGCTGGATCTAACACGTCTGGCCGATTAGTGGCGGCAATGACAATCACGCCAATATTCGGTTCAAAGCCATCCATTTCCACCAGGATCTGGTTAAGGGTTTGCTCGCGTTCGTCATGTCCACCGCCCAAACCGGCGCCGCGCCGGCGTCCCACCGCGTCAATCTCATCAATGAAGACTATGGCCGGGGCGGCCTTTTTCGCTTTACCGAACAAATCGCGCACGCGCGAAGCGCCGACACCGACAAACATTTCCACAAATTCCGAACCGGACATGTGGAAAAACGGCACACCGGCTTCACCGGCCACGGCCTTGGCTAACAGGGTCTTGCCTGTGCCCGGCGCGCCCATCAGCAGTACGCCTTTGGGAATTTTCGCCCCCATATCGGCAAATTTTTTCGGCGTTTTCAAAAATTCCACCACTTCTTCCAGCTCCACCTTGGCCTCGGTCGCGCCGGCGACGTTGGCGAATGTTTTTTGGTCTTTTTCATTCGGGCCGGCCTGGCGCGGGTTGCTTTGCCCGAAGCCCATCGCCTTATTGTTCATCCCCTGCACCCCCCGACTCATGAAATAAAAGAAAACGATAATGATAATTAACGGCAAAAGCGCCGGAATAATATTGGCCGCCCAAAACTTCCACGAACTTTCATTTTTTACTTCCACTTCCAACGCTTTTCTCGCCTCATCGGTTACGCCGTAATTTTTCATAATATCACCGAATGATTCCGTCGGTTCTTTTTTTACTTCCTGCGCTTTGGCGGCGGCATCTTTGAGGTCCACTTTCAACAGATCACCTTCCACGGTAATCTTCTTTACCGCGCCGGCGTTGATCTCTTCCGCCATTTTAGCCACGCCGATAATTTCCGGCTCTTTGGCTGGATCGCTCTTAAAAAAACTCAAGACACCGGCGATAATCAGCAGGGCGCAGAACACGATGAGAAAATTCTTCAAAAAGTCCTTCATATAATAGTTATCATTTAAATAGTGGTAATTATCAATATTCTATGCTAAAATACGAAAAATATCAAGACCGAAGCCCATTTTAGCGGCTTATCCATATTATTTATGCCTAAACTCAAAATCGTCGACGGCTGGAAAATCCGCAACACCGTTGATATTGATTTTTGCAATATAGAAGACCGCCTGTCCATGCCCTTCATCCCCAAAGGCGAAATTTGGTTTGACCGTGGTTTTTTGAAAGAAAAAAAAATAATGTCGGCCGTTTTTTTAAAAAAACGAAAGCTAATGAAAAAATACGGCTATGCCCGAGCTAAAAAAATTCTTCTGAGTGGAATGAAAAAAATTGATCTGAAAAAAATCCGCCTAAAATTATTATCCCAGCGCGGCGCCGTAAAAATTTACTTGGTCTCCGGTCGTTTGGTGCGCCAACATCTGGATTTTAATTTTGTCTTTGGCGGGCATTGGCTGGTATATAAATATGTCCCGAAAAACGAAATTTGGTTGGATGACGCCATGTTGACAAAGGAACGAAAATATGTTTTAATTCACGAACTTTATGAGTTAAATTTAATGAAAAAAGGCCTGAGTTATAACGACGCGCATGATTTTGCCAGCGCCAGAGAAAAACAAGCCAGACGCAAGGACGGCGTGGCCGAATATTTAAAGGACTAAAATATAAGGTATGAAATTGCTCAAAGTAAAACATTTTAGACAAACGCCGGGCATGTGCGGTCCGTACTCGCTCAAAATTTTGTTATCCTTTTTCGGCAAAGACGAAAAAATAAACAAATTAATTCGCCACTGTAAAGCCTCGGCAAAATACGGCGCCGAGCACGAAGATTTGGTTAAGACGGCTAAACAGTTGGGAGCAAAGGTATCCGTAAAAACCGCCGCCACTGACAAAGATTTGGATTACTGGGTTAATAAAAAACATTTGCCGGTCATTATCGGTTGGTTCAGCGAATATTCCGACCATTATTCGGTTGTCGTCGGCCTGGATAAAACGCACATCTATTTATGTAACCCGGAAGAAAACCGAGCGATTCATAAATTAAAAAAGGAGTTTTTCAACGAAGTCTGGTTTCATTTTGTCGGCAAGAAAAATGAAAAAATCGTCTGGCGCTGGCTGATGGCGATTACGGAAATAAAATAATTTAAATTATATGGCTCCAAAAAAAGATTTTGATCACCGAGACGTACCGATAGACCTTGTAATCAGAGAAAAAATGGAGAAGGAAAGAAAAAAACAAAATCAAGAAGGCGAGCGCGCGACCATACCAACCTATGATGACCCATATGGGCCGCCGGAGAAAAACCAAACACCCGAGAGCGACAGCGATACTTCCAGCGCCGTAAGAAAATGGCAAATATAAAAAAATCCCTCCGATGTAAAAAATCGGAGGGATTTTTAATTACTTACTTGCCGCAACCACCGCTGCAACCGCCACCGCACTTGCCTTGGCATTCGCTGCACCCGGCGGTGCATCCGGCCGCGCCGCAACCGCCTTGCCCCGCATTTGCTTGCCCCGCTTCTGCGGTGGCAGTGGCGCCGGCAGCTCCCATGCTACAGCCGCAACCGGAGGCTGTTTTTACTTCCGTCGTCACCGGCGCGATGGCCAGTGGGCGCGCCGGATTGCCCGTAGCGGCGACGGCAATGCCGACACCGACGAGCAAAATGGCCGCTACCGCCATCCCGCCTATAAACCAAAATGGTTTCATAGTTTATGGTTAAAGAATTAATCGAGCGCTCTCATAATCTAATACGCAAGCTCGATAAAAATTATTTCATCATTGAACAACCGGCATGCTGACAGCCACTCGCGCCCTCGCAGATGGCGCCGCCCGCGCAGCTATCCCCAGCGGACGGGCCAGCGGAACAACCGCCACAACCGCACCACGAGCGAATTTCATTGGCCCTAAAAATTCCGGCCTCCGCTTTTTCTCCGACGATCTTTAGCCGCGCCTCCGGCGCGATTAAATCTATATTGACTGCCCCGGCGCTGGCTATCGTCCACTTTTGTCCGTCTAAATCTTCTAAAATAAACACCGTGCCAGATACGCTCACCACCCTGCCTGACAACAGCCCGCTTTCCGGCTTGGCCCAAATACCACTGCCATAATTAACATGATGATAAAGAGGCAAAGCCTCGCCCAAAACAGTTTCAATCTTACCGGCTAAACCCGCTTGGTAAAATATCGCGCCCAATACGGCGGTGATAACAACATAACCGCCGGCAATCAGCCAAAAATGCCAACGATAGCCGTATTTGGTGTGACGCAAATTTAAATATACCAGCACGACAAAAATACCAAATAAAATAATCCAAAAATACGGTAGAACCAAAAGAAAAAAGGTAATAAAACTGTCGGTTAATCTGGGCCAGATATCCCAATCCTGATTGGCTTGCATGAAATAAGCCGTGCCGGCTGACAACCCGCCTAACACCACGGCTACTCCGGCCAACAACCAAAACAACAGGCGGCGCCAAACAAAACGCCACTTGCCGACCGGCTCAATTTTATCGTGTTGAATTTGGGCCAAAACTTTCTGGCTGACTTCTGGGGACATATTATTTAATTAAAATATTTTTTAGTTGTTTTTTCGCCCGGCTGATTAGCGTGCCGACCGTGCTAACCGGCTTTTGAATAATGTCGCCGATTTCTTCGTAGCTTCTCTGTTCAAAAAAATACAGAACAATCGCCTGGCGATATTTTTCGTCCAGCTGTTCCAGCGCGGCCGAAATTTTTTCTTTATCAAAATTACGGTGAACATTTTCAAACAAATCTGACTCGCTTTGTATTTTTTGCCAATCTTCGTCATTCAAATAAACGCTCGGCCGGGCTTTGCGCCGGCGCCATTCGCTGATGGTTTCATTTCTGGCGATGCGGTAAATCCAGGAAGAAAACTTCAGTCCTCGATCAAAATCGCGCAAATTAAAGTAGGCCTTAATAAACACTTTCTGCAACACGTCTTCCGCGTCTTCAGTCACAAAACCGGAAATGCGACAAATATACAAAAGCAGGCGCCCTTCAAACCGGCGCATCAATTCGGCGAACAATTCGCCGTTGGCCAGTGATTTTATGGCCAA
Organism: Patescibacteria group bacterium; assembly: GCA_028688375.1. Lineage (GTDB taxonomy): Bacteria > Patescibacteriota > Patescibacteriia > Magasanikbacterales > GWA2-37-8 > JAPLWQ01. The sequence continues at coordinate 26,144 of JAQTYG010000002.1, read as the reverse complement.
ATCCTCATCGGAGACAAGTTGTGCCCGTTCTTGTTCCATATATGTTAATACGGATATAGTAGCAGGTTTATTTCATATTGCGCAAAGCCGAGATAAAAAAAGGACTCTCGCTGTTCACACCGTAGTATGAAACGAACGAGAGCCCCGGGGGGCCGACAGGCAGAGGGGCGAGGCCGCTTAGGCGGTCTTGGCCACGGTCTTGCTGGTGGCGGGGAAGCGACAGCTGCTACGCCAACGGTTCTTGACCCAGCGCGCGGTCAGATCACGTCCATCGTTGTTCCCGCGCAGGACCATTACGTTGCTTTCTCCGCTGGGGTCCTTGCAAACAGAGCCGAGAATCGCGATCTCGGACTTTCTCTGCTCATCCGGACATTCCTTGGCTAAAGCAACGCCCTCCTCGTAAATCAACGGACGCAGATTTTTTTTCTCCATTTCGTCGAGGACATCGGCGGTGCTGGCTTTACGGCCAAGACACAGATATTTGACTTCGATCAGCCCGCACTCGCGACTAACAGACGCGCAAACGTCAATCGCCTTGAACTCGGCCTGGATATAAATATCATTGACGAAGTCAAAAGCGGACTTGAGCTCGGCGTGTGTCAGGACGCGGTAATCGCACATGACGCGGAGCGCATCGATGATGTTGTTGTCGACACCAACGATTTCCCTAGCCAATCTCTCAACCAAGCTCGGGTCCTCCTTGATCCGCAGGATGTGTTCGTCGCCACCGCCCTCAGCGATGACGGCTTCCATAATTATCTTCCACATTTCGCCCGAAGCAATGGAGGCGTCCAGAAATTTCGATTTTCTTTTATTCACCATTTCTTCTCCTTTTTATCAATTCGCCTCTTAGGCGATTTCGCTTTTTCTTTTCCCCAGTTATAAAATGAGCGACGATTTGTTATTTAAAAAATAACGCCTCAATTATAACACAACTTATAGCACATTCCGGCGGGCCTGTCAATAGTTTTTGAGCGCCAAAACCGGGCGGGATAACAAAACAAAAATCCAGCCACACAGGTGGCTGGATTTTTGTTTTAATTACTCTTCTTTTTTCTCTTCCGCTACCGTTTCTTCCTTTTTCTCTTCAACCTGCCCCGCTTCTGCCTGCCCCGCTTCTGCGGTGGCGGTGGCGGTGGCCTTTCGCGCGGCCTTGCCTTTTACTCCGGCCACGCGCAGGCCCAAACGGTGTTCGGCCGGCTCGAGCGAGACCACGGCAAAGTCCAGAGTGTCGCCAATTTTGAATTTGTCATGAATGTTGGCAATCGGCTCGTCGGACAATTCGGAGATGTGTGCCAGGCCGTGGATTTCTTTGTCCAGGCTGACCATCAGGCCGAACGGTTCCACTTTCAAAATTTTGCCTTTCACCGTCTCCCCCACCTTGTATTTATCTTTCACTTTTTTCCACGGGTCATCCACCAATCGTTTGATGGACAGATAAATTTTGGAGTGATCCAGCTGAATAATTTGCGCGCGGACTTTGTCGCCCACTTTGAGCAAATCTTTCGGGTGGTCAATTCTCTGCCAGGCGATTTCGGAAATATGCACCAAGCCCTCCAGCCCCTCGCCGAAGCGCAGGAACACGCCGAAGGAAGTAATGGCGCTAACTTCGCCTTCCACGATGTCGCCCACTTTGTAGGCCTCAAGCACGGCTTTTTGGGCGTCTTCCCAAACCGCTTTTTCCGAGACGATTAATTTTTCTTCTTTCTCATCCACGTCAATCGCTTTCACTTCAAACTCCTGGCCGACCATTTCTAGTAATTTTTCCAAAATGCGGTTCTTGTCGCCACCGGCCACTCGCGGATAATGATCCGGGTTGAGTTGCGAGACCGGCATAAAACCGGCCAACGGGCCCACCTGCATCATCAAACCGCCTTTGTTGGCGGAAAGGATTTTGGCTTTGAGGGTCAAACCTTGCGACATCCACTTTCTGGCATTGTCCCAAACCCTCTGCATACCGGCAATGCGGAACGAGAGTTCCATTTCACCGTTTTCATTTTCTAAATCAATGACCGTGCCTTCCACTTCGTCGCCCGGTTTAAGGCCGGCGTATTCGCGCGATTCGGAAAACATTTCGCGCCCGCGCACAATCGCCGTGGTTAAATTTTCCACGTCAATACGGATTTCCCCTTTGTCCACAGAAATCACTTTGCCTTTAACGATATCGTTGACCTTGGGAAAATTCATCAGATGCTCTTCGAGCAGCTTCTTGAAGTCCTGTGTGTTGTCTGACATATAAAAACAAAAAAGAATCGCTTATCCATTTGGGTAACCGCGTATAGCTTCGTCGCTTTCGCGACTTCGCACGCGGCACTTCATGGGTCCAGCCACTAAATCGGGCCGGATTTGATTAACTGATTGTGAAAACAGTATAACCTATTGTGAGTTTATTGTCAATAGGCCCATTTAACCAAATAAACGCTTTATCTTATTATACAGATTGAAATTATTGCCGTGTTTCAACATTCCCAAATACGACTGCAACGACTGGCTTGACGGACAATTTGCCACCTTTCTAAACATTCTCTTTTTTGTTTTCGTTCGCAGTACAATATGACGGGACAAAACAACATATCCCAGAAAATCAATCCCCTGCGATAATTTTCTGATTTCCACTTTCCGCGGATGCAAGTTCAATTTTAATTTTTCTTTTAAAAAATCATTAACCGGTTCAATCAACGCTCGTAAATCAGCGACACTATCCCCCAAAATCACAAAATCATCGCAATACCGCAAATAATATTTTCGCCGCAAAACATGTTTCACCCATTGATCCAATTCATTCAAATAAATATTAGCAAACAACTGGCTGGTTACGTTGCCGAGAGGCAGACCCTTGCCCGGTTCAATTTCAAAACTGTCTATTATTTTGTCAATCAACCATAGCGTGTTGGGGTCGCCAACCTTTCGCCTTAACAAATCAAATAAAATATCATGGTCAATGCTATAAAAGAATTTTTGCACATCGCACTTTAGGGCAAATACCGGCCTTGAATAATTCGCGCTCGCCCGTCGGACGAATTGCTCCAAACGCCACACGCCGGCATGCGTGCCTTTGCCGAATCGGCAAGAATATGAATCAAAAATAAAATGCCGGTCAAAAATATGATACAATAAACGGAACACGGCTTGAAACAAAACCCGGTCGCGGACCGAGGCCTTGTGAATCGGCCGCAATTTAGGGTCGCGGACATAGAAAAAGCCATACTTGTCCGGTTGGTAGCGGTGCTCTAATAAATCACGTCGCAACTCAAATAAATTATCTTCCAATGAATAATAAAATTTTCTGACGTCGTTTTTACCCGTCTTCCCGCGTTTAAATTCGCGCCAGGCACGAAATAAATTACCAAAAGAAATAATTTTATCAAAAAAATTATGGCCGATACAATCAAGCAACCCCCCCCCCGACGCAATTTCTATCCCCATTGTTCATAAGATAACGGAGTTATACAGGAATATTTATGTCCTCGGCAAAAACGTGCCGAAAAAAGACAGACACGGATTGCATTTGAAAATAGAACAGTTTGGCCTGGACATTCTCGGCTTTTCCATTGAAGCCGCCCTGCTCGGCGGCGCGACAAAAATTCCGATTTTGCGAAAAATAAAAATTGAAATAGAAATATTAAAGCGGCTGATTCGGCTGGAAAATGAACTGGATATAATCAACACGAATAAATATCTGGATATTGAAAACCAGTTGGTAGAAATTTCCAAAATGGCAAGCGGCTGGATAAGATACTTGGAAACAAAAGGAGCTTGACGCAAGCTCCTTTTTGAAACTTCGACACGAGCCCGCAAGTTGTCGTTGGCGTTGTCGGGGCTGCAGCCGTAGACGTGGAAGTGGCCATCGCCACCCAAGTCGCAGCGCGGGACGTCGCCATCCGAGTTGCGCGAGCCGCTTATTAACCGATTTCATCAAAAATCACCGATAATCTTTAACAAAATTATCTGCGTTGACCCGCGAAGCAGGCGTTGTTTGGAGCCATCGCGACATTTCACGAATACTCTCTAAAATCGATTAAGCAGTTTCAATTTGTGGCAAACCATTACCTCATCGCGTGAGATTGGTTGTATTAGCCAAAAGTATTTTAAAAGAAAACGCCCGTCTGTGCAAGACACACAAACGGGCGAGAGAACGAACCGGTGAGATAAGAGTTAAAGGAACGAGTTACAAAACTGCGACACGAGCCCGCAAGTAGACGCGGGCGCAGCCGGGGCGGCAGTCGTCGACGAAGAAGTGGCCAGCGCCAAACAAGTCGCAGCGCGGGACGCGGCCATCCGAGCTGCGCGAGCCGCTGCAGAGCGTCACGTTCTGGATGTCCAGGTGCTTCCCGGTCTTCCAGAAGTAGAACAGCTCCAGCACGATGCGCTCCAGGAGCGTCATCGTCACGAGCTTACGCTCGGCGATCTGGTTGGCCGAGAGGCCCTTGTTCTCCTCGTCGGCCTCCACCCTGGCCCGGATGCGGATGGCGTAGGAGCCGTTCTTCAGGTCGCGGTCGTTGACGGTGACATCCTTGTCCAGGTCGTCGTAGTACTGCCAGACCTTGCCCTTGAAGAGCTTCCTGGCAGCGACCATGGCCGTGTTGAGCGGCGTGTCGCCGAGCTCCTTGGCCAGAACCGTCAGCCAGGCGAACTCCTCCACCTCGGTGGGCAGGACGACGTTCGTCAGGTCCACCGCGAGGTTGAAGACCTCGAGGTAGAACTTCGTCCACTCCTCGCGCCAAACCTCGGTGTCGGTCGTGCCGAAGAGCTCACGGAGCTTCTTCCTCTTGGTCTTGGTCGAGAGCCGGATGAACTTCTGCATCTGCTCCGGCGTCATCTGCGGTAGAGCCACGATGAGGGCGGCCAGGAACTCTTCGAACTGATTCTGGGGGACCGTGCCATGGTTTGTCATGGACCTTTCCTCCTGTTTTCTTTCTGCCGCTGTTCCCCGCGGCCGGGTTTTCCGTCCCGCACCATGCGGGACTGGAGTTTGTAAAAGAATAATATAGTATAGCACATTTTTGCCTTTTTGTCAATACCTTAACTTGGCTAATATTAGCGAAAAAGAATATCCCCATTTTCCCCAAACTATCCCCTTTTTGGACTTGAAAACACTGTAAAATAGTGATAAAATATAGTCGTTGTTTTATGATAAAAAATCGACTGGACCTGCCTACCGGCAGGCAGGTTCCCGCCTTCGCGGGAATGACAAGGTGCCGAAGGGATTCCTCGACTTCATCCCGCTCCGCGGGACTTCGCTCGGAATGACAAAAAACATTTACTTACTGCTTATTAGTTTATTACTTACTAGCTTCGTATGCATTTAAACTGGCTCGGACAAACCTGCGTAAAACTGCAAACCAAAAATCTCAAAGACGAGGACGTGGTTATTTTAATCGACCCTTATCGCCCGGAAAAAGGCGACTTCCCGCGCAGCTTCAGCCCGCAGGTGGCCCTGTTTTCCGCCGGCGATACCAACGCCGTTACTCTTAGCCAAGGCCCATTTGTGATTGACACCCCCGGCGAATGTGAAGTGAAAGACACCATGATTTACGCCATGCCCGGACCGGACGACACCGTAGTTTTTAAAATCGGTTCGGAAAGTTTGAACATCGTTCACCTCGGACGCTTGAATAAAAAAATGAACACGGAAACCATCGCCAAACTCGGCAGTCCGGATATATTATTCATCCCGGTCGGCGGAGAAAAAAATAAAACGCTTTCCGCCGAAGACGCGGCCGCCACGGTCACCGCGCTGGAACCGCGCATTGTCATTCCCATCGCTTTTCAATGCGACACCGACCCGAAAGCCGACCCGGTGAGCGATTTTATCAAGACCCTCGGCCTCAAGCCGGAAGCGACCGACAAAAAATTTATCATCAAGAAAAAAGATTTGCCACAAGAAGAAACGAAATTGATGATCTTAGAAAAAAATTATTAGTATGGCTGAAGGAGAACAAACCAACAAACACATCGAGGTTGTCGTGCGTAAACGTCGTATTTTGTGGATCGCCGTCGGCATCGTTGCGATGTTATTAGCCTCTTTTTGGATTATTTCTTTCAAAAATCAGTTAGCCGTATTCAGCTTTAAGCAAAGCGCGGAAAAACAAATGCTGGATGGCTTAAAAGATGACTGGCAGGCGGCGACGGCCTTGACTAAAAACACGGCGCTGGAAAAAAGCGCCATTGAAAAAGAAGCGAAAGATAAAATGGCCAAACTGGCGGAACAGCTGTCCGCCAGCAGTAGCGAAAAAACTGCCGCTGCCACCGCCACTTCCACCAATTAACAATTTTGAAAAAAATTTGATATGCAAGATAAAATGTCATTGCCCGGAACGGAAAACGTCGGCAAACTGATTGCCGCGCCGATTGCCGAAGAAGTAAAACAATCATATTTGGAATACGCCATGAGCGTGATAGTTTCGCGCGCCCTGCCTGATGTACGCGACGGCTTCAAACCGGTGCACCGGCGCATTATGTACGCCATGTGGGATGTCGGTCTGAAACACACGGCCAAATACCGCAAATCCGCGCACGTGGTCGGCGAGGTGATGGCCAAATACCACCCGCACGGCGATGCCGCCATTTATGATTCCATGGTCCGCATGGCCCAGGATTTTTCCATGCGCCAAGTCTTCGTGGACGGCCAAGGCAACTTCGGCAGTATGGATGGCGACAGCGCCGCCGCCATGCGCTACACTGAAGCTCGTCTAGCCGCGCTGGCTGAAGAAATGCTGGTGGATATTGAAAAAGATACCGTTAATTTTATTCCGACCTACGACGGGTCGCACAAGGAACCGGCCGTCCTGCCCTCCAAAGTGCCGAACTTGCTATTGAACGGCACTATGGGCATCGCCGTCGGCATGTCCACTTCCATCCCCCCGCACAACCTAACCGAACTTTGCGACGGGGTGGCGCTACTCATCGAAAAACCAAAGTCCACGGTGGAAGACCTGTCGGAGATTGTAAAAGGCCCGGATTTCCCGACCGGCGGAATTATCTATAACAAAAAAGATATCGCCGCCATGTATGCCACCGGCAAGGGCGGGATCGTCGTCCGCGCCAAAGCGGAAATTCTTGAAGCCAAAGCCGGGCACTTCCAAATTATTATTTCCGAAGTTCCTTATCAGGTGAACAAGGCGACGCTCTTGGAAAAAATCGCCGAACTGGTGCAGGAAAAAAAGATTGAGGGCATTCGCGATATGCGCGACGAATCCAACAAGGACGGCGTGCGCATGGTGATTGATTTGAAAAAGGATTCTTATCCGAAAAAAATAATGAACCAGCTGTTCAAGATGACCGAATTGCAGACTACCTTTCACTCCAACATGCTGGCGCTGGTGGACGGCATTCAACCGCGCATTTTGAATCTAAAAACCATCCTGGAAGAATTTATCAAACACCGCCAAGTGATTATCCGCCGGCGCACCGAGTTTGATTTAGCCAAAGCCAAAGACCGCGCCCACATTTTGGACGGCTTGAAAATGGCTTTGGACAAAATTGAGCAAGTGATTAAAACCATCCGCGCATCCAAAGACAAAGACGAGGCCAAAATCAATTTGATGAAGCATTTCAAATTCACCGACCGGCAGACCACGGCGATTTTGGAAATGAAATTACAACAACTGGCCAACCTGGAACGGCAAAAAATCGAGGACGAATTGAAGGAAAAGAAAGCCCTGATGAAAGAATTGGAAGCGATCCTCGCGTCCGAGGCGAAAATTTTGCATATCGTAAAAACTGAAACCGAAGAAATTAAAACCAAATTCGGCCAACCCCGTCGAACGCAAATCGTGGCGCACGGTATCAAAGAATTTACGGTGGAAGATTTGGTGCCCAACGAAACAACAATGATTATGACCACCACCGACGGCTATGTGAAGCGCTTGCCACCGGACACGTTCCGCCAGCAATCGCGCGGGGGCAAAGGCGTGATCGGCACGACGACCAAGGAAGAAGAGTCGGTGGACCAATTACAAATGACCAACACTCACGACAACGTGCTATTTTTCACCAATCGCGGGCGGGTCTTCCAACTGTTCGCTTATGATATCCCGCAGGGCAGCCGGACGGCCAAAGGCCAAGCCCTGGTAAACTTCCTCCAACTGGCGCCGAATGAAAACGTGACGGCGCTACTCACCATGGGCAATTTGGCGGAAATAAAATACCTGGTGATGGTGACGAAAAAAGGCTTAATCAAAAAAACCGCGCTGGAAGATTTTACCAACGTCCGCCGGAGCGGTTTAATTGCTTTGAAACTCAAGGGCGAAGATTCCATGGAATGGGTCAAACCGTCCACCGGGCACGATGAGATTAGCATTATCACTTTAAAGGGGCAGGCGATTCGTTTTGAAGAAGGCGACGTGCGCCCGATGGGCCGAAACGCGGCCGGCGTGCGCGGGATGCGCCTGCACGATAAAGACGAGGTGATTTCCATGGATATTGTCGACCCGAATAACAAAAGCTTAGAACTTTTGACTGTGGGCGAGAACGGCGTGGGCAAGCGCACGCCCCTGGCGCAATACAAAGTGCAAGGACGCGGTGGCAGTGGTATTAAGACGGCGGAAATCACGCAAAAAACCGGCAACCTGATTCACGCCCGCTTAGTGGACGGCGCCAAAGAAGATAAATACGATTTGTTACTGATGTCCGCCAAAGGGCAGGTGATCCGCTTACCGTTGAAAACTGTATCTGTCTCCGGCCGTGCCACTCAGGGCGTCCGCTTGATGCGCTTCAAAGAAGACGGCGACAAAGTCGCCAGCGTCACACTGATTGAAAATCTGGAAGCGGCGATGGCTTAAAAATTAAAAAACGCTCCGGTCAATGGCCGGAGCGTTTTTTATTACGTTAAATTACTTTAAACTTTTTCAACCAATAATCCCAGACCGGTTCCAGCGTCATAGTTTTAATTTGCTCCGGCGTGTACCAGCCGATGGATTTTTCTTCGGCCGGAAAAAGTTTCGGTTCGCCGGCGCATTCACATTCATAAACATACCAATAATGTACGGCCACACCCCGGCTGCAAATATTGCCGTCCACTTCTTCCTCAATTAAAAATTTACATTTTTTAATCTTCAAACCGGTTTCCTCTTCCACTTCCCGATATAAAGCTTCGTCCGGCGTTTCCCCCTCTTCAAGATGTCCGGCCGGACAAGCAAAACCCAGGGGAGCGATCGTCCGATCGATCATCAAAATCTTGCCGTCGCGCTTTATAATCGCGGACGAACTATAGTGCATCAAATGGCCTTCTTTTGATTTCCCGCTTTTGGCCGGCATAACATTATTGGTGTTGTTGGTTAAACTCGTCAATTACGTCTTTACTCTCCGGCCGATCCAACTGACCGACTTTGGTGGCCACCAGTTGGCCGTCTTTCCGTTCCAAATTAATAAATTCCGCCGGATTAACGCCGGCGGATTCCCCGCCGGAAAAAATATTAGCGACAAAACCGAGCAAAGCGTCGTGCGTCACGATAATCACGCGATAGGGCTTGTCGCTCAAGCCCTTCAATCGAACCAACGGTTTCATAATCCGTTTAGTCACAGACATAAAATCCTCAAAATCTTCCACGGCTTTCACGTACTCCGCCGGCCAGCCCGCCTTTGCTTCCGCGCTAATATTATGGATGTTGTCGCTCGCGTAATACTGCGCCGGACCCAAATTCTGCGGGTTGGTTTTCGCCGCGTCAATCACAAATTTCCGGCCGGCGTACTCCACTTCTCCGCCATAAACCAACGGACTAAAAAGCGACCAAGAAAAATTCTTTACTTCCGATAACTGATCAAATACTTTTATCCCGGCACCCTCGGCTTGGCGCTCACCGCGTAAATTAACACCTTTAGCCGCCAGCGTCTCCGAAATTATTTTCGCCGTCTGCAAGGTTCGTCCCATCGGCGAGGACCAAATCTGCACTTCTTCGTCGGGCGATATAAGCTCCGCCAGAGCTTCCGCGCTGGTTTTAACTTCGGCGATGCCCGCTTCGGTCAAATCGGCCGCCTCTTCTACTGTAGTTTTTCCTTGTTCATACTTCGCCGACCCATGCCGAAACAAATCGACGTGAAGCGACGGATCTTGATTGGGCTGTCTTGCTATTTTGTCCATATAAAAGTTCCTTTTTTAAGTATCGCCACGATATTATCGAAAAAGCTTTTTCCGACCGACAAATCAAGATCGGGATAAAACCTGGGTGACAAAAATATAATGTTCAACAAACCAAGCGACAAGGCGACGGTTTGTTTGATTTCTTGGTCGTTCGTTTTGGCGATATAAAGTTCTAAAAACTTATCACCCATTGTTTTGAAATACTGATTGCCGGTGGCATGATAAAACCAAATATACTGCGCCAGCCACCAGCCGATGTCTATCCCCGGATCGCCCCAGGGAATTCTTGAGTAATCGATCATCCACACACTGCCGTCTTTTCTGACAAATAAATTGGCGCCCCAAAAATCGCCGTGCAAAGCGGTCAGACGATCGGACCGATCTTTCCACTGGTACATTAAATTGAGCATCAGACCCACATACGCGCCATGCTCGCCGGCCGGAAGGAGCGGATGGCTGTCGGTATAATCGGACAAAAGCATAATGGCTAATTCCGGGTTGGTCAGCACAGCGCGCAGACTGTCGTTGTAAACCGCCTTGAGTTGACCGGCGTCTGACGACGGATGTTTTACGCGATGAACCGCGCTGATGTAGTCGGTAATTTTTTCCAATTCCGATAAATCTTCCGGCTCAATCGCGGCCCGGTTTTTTCTGGCCTGCAGTAACGACCAATAACTTGTCCCTTCCGGCTCGTATTCTTGAAGGTGATAAATTTCCGTGGCCTCATTTACTTCGGGGAGCATTTTTACTTCATCGCCGTTGCCCAGCACTACACCCAAACATTTAGAACCGATGTTCGCCCGATTACACATGCCGTTGCTTACTAAAAGCGACATGATTTTTCTTTCGGGTAATTCAAAACCCAAGTCATGCGATTTAACTTTTTTCAAAAAATAACACCGCCCATCGGCAGCGACCAACTTAAAACCGTCGGAGTGATACCCACTCCCGACTTTTTCTATTTTTTCAATTTGAACCGAGTGGCCTGTCTGGTTAGCAAGCAACTCGGAAATTTTCTTTAAATCTATGTTATCCATAAAAAAATTAAATGTGCCCTCGGCGCGAATCGAACGCGCATCACCTCCTTCGGAGGGAGGTATTTTATCCATTAAACTACAAGGACTAAATCATTCTTCTTATCCTCCGCAACCAATTATATACTCTATACTTCCACGGTGAAATAATCAAATCAAATGTTCCCGGGTCTTCATGGTACGCGCCGCCAAACCCCTGCTTAAACCTTGTCACCCCGGCATATTGGTGTTTTACGTCATATTCATAATCATTTATTCCTTGTTCCTTACTCTTTATTCCTTTTTGTGGCGCTATGCCAAAAAAATCATAATATCTATAGCCGTATCTTTGCCCCATTTTAATCCCCTCCCATTGAATTAAATACGGCGCCATTAGCGAGCGGTGGTCATAATCGGACGCGCCAAAAACGTAAGTGAAAGTATCGCCAAAGCCGGCAAAGATCGCTGTGGCAATCGGGCGTGGTCCGTAAAAAACAGTTAACTGGTGCGCCAACGGAGAAAAAATTATTTCATGATAATGTTTAACCTGGTGCAGACGAAATTTATCGCGCTGACCGGTGGCTTTCATTAAAGTCATGAACAGGTCGGCATCTTTAATATCGCTTACCCGTAAATCTTTTTTCTGCGCCAAGTTAATGTTGTATCGTGTCTTTTGATGCATACCGGCGAGTAGTTCATCCGGCGTACGCCGCAAATCTAAAATCATCGTCGCCCGCGGATTAATGTCGACGGTTTTGCGAAGTTCACAGTTCTCAGTTCCCAGTTCCCAGTTCGCCATCGGTTCGAAACGAAAGAATATACATTTTTTATTCTTAAAATAACCGGCCAGAACTTCGTAAATTTTGTGAACTGTGGGCTGTGAACTGCGAGCTGTAATTGGTCCTTTCGGACAAAAAGCATACCGCCAGCCGAACGGCAATTTATGATATTCCACCAGTGCCATAGCCACGGGTTTTTCGTCATCAAATACGGCCAAGCGTTCAACATCTTTGCCTTCACGCGACAATATTTCTTCCCATTCAAACGACTGGCAAAAAGGCGGCCGGCTGACATTTTCCTTCAACCAGCTGTTGCTCATTTCAAATTTTGTTTCAATCTTCAACATATTGCTTTAATCTTAGCCGATTTGATGAATTTTAGCAATAAAACAAAGGCGCGCCCCGGAGAGGAGCGCGCAACGCGAGACGGGGCATCGCCCGTCACTCCAGATGAGGGAGGACGAAACGCTGCCACCAAGTTCCGGACAAATCGGCGCCGGAAACCTTTCCGCACAGATACAGCGACAACATGCCAACGAAAACGTAAAAACAAGAGAACCACGGGGGCTGGCTGAATGCCTCGATACACAACCCGATGCCGACGAGGAACAAGAAGATCTCTACCACCGATTGGGTCGTGGCGACACCAACAGCGACCAAAGCTGAAAGGGTGATCAGGAACATCCTTTTGAGTTTGCCTGCCATGATGGCTCCTTTCATCGGCGCGTCCGAATAGCTGAGGCCAGGACGATCGCCATGTTGAACGCGCCAGAAATAAACGACGCCGCAACGATTATTTCATCCGTTTTCCAGGACGGCAACCAATAGGCGGCGATGATTTTCGCCTTGATGAAGCAATCGAGCGATTCCACCGTTTTCACGAGCGAAGGATCGAATAACGCGGTAACGGCGATGGCCAGGAAGACCACGCCGGCTAAAGCCGATTCCCAAACCAAGATGAAACGACCCAGCCTTTTCAAAGAACGCATTTCTCCCTCCTCCTCTTTTTTCCGCTCGTAGCGGGTTTAATTTTTAAACACCATTATATATACAATTTTAAAAAATGTCAAGGTGTATCTTTGCCAAATAAATAAAAGCGGCCGGTCACGCAGTTGTGACCGGCCTCGAACTCGAACGACTACCTCGAAAGAGCATTTAGTTAGTTCGCCGCGCGCCGGGCGGGTCAGACGAGACGACCTCGCAGCGCATCCCGGTTTTTGGCCGGTGGCGTGGCCCATGCCACTCTAGGTAAACCCGAATGCATTCATCCGGTCCACCTCTCCTTTCTTCACTTCCGTGATTGTTGAGGGCGGGAGAACAACCGATGTCCACCCGCCGTCGGCGCACCCCAGATCCGCGCGCCGCGCACTGCCTGTTCAGCCGCAAGCCGTAGCTTCGGCGAGGCATGGAGGTCGCACAGGACCCCCTCACTAGCGCCGCGGATGATGGGCGACGAAAACGAACTGCCGAATTTGCTTAGGTTCGGCTTCCGGGGAGGTTTCCCCTCCTTGGTTCACCTGATAGGTGAGAATTTGGATTGTTGCCATCGCGCTTTTTTTGCTGCGCGTCGCTTTCTCATCAGCTCAAATTGAACCTCCTTTGTTCGCGCTGTGAACCGCTGTTGTGTCTCCGAAACGATTCGCTTCAGAAACGCAATTGGGGTGCCGAGTTACTGATGCGCTCGGCGTCGCCTTCGTCATTTTACCGGACGGATGACGGATCCGTTGGGGCCATGCCGGCACTCGCTTATCTGTTACCTACAGCGCGGGCCAGTGCATTCAGACCTCTCTTTCTAGAAAAAGAACGACTCACACAGTTGCGGCGGTGGCCTACGAGGCCTTGCGGACCCTCTTCCGCCCCCCTTCCTTGACCTTTCTCGCGGCCGTCGGCGTGATCGTCGTGACCGTGGCCTCCTCGGTCTCCTCGATAGAGACTCCGAAGAGGTCGCCGATCCTCGACTTCACCGCCTCCTGCGCCTCCTGCCTCGCCGCCGCGAGGGCTCGTCGCTCCTCCTCGTCCATGCGGACGGCGGCGAGCGCGGCCGTGAAGGCGGCCGTCTTGGCCCCCTTGCGGTCGGCGATGACGCCGCAGCCCCCGCACACGACGAACTTGCCGAGGTCCGCGACCGTGAGGTCGGCCCTCCCCAGCTTCGCGACGATGACGTCGCGCGCCGGGATTCGCGCCGCGATCTTCGCCGCGTCGGAGTTGATGGGGCGACCGCAAGCCACGCACGCGAACTTGTTGGTATCCTCGTTTGCCATGGATTCCTCCTTGGTGGTTGGTTGGGGGTTTAGCGCTCAATAAAAGGTTGGTGTTAATTTATTTTTCTATAGACAGATCAATCAGATACTATCTCTACACGACAACCCTTTATTTAGCGCTAAAACCATTTTAAGGTGCGAAAACCCCCGTAAAACGAGAAGTTTTTCAATAACTTTGGCTAATTAAAGCCATTTTTGTCCGCCCGACTCTCTCCAGAAACAGGCGGTCTGAATTGTTAACTGAATATAATAGCACACTTTTACCTTTTTGTCAACCCCCCCTCTGCCCGGCCGCCATTTTTAGCCAAAAAAACCTCTCTTGCCAAAAGGCTAATTTTATAGTATAATTACAGCCGATTTTACTTATCAATCATTAAAATAAATATATGGGTTTACCAGGCCATCGACGGACTTCGTCACACAAACGCCGCCGTGCAGCGCACTTCGCGCTCTCCGCTACGACCATTAATTCTTGCCCCAAGTGCGAAAAACCGATCAGGCCGCATCGCGCTTGCGGATTTTGCGGTACCTATAAAGGACGTGAGGTTCTGAGCGTCAGCCGTAAAACGGCCCGCACCGCTAAAAGAGGCAAAAAGTAAGGCCCCTCTCCCCAGTAAATTTTCGTTTAAATCTTGATCTTTAGCCTATGTCCAATCGCCATTTGGCGAGAAGCATCGCCATGCAAACTTTGTTTGAATGGGATTTCCGCGAAAAAGACACCAATCGTTTGCCGGAAATTTTAGAGCATACGCTCAAAGAATTCGGCGACGGATTGCAGGAAAAAGATTTCGCGGTCAGTTTAATCAACGGGGTGGTTGCCAATTTGAAAAAAATTGACAAGATTATCACTGAATACGCTTCGGATTGGCCGATTGACCAAATTACCGTGGTGGATAGAAATATCCTGCGGCTGGGCATTTTTGAGTTAGCTTTCAGCAAAGATGTGCCGCCCAAAGTTGCTATTAACGAGGCGATTGAATTGGCCAAAAGTTATGGCGGGCATTCATCCGGTAAATTTGTGAATGGCGTGTTAGGCGCGATTTATAAAAACATGGCGCCGGAAGCGCCGGCTACTCCGGAAAAAAAGCCGGAAGAAACTAAACATGTATGATCACAGACAGACCGGAAGTTATTGAAAAAGATTTTGATGCCTTGCAGAAAAAAATCGGCATTACTTTTAATAATCCGGAATTGTTGATTCAAGCGTTTGTTCATCGCTCCTATTTAAATGAACATCATGATTTTCCGCTGGGACATAACGAACGTCTGGAATTTTTGGGCGACGCGGTAGTGGAATTGGTAGTGACTGAATTTCTTTTTAATGAATACGGCAACCCCGAAGGCGAATTGACCAACTGGCGCGCGGCGCTGGTGAATGCTAAAACCCTAGCCAGCATCGCCTATGAAATCGGCATGGAACCGTATTTGTTTTTGAGCCACGGCGAAGCCAAAGACGCCGGCACCAAAGCCCGCGATTATATCATGGCCAACACCATGGAATCCGTCACCGGAGCGATTTATTTGGACGGCGGTTATGAGGCGGCGAAGAAATTTATTGCCGAATGGGTGTTGCCGAAATTGCCGTATATTTTAGAAAATGGATTATATTTGGATGCCAAGAGCCGATTTCAAGAATCGGCGCAGGAATTGCTCGGGGTGACTCCGACTTACAAAGTGATGAGCGAAGAAGGCCCGGACCACGCCAAAACATTTAAAGTCGGCGTGTATATCGGCAAAGAACTGGTAGCCACCGGCGAAGGTATGAGCAAACAGGAGGCGCAGACCGAGGCGGCGGAAATGGGGGTGCAAGCTAAAGGCTGGAAAGGACCGACGATTAATATTATAAAAAGAAATCCTGGCGATCCGTTGTAACCAACTATTCGTGAATCAAATGCCCGTTTCAGACACGGGTCTCCTCGCCTGAGGGCTCGTCGCCCTAACGCTCACTCCGGCTATGTCGCCGTCGCTCCGCGGTTGTCTTCAACAGGCATTTGATTCACTCATGCGCAACCAACCACGGGCTGCTAGCTCAGCTGGTAGAGCAGGTCCCTCTTAAGGACAAGGTCCAGGGTCCGAATCCCTGGCAGCCCACATATATAAAAAATGTCCCGCGAAGCTGGGACATTTTTTATATTATTTTGGATTGGCCAGAGATTCGGACAAAGGGGTGGCGGGGAAAAAATTTCCCCGCATTGCCGAGGAGGGTACACGGAAACCCGAAGGTTCCCGTGGGAGGAGCCGAAGGCGACGACTCCGAATCCCTGCGACGACGGCGGTGGCCAGACTGCGAGGTCGGAAGACCGAGCGAGTCGAGGCAGAATCCCTGGCGACCCCATCTTGATTTTTCTTTCATTTTATGCTATACTGTTTTGTGCTATATGCCCCTATAGTTCAATGGATAGAATATCAGGCTTCGAACCTGAAGATGGGAGTTCGATCCTCTCTGGGGGCACAATATAAAAATGACCGCCTCGCGCGGTCATTTTTATATTTAAATCAAAAATTTTACACTATCAATCCATCAATTTTTATTTTCCCGCCAACAAAATTTTCGTTATCGGCTAAGGCGGAAGAAATTTCATCTTTTAAATTATTCAGCTGTTCGTCGTTCTTCGCCAACGCAATTATTACAAACGGCGATTCCGCATAAAATAATTTTCCAAAACCGTGATGGCCGAAAGCGATGTCCACCGCCACTTTTAATTCCTCGGCCGTATACTCCGCCGGCAGATAGGCGCGTTCAATCACAAACCCCATCGGCAAGCCGATCTCTTTGTTCGGATTAAATCCGCCGACGCCGTCAAAATACACCACTCGCGCGTTATGAAACTCTACCGGTCGTTCCATGTCCTCGGCGATAATATGCGTGCGTTCAGCCGCGTGTCCGAGATCATGAATCTTCTCCGCTAATTTATCCGCCCACGCCCGGGTGTACGCTTCAATTTTTTCCGCCAAATTCTCATGGGTATCGGCGTCAGGAAAATCACGACGATAGGCCAAACCGGCCGCTCCGCAACCGCTATGGCTGGTGATGTCCGTCACCCCGCGTTCAATTAATATCTTTGCCACCTTCTCCAGGCGCTCCGCCTCATTGGCCGCCGGGTATAAAATGCCGGAACCGGCCAAAGCCAACTTCCATTCGCCGTTTATGTCTTTGTGCGCCGTACCCTCATCCATGCAACAAACGCATGCTTGCTGTTCGGAAAAAGCATGCTTAAGGTCCGGAAATTCTCGCTTAAAATACTCGGCCGCGCCGAGCGACAACAGCTCTTTGATATCGGCGTCTTCGGTAGCGAACACCACCTCTTTGTTTCTTCTGACATCTGACTCGTGGTTCTCATTAATCATATATTAAAATTACCATTAATATGCGTGTATTTAAACAAATTAATCGGCGTTCGTCAACTTAAATGGTAAAATTTATATATTTTGACCACCTGTGCATAACTGTGCATAACTTTGCCCTTAGCTATTCCATTTTCCGAAGAAACATTTTATAATATAGGTAGGTCGAAAGCAGTTTGTGCTCAATGCTTGTTGGCATAAACTCTTTAAAAAAATTTTTTCTCGCGATCGCGAGTAAGAAAAAATCATCTTTAGGCCACGCTTCTCAGCGTGGTTGAAAGGAGGTGCCCAATATGGCCAAAAAGAAAGCCAAGAAGAAAGTCGCCAAGAAGAAGAAAGCCAAGAAAGCAAAGAAACGCAGATAGTTTGTGTTTTAAAAAATCCGTTCGCCGACTGGCGAGCGGATTTTTGTTTTCGTGATATTTTTTACTCCAGCAACAGCCGGCTTTGGCCTTTTTTATGCTTACCTTCGGGCAAAACCTCCACTTGGCCGTATTGGCCGTCATAGCCGGGCTTCAACAGCACTTTCCCCGTTCGCATATTCCCGATAGCCAAAGCAATGTCTTTGTCGTCAACAAGTTTTTCAATTTTTTTTATGTCGGCATGTAATAATATTTCAAATTCACTGCCTAAATTTTTTATCAAATCAGAATAGATGGCTTCGACTTTTTTACTTTTGGCGCCCACACCCATCACTTTGCCGATAATTTCTTTCAGCGGGATGATGTAGCGATGCGGGATGAATTTTTCCGCCGGAATATTTTTTTCTGCGCGGTCAGCCAGATCGTCCACTCGGTGTAAAACACCGACCGTCACTTTTTTCTTGCACTTCGGACAAAGATATTTTTCTTTTTTTGTTTCGGCCGGCGCCAGACAGACTGCGCAGGGTAAATGGCCGTCAAAATGATATTTCCCCTCTTCCGGATAAAATTCTATGGTATATAAAAACTTTTTTCGGTCGCCCGATTCAATAATCCTTTTTATTTCCGCGTAAGTTATTTCTTTGGCGTTATCAAAAGCCAGAACATTGGCTTCACGTCCTAAATTTTCCAAGCCATGGGCGTCGGAATTAGAAACCAGAGTAATATTATCCAAGGCACTCAAACGATGATTCATTGTTGGGTCGCTGGACAGACCGGTTTCAATCGCCCGCACATGCGGAGTTAATTCTTCAAAACATTCTTCCAGAGAATTGTAGCCGGATTTCGAGCCAAACACCGAAAACCACGGGGTCCAGGCATGAGCCGGGATAAGCGTAAATCGTTTGTCTATGTCTAAAAGCATCTGCAAAACGGCCTTGCCTGACAAGCCCAGTATCGGCCGGCCGTCGGAACGCAAATTGGCGCCTTTAGCCTCTAAAGCTCGAATTAACTTATCCACAGCATCAATATTCGGGGCTAAAATCACCAAATGGAGCCGGCGAGTGGCGTCTTTGTGCTTGTAAATGCAGGAAATTTCAGTGGAGAGGATAAAACGGGTCTTGGAGCTGGCATCTTTTAATTTATACAGACCGACAGTATCTTCAGCCAGCGTGTTTTTAATATGGTCAAACCACATCGGATGCGTAAAATCACCGGTGGCGCAAATGTCTATCCCCTTTTTCTCACAGGCCAAGGCGATTTGGGATAATTCCAAATTGGGCGAGCAGGCCCGCGAATATCGGGAATGAATATGGAGGTCAACAATTTTTTGGATCATAGCTTGCGGGAGACTTGAATAGGGGTTATACTAATTTAGAATTTTACGCTGGATATAAAGAAAAATCAATATGCCGATGATGGCAATCCAAAAAGAAATGAAACAACTCGCCAACGCCAAAAAGGCCAAACTTTTAGCGGGATTTTTTAAGACCGGCCGAGGACAATACGGCGAGGGTGATATTTTTTTAGGTGTAATGGTGCCGCAGACTAGATCGGTGGCAAAAAAATATTACCGGTCTCTGTCGTTAAACGATGTCCAAAAACTGATAAACAACCCCCATCATGAATTACGCCTGCTCGGCCTAATAATACTTAATTTGCAATATACCAAAGGCAGCCAGGAGCAGCGGAACGCGATTCATAAATTTTATCTGAAAAATACCAAAAAAATAAATAACTGGGATTTAGTTGATTTATCCGCGCCAAACATCGTCGGCGCTTGGCTTTTGAATCGCGACCGGAAGATACTATATAAACTGGCGCGCTCCAAAAATCTTTGGGAGCGCCGGATTGCCATGATAGCGACGGCGGCCTTCATCCGCGCCGAAAAATTTGATGACACCCTAAAGATCGCCGACATATTACTGACGGATACGCACGATTTGATACACAAGGCCGTCGGCTGGATGCTGCGCGAGGTGGGTAAAAAAAATGTGTCTGTTTTGATAAAATACCTAAAACCGCGCTATAAAAAAATGCCGCGCACCATGCTTCGGTACGCGATTGAAAAATTTCCGGAAAATAAACGCCAACGATACCTTAAAAAGTAGGTTCGACTTCTATTTTCTTCATTTCTTTTCCGGTAGCGGTTTGGAAAGTAACCCGGCTGGCACAGAGGGCGATTTGTCCTTCTTTATACGGCGCCAGGGCGCCGTATTTAATATCGCCGACGATCGGATGGCCGAGATGGGCCAGCTGGGCGCGAATCTGATGGTGCCGTCCGGTTTTCAGATCAATTTTGAGCAAAAAATTTTTGCCGCGAGTTTCCATTACTTCATAGGACAATTCCGCCAGTTGCGCTTCGCCGATTTTTTTATCAAGAATTTTTGCCTTGTTGGTTTTTTCGTCGTGCAAAAGATAATTCTTCAGAACCGCTTTTTTTTCTTTTAGCGCGCCCTCAACCAGCGCCTGATATTCTTTTTTAAATTCATGATTTCTAATTTGTTCGGACAATCTTGACGCGCCTTTACTGGTTTTTGCAAACAGCACAATCCCTGAAACCGGACGGTCCAGCCGGTGCAACAACCCCAAAAATACATTACCGGATTTTTTATATTTTTCTTTAAGATATTTTTTTACGTCGTCCATTAAACACGGGTCTTCGGTTTTATCGCCTTGTACCAAAACACCGGCCGGCTTGAAGACGGCAATTAGATGATTATCCTCGTAGAGAACTTTAAAAGGCATAAATCACAATTTCTCCATTATTTTTTCGACCGTTTTTTCAGCAGATAAATTACTATTATCAATTTGATATCCAGAGCTAATCCTTGCAGTAATCGCATATACAAATCTTGTCGCATCTTCTCCATAAACTTTTTCTCTCTTTAAATCCCTCTGGATACATGTTTCAACACCGCTCATCAGCGTAAAAATTGCCGCGTCACCATCAAATTTTGCCATCAAATCATCAATTTGTTCCTGATAATAAAAACAACCATCAAGGACGACGGTTTTCGTACTTTTAGCACCTAAATCTCTAATAATTTCGTTCGCCTTTAAGAAATTTTCCAAAGGGATGCCGCCTTTGCTATCCAAATCATTATCTTCTAAAACTTTATCCAGCGATATATATTCAGCCTGTATTTTTTTAGACAATATTTTTGAAACAGTTGATTTGCCAACGCCAAGCGGACCGCGTATTATTATTAATTTTTTCATAATATTATGCTTTCCACCGCGCGAAAATCCCGCAGGGCAAAAGTCGCTCGGTATCGCGTTCGCGGATAGTTAGAGCGCCTTTTTCCATCTCACCGTGTTCCCCCAACAAATCGCGCAAGGCATTTTCGTAGGCAATGGCCGAATAACCGGAGGAATAGCCGTTTACCAAAAAGAAGACCGGCTGGTCGGACAATATTTTTTTACAATCATCCAGCAAAGCAAGAAAATTTTCTTCAATCTTCCACATTTCTCCGGTCGGTCCATGGCCAAAAGCCGGCGGGTCCATAATGATACCATCGTATTTATGTCCGCGTTTTATTTCCCGTTTTATGAATTTGACAACGTCATCAATTATCCAGCGTATCGGCTTGTCCTGCAAATTATTCAATTCCGCGTTTTCCCGCGCCCATGTAACTGCAACTTTGGAACCGTCAACATGGCAAACCTTCGCCCCTGTGGCAGCACAGGCGAGCGTTGCGCCTCCGGTGTAACCAAAGAGATTAAGCACTTCCAGCGGCCTCTTGGAGGCCTGAATGATGCCTGACAGCCAATACCAGTTGCTGGATTGTTCGGGAAATAAACCTGTGTGTTTGAAAGAAGTCGGTTTAACCCAAAATTTCAGTCCCTGCAATTCTACCGACCACTTTTTTGGCACACCAGGTTTTATTTTCCATTCTGTGGATTTGCCATCGCGCAAAAATACCGCATCGGCTTTGGCCCATTCTTTTTCCGATAGTTTCTTTTTCCAAAGCGCCTGTGGGTCAGGCCGAGATAAGACAAATTCGCCGTACTGTTCCAATTTTTCGCCGTCGCCTGAATCCAGAAGCGCGTACTCAGCGTCCGGGCATACGGCAAGAATATTGGGATTTTTCATTTTGATGCGCTGACAAAGCATATTTTTTAAAGTAATATTTTTTTAAAAACTTTTCCTAATTTTATATCACACAATCCCCCGCCAGCTCTTTCCAAATCAGTGCTTATTATTTTGTGGTTTTTTAAATACTTACGGTCAAAGTCAAAAATTCCCCATTTTCGTTTTTTGTAAAATTTCTTTTCCGCCCCTTTGGGCTTATGATTATTGTGTATTAAGCAAGCAACCTGACGCGGTAAATATTGCTCCAATTGCCAGACAAAATCGCTCAATCTTTCCGGGCCGGTTTCTCCGTCCAAACGATAGGCATTGCCCGCGACATAAATAATTTTTGCCTTAGACTTTTTTATCGTCTCCAACATGCCGCCGGGTAAAAGCGTGGCAATGATACTGGTGTACAAACTACCCGGGCTTAAAATAATGTAATCGGCCGATTTTATGGCTTTGGCCGCTTCGGGATTAATTTTACATTTCGGCTCCAACCAAATCTTTTTGATTTTTGATCCGTGATTATATTTTGGCTCATCAATAAACGCTTCAGTCCGAACAATCTGCCCATTGACCAATTGCGCCACCAAATCCACCGGTTTCACTGTTACCGGATAAACCCGGCCAACCGCTTCCACGCTTTGCGACAGGGCGTCCAGCGCCTTGGTAAAACTGCCGCAATATTTGGCGATTAAAGTCAAAAATAAATTACCCAAATTATGGCCTTTTAATTTCCCCGAACAAGAAAACCTCGGCTGATAAAAAATTCGGCGCAACATCGGATAATCATATTTGGATAGCGCCAACACCGCGCGCATAATATCGCCTGGTGGCAAAGTGCCCAATTCTTGGCGCAAGCGTCCGCTGGACCCACCGGAATCACTCATGGAAATCACGGCGGAAATATCAAATTTCTCTAAATCATGTTTGAGAGACACCAGCGTAACGGCCGAACCGTTTCCACCGCCGATAACAACAATTTTTTTCTTGACCATAATTAACTTAAAATGCGCGCTTTTTCCAAATGCTCTTTGGTGTTTACGCCGACCGCTTCGCGCGGATTAATATCCACCGCGGACAGTTTAGCCCCTGCGTCAAAAGCGAATTTCACCAAATCAGTCAGATAATATTCACCGGCGGCATTGGTATTTTTTAATTTCTTCAAATTGCTCCAAAGCCAACCGGCTTTAAAACAAAAACAGGCGGTATTCACTTCTTTAACATTTAATTCTTTGGGGCTGGCGTCCTTTTTTTCCACGATTTTAATCACGTCGTCGTTAACGTCTCTGATTATCCGGCCAAAATCATAAAATTGCCCCCGCCAATCCTGAAAATCCGGCAATTTAGCGGTCATCAAGGTCAAAGTGTTGCCTTTGGCCGTATGCTCGTCAATAATTTTTTTGAGAGAGACGGCGGTGATAAACGGCATATCGCCATAAAGAACCAAAACGCAATCAACTTTTCCTTTTAGCGACTTTTCCGCCATAGCGACGGCGTGGCCGGTACCCAGGCGTTCCGTTTGCACGGCATAACGCGCCCGCTTGCCAAGAAATTCCCGCACCAAATCGCTGTCGTCCGGCACCACCACCACCGGCCTTATTTTTAATTTCTCCACGCTCGCTACGACATAGTCAATCAACGGCCGATCGTGCAACAAATGCATTACCTTGGGCAATTCGCTTTGCATTCTTTTGCCTTTGCCGGCGGCCAGAATCACCACGCCGATTTTATTCTTTTTCTGTTTTTTCTCCATACTGCTTGGCTAAATAATTTTTTATTTCATTCAAAGTTTTAAACCATGGTATTTCACTGGCCATAAATTCCTGTTCTGTCCAATATGACGCATTAAATACGGAAACCACAGCTACCGCCGAAAATTTTTCTTTTATCATTTTATTTTCGTCCAGATTGTCATTGATAAATAGGATTTTTTCTCCGGCTGAAACAAATGGCGCCAACACCCCGTCTTTTCCGCCATCAATCTGCACTACTTCGTCAACCATGCCAACCAATCCGGTAGCAGAGATTTTCGCCGCTTGGAACGAACGATTTCCGGCGGTTAATAAAACCACTCGCCGACAAATAGTTTTTAGAAAACGCAAAAATTCTTCCGCGTTGGGTAAAATATAATCTTTTTTAAGCAAATCTTCCAGGCGCGGTAAGATTTCATCATCCACCGTACAGCCCTGCTCACGCACCGCTTCGATTTGTTTGGGGAAAGTATAATTAAAATACCCAAGCACCGGCAATTCGGCCGCTCGACGATAGGCTCGAATAAAATCGTCGTGGCTTATACCAACAGACGCGAACACTTGAAAGATGTCTTCTTTGAATTGCCGGGTGTCGTAGAGGGTATCGTCCAAATCCACGTAAGCACGGTCAAAAAAAGGCATAATCAAACAAAATTACCGCAACGCGATAGCGCAAATTTCATTAAATCTTTTCTTAGCGACATTGTTAAGGAATTCTCGCCGGCCGGCGTCATCAGTATATTCGGCAATTTCTTGCCAAATCGCCCGCCCGGCTAAAAACCCAACCGCGCCCGCATCAATGGCGCTTTGTAATTGTTTCTTAAACACTTCATAAGGTTCGCCGCGAGTAAGCAAAATCCACGGCGTTTTCCCGAGCATTCCCGTAACCTTGGCGCACGACTCCGCATCCCCGGGATATTCTAATTTAAACACGTCGGCAACCACAGCCGCCTCTAAAAATTCTTGCACGGTTTTTAGCACCCACTCGGAACGAGTTTTGCCCAGAGTTTCATTGCCATAAGTGACAAATTCCAAAAATAATGGCAAACCGGCCGTTCGGCAATCGGCTAAAACTTTTTTCGCCGTGGCAATTTGCGCCGAACGATTAACCGCCGCCGGATTATAATACAAAAATAATTTTATCCCGCGGGCGCCGAGGGCTTTTAGTTCTTCAACGCTATACTGGAGCTCGGTCAACCGTTCGCCCTCGTTATCCGTGTAACCGGTTTTTTCCGCGCAGAGCAAAAACGGCTTTTCGCGCTCAGCGTAAGCGGGCAACCCCCAGTCCGGGTCAATCAAAACTCCGCTCATATCTTCATAAACCGCGTCAATGATCATTTTTTTCACACCGGCGATATCCGCGTCGGTGACTGCTTCCGGATTATTTTTATTCACGTATTTTTTAAAACTACCTCGATGGTCCAGGGCCAGCATCAAATATTTTCCGTCCTTTTGAAAATCAGCAAGCATAAAATTAAATTATTAGATGCCCGCGACTACTCTGCGATTTTCCGCAGAGTAAGCGGGCCAGTGAATTTAATACGTCGGCGGAGCCGACACTTCTTCTAAAAAGCCCGCCCAGATACCTCGGGGCTTACCCCGAGGTCGGGCTTACTTTTCTCCTTTCCATTCTAATTTAAATTCCTCTAAAAATTCCTTGACGAATTTCGCTCGGCGTTCTGCCATGGCTTTAGCTGTCGCCGTGTTCATCATACCCGGCAATTTCAACACTTTTTCATAAAAATAATTGAAGCTGGTGCCTTCTTGCTTGCGAAATTGATATTCCCCTCGTCCCATATTTTCCCGCGGTTTTTTAAGCGGGTCGTGCAAAACACGTTTGATAAAACCGCCAGTAGCAAAAGTTCTGGCGATGCCGATCGCGCCGATAGCATCCAACCAGTCGGCATCTTGTAAAATTTTTCCTTCCAGCGAAGTTGGTTTTTTTGTCGCTTCGCCGGCGTATTGAGCCTCATCAATGATTTTTACCAAATAATCTTTTAATTCTTCTTCAATCTCCAACACATCCATCATTCCGCGCAAAACGAACGAACCCTTCACTTCATTGAAGGCGTACTGTTTGTAATCGCCCAAGTCGTGTAACAGGGCGGCCAATTCCACAATGCCTAAGTCGCCTCCTTCTACCGCTTGGATCTGCTTGGCCGTATGCCAAACACGCTCAATATGATGCCAGTCGTGCCCGGTGTATTCATCGAGCATCTTGGCCTTCACATAGGCAGCAGTTTTTTCAATTAAATCGCGGGTTATCTCCATATTTTAAGCCACTATTAACACCCTAATTTTATCACAAAATGAATAAAAATCAAACCGGTAGAATAACCAATATTTCCAATTAAAAAAGACCATTGTCTTGGCGCCGGCCTACTTTTGCCGGTCGGGCTATCATCGGCGCTGACAGGCTTAACTTCCGAGTTCGGGATGGGATCGGGTGTAGCCCTGTCGCTCATGGCACCAAG
>JAQTYG010000022.1 GCA_028688375.1 Patescibacteria group bacterium | reverse complement strand
CCAAATTTTTGGCCTCAGTTTCGGTCATGTCCGCCGACACGGTCAAAGTATCCCGCAATTTGCCGTTGACTTGAACGGCCAGAGTGACTTCTGTTTCTTTAGCCAGTTTTTCATCATATTCCGGCCAGGGTTCGGCGGAAATGGACTTTTTATGCCCCAACTCTTGCCACAATTCTTCAGCGATAAATGGAGCAAACGGCGATAACATTTGTACCAGCAAGGCGAAGTTATCTTCACTGATTTTTTCTTCTTTTTGTATTTCGTTTATCAGCTCCATCATTTTGGCGATGGCGGTGTTGAAGCGTAATTTTTCTAAATCCGCAGTGACTTTTTTAAGGGTGAGGTGGGTGAGGTGGGTGACCTGTTTGTCATCCCCGACCACGATCCCCGCCTTTGCGGGAATGACAGTTGTGGCTGTCACTTTTCCCCGCAACGCCCAAATTCTTTCCAAAAATCGGCGGATGCCTTTGACGCCGTTGGTATCCCACGGTTTGTCCGCTTCCAACGGGCCCATAAACATTTCGTAAACACGCATAGTGTCAGCGCCGTATTCGTTTATCACGTCGGTGGGATTAATTACATTTCCCCAGCGCTTGCTCATTTTGCGATTGTCTTCGCCGAGAATCAAACCCTGGTGGCGATGGACCAAAAACGGTTCATCAAAATTGATATAACCGGCGTCAAAAAGCACTTTGGTAAAAAACCGCGAATACAACAAATGACTGTTCACGTGTTCCGGCCCGCCCAGATAAAAATCCACCGGCATCCAGGTTTTAAGCGCTTCGGGCGAGGCAAACGCCTTGTCATTATGCGGGTCTAAATAGCGATAATAATACCAGCTGGAGCACATGAACGTATCCAATGTATCCGGTTCACGGCGCCAGCCCTTGCCGTATTTTTTCTCCACGCCTTTATTAAAATTTTTAGAATAATTTAACGGCGATTCGCCGGTCGGTTTAAAATCAACGTCGTCGGGCAATATCACCGGCAAGTCCTCTTCCGGCACCGGATGCAATCCGCCTTTCTCGTCATATAACACCGGAATCGGCGCGCCCCAAAATCGCTGGCGTGAAACCGACCAGTCGCGGAGTTTGTATTGGATTTTTCGTTTGCCTATCCCCTCTTTCTCTAACCAGTCAATCATTTTTTTGGAGGCGTCTTCGGTGTTAAGGCCGTTGAGAAAATCGGAGTTTACAGCGACGCCTTCTCCTTCAAATGCCGTTGCGGACTTCAGACTTCGGACTTCGGACTTCGATACTGAAGCGACGACTTCATGAATCAAAAGACCATATTTAACTGCAAATTCATAATCGCGACTATCATGCGCCGGCACGGCCATAATAGCGCCAAAGCCGTAGGTAGCTAACACATAATCGGCAATAAAAATGGGCAATTCCTCGTTATTCGCCGGATTAATCGCCTTGATACCTTTTAATTCCACGCCGGTTTTTTCTTTTTGCGTTTGACGGTCCAAGTCGGTTTTTAATTTTGTTTTTTCAATATATGCACGGACTTCGTCCCAATTTTCAATTTTTCCGCCAAAGGCGGATCCGCCTCGGGCGGACAATTTTTGTATCAGATCATGTTCCGGCGCGAGAACCATAAACGTAGCGCCAAACAATGTGTCCGGCCGGGTGGTAAACACCTCAATGACGCTGTTCACTTCTGTGAACTGTGAACTGTGAACTGTGAACTGTATTTCCGCGCCTTCCGAGCGTCCAATCCAATCCTTCTGCCGTTTTTTCGTCTCTTCGGGCCAATCCAATTTATCCAAATCCGCCAGCAAGCGGTCGGCATATTCGGTAATTTTCAAATACCATTGTTCCATCTCGCGCTGTGACACGGCCGTGTCGCACCGCTCACATTTACCCTCGTTCGTCACTTGTTCGTTGGCCAGTACGGTTTTGCACGAATCGCACCAGTTCACCGCCTGTTTTTTGCGATAAGCCAGCCCGCGTTTGTAAAACAACAGAAAAAACCACTGGGTCCATTTATAATAATCCGGCTGGTGCGAGCCGGTTTCCCTCGCCCAATCCACGGACACGCCAAGCGCTTTAATTTGTTCGCGGAACATATCAATCGCCTGATCGGTGGACTTGCGCGGATGAACATTGGTTTTGATGGCATAATTTTCCGCCGGCAAACCAAACGCGTCCCAGCCGATTACTTGCAGAACTTTTTTGCCTTTCATTCTTTGGAAGCGGGCGTAAATATCGCAGGCGGTATAAACTTCGGCATGGCCGACATGAAGACCGGAACCGGATGGATACGGCAGTTGCGGAAGAATATAAAACTTATCGACGCGGGTCGCGTCGGCGGGAGTCTTGAACGTCTTTTCTTTACTCCAAAACTTCTGCCATTTATTTTCTATTTTCTTTGGATTATAACTTTTCATAAAATGCCAAATTTCCAATTGATTTTGTTAAATCCCAATTCTCAAATCCCAAAACCCAAATAAACTCTAAACCACAATTCCCAAAATAGCAAATTGGGCCTTGGGATTTGGGGTTTGAAATTTTTCAATTGTACCCATATTTTATGCTAAAAACAGCAAAAAGTCAAAAGCCCCGCCAACCGGCAGGGCTTTAAATATTGGGGAATCACTCCACCACTACTCCGACACTCTCTTCGGTGGCCGGCGCTTCAGCCGGAGGCGGTTCCGTGGCTGGCGGCTCCGACGCTTCGGTCGGAGCAGGTTCTACCACCGGCGGTTCCGTAGCCCCCGACGCTTCGGTCGGGGCAGGTGGCGGTTCGGTCGCGGGTGGTTCTGTTACTACCGGCTCAGTAGCCGGCGGTTCTGTGGCTGGCGGCTCCGACGCTTCGGTCGGAGCAGGTTCTACCACCGGCGGTTCCGTAGCCCCCGACGCTTCGGTCGGGGCGGGCGGAGCGGGTGTCGGCGTTACTCCCGCTTTTTGCAACACGTCAATCAATTGCGCTTCGTCCAAACAGGTGGCGCCAACACAAAGCTGGTCAGTGTTCACGCGCCCGGCGGTCAGTTCCGCGATTTTTACCATACCATCCTTAATCACCAAGCCGAGTTTGCGCAAGCTGTTTTTCACCGCCAAAGTGAATTTATCTAAAACCGTTTGTACGCTGAAGTCCGGTAAATCTTCGCCAATATCCGTTCCATCCAACGCGCCAATAGTCCAATGCGGATTAACTTGAACAGAAGTCGTGCCTATTTGTATTTCCATATTGGCTGTATCGCCAAAATCCTGCAAAGCCATGCCGACCACTCGTCCCGGTTCTTTGGTTTTTATCGCCACGCCCGGCACTTCCGACGAAGTCAAATAGTCACCGGCTTTAATCACGCCGTTGGCAGTGGAAACTTTCACCGGCACACGTCCGGCTAGAGCTAACGGCCTAGAAGAAACAGGCGTGGAAGTGGAAATAACGGTAGAAGAAACAGTACCGGTCGCGTTAGAACCGCTCAACACCAATCCGGTACCGGCGGAGATTACGCCCAAAATACTATCGGTGGAAGTAGCTGTACATTTTACGACAGCGGTAGCGGAAAAAGACGAAGTCGCCACGCACACCACATCGCCTACTTCCGGGCAATCGCCTCTCGCGGCACACTGCTCATCCAACGGATAATTTCCGGCGATATCCGAACTTATTTTTAACCCGTCTATTATTTTTTGCTGTTCCTTTACCACTTTTAACAAATATATCGGCAATTGGCTGTATTCCACACCATATAATTTTCCAGTGGCATCATAGGCCGCCATGCGCGGAATCAACGGCGACACTTCGTCGGCAATCAAACCCACTTCCTCCGCGCCGTTGCTTATGCGAGTGTAAAGCCGCGGCTGTAAAGCTAAAATGGCTTCAATACTCACATCTTCCAAGTCCCTGATATTATTTTTTAAGTCCCTGGCGGATGAACCGGTACAGGCCGTGGCCTTGCTGGACAGCTGACCATTGGTATCAATACAAACATAGTCATTGGCATTAGAACCCCTGGCTCCATAGTCGACAATGTTGCCTTGCACCGTAAGACCCGCTACTGCCGGAGTAGTCGTTCCCACCCCCAACATCCCCGAACTATCCAACACCATCCAATTGGTCGTGGAGTTCCCCCAAAGCAATCCGCCGGAACCGACTTGGGTGTAGAAACCTTGGAAGGTGGTGGTGTTGTAGGCGAAACTGCCCCACTGATAATTTTGAGCGGTGGAAGAAACAATGGCAGAGTGTATGAATAGAGTTGGATTTGCCGAAAGCGCGGTATGTCCGTGTTTGGTGGAATAATTAGCTTGGTCAGTTAAAATCAAATTTCTATTGCCTGCGCCGGATATATTGCCAACAGTTATTTTTGAACCGTCATTTGCTCCGTTGTAAGCCGTATACATTCCATAACTATTCACGCCAGCACTACTGGGACCAACACCTGTATCCGCATATAACACCCCACCACTAATCACCGCTCCCAAATTACCATAAAATGTTCCCCCTACGGTAAAATAGTCATCGGTTTTTAAGGCGTCTGTTCCAGTGCGATACAAATTCACATCCCCACCGAAGTTGATACCTGATGTGGCGGCGGTGCCGACAGGGAAACTTAATAGGGCGGCCGGGGTGGAAGTGCCGATGCCGACATAGCCGGTATCTGTTAAGGTTAATGTATCCTGATAAACTCCCGAACTGTTTATTCCGCCCAAAATTAAATCCACATTTGCTCCGGTCCCCCAGGTGGATTGGATATAGGCGGCAGAATCCGAAGAAGAGAATACTACACCTGTTTTACTCGTGTTGTTTTTATAAAACGCCCCTAAAAATTCTTTACCGCTGGCGGAACCGCTGGCTTTGGAGACAAACGCGGGGCCGGTTCCCAAACCAAGGTCGTTGGCGTTTGTTCCAAAAAATGATTGCCCGCCCATCACCACCAGCTTTACCGCCGGAGTGGATGTGCCGATGCCGACATAGCCCGATTCAAGGATTCTCATTAGAGAAGTGCCCGACCCGCCAGAAAAATCGAAGTATTCTGTTCCGTCTCCGTCGCTGTCTACTCTGAGCATAGTGCTTCCTTCGCTGTAAAAATTAAAATTGCTATCTCCACTGGCTAAAAATTCTGTTTCCGCGTTACTGGCAATCTGAAAAGTTGCACTCGGCGTACTCGTCCCAATCCCCAATCTGTTATTCGTGTTGTCCCAAAAAAAGTTAGAATTGTTTTGTGTCAGTTTTCCGGTGGAGGAAGCAAAGACAACCGAGCCGGCGGTGAAACCGCCAAGGTCGGAACCGGTAAGGCCAAGAGTGGAGGTGGAGATCCAAGTTGGGGCCAGCGATGAACCGTTTGAACTTAAAATATATCCGGCTGTCCCGGCATCGGCCGAGTTGCCTACCCGTAGAGTGCCGGTGACGGACATATCACCGACGACGGTGAGTTTGAATGAGGGGGTAGTGGTCCCGATACCGACATATCCGTCTGAAGTGATGCGCATCCGCTCGGCCCGAGTCGCAGACCCGGTCGGCGTGGTGCCGATTATGAAATGAGTCC
>JAQTYG010000021.1 GCA_028688375.1 Patescibacteria group bacterium | reverse complement strand
CCTGACCAACGAGGACTGGCTGACCCAATTTCTTACTCATTTGGAAACAACCAACCAGGTGATAGACGACTACGACGGCAAAGGCAGTACCTGCTTCCTCGCCGGCACCTACAATCCCGCTTCCGGCCTCCTGGGCTTCGCCTGCTGGAACCGTGGCGGCCGCCAGGCCTACTTGAACGGGGATGACCCGGGGAATCGGGGCGTCGGCTACTGCGGCTTCCGCTCCGCGGTGGGGGTGGGTGCTTAAACTTTGATTTTTGTTTTTTCTTTTTTCTTTTGGTTTTGGGGTTTTTCGTTTTGGAAAGTGAGGGGTTATAAACATGCCCGGTGAAAAGCCACCCGCCTTGGGGCGGGCTGCCGCTATGTTCAAACGCCGAAAAAACGCGAAATATTTCTAAAATATTTTTAGCAAATATCGCGCGGCGTAAACCCTCACACATGAACCCCACCGTGATGAGTAATATCCATACCCCCGCGCGGGTTTGTTTAGCGCCATAGGTGCATTTTTGGATTGACTGCGGTTATCCAATTTTTCGGACGGATATTATCACCAACGCTTCCGGCAACCTGGGCAACGCCTACTGGAACCGTGACAACCGCCAGGCCAACTTGAACAGGAATGACCCGAGGAATCGGAACGACAACAACGGCTTCCGCTCCGCGGTGAGGTTTATGTATTTTGCAGAGATTTCAACCAGCCGCCGAGCATCCGGCCGATCTCGCGAATTTTGGCTTGCGTTTGAAATATTCGGGTTTCATTGGTAATTTTCAGTTCCAACAGCAAGCGTAATTTTAGAGTCGTTATTTCCAAATGCGCGCCGGCTTTGATGAGGTAGCCGGCCTTGATTGGTTTGGGCGCGTTTTTGGCCATAATGAGTTCGGACAAACAATCCAAAATTGTGTTTTCCAAACTTGCTCCCAGAGAATACCGCCAGCGCTTTTCCGTATGGCTGTTTATATCCACCGCTATTTTATACACCTCATAAGTGCTGTTGATTATGGGCAAGGTTTCCATATTTGAAATGAATGAGCGAAATTGTTGAACCATAGTTTAACAATTTCCGAATGAATGAAAAATATATGCGCGAAGCGCCTATACAAATAGATTTAAGTTTATATAATATTTGGCAAAGCTGGTTTAAGTTTCGCCGAGGCAAACGAAAAATTAAAGAATTGGAATATTTCCAGTATTTTTTGGAAGATAATTTATGGCGGCTTTTTGCCGACTTGAACCACGGACAATATACCCATGGTCCATACCGGCATTTTACGGTGAAAGACAACAAGCGCCGGGATATTGCCGTGGCCAGTGTGCGCGACCGGGTGGTGCATCGCTTGGTCTATGGCTATCTGGTGGAGATTTATGACCAAACTTTTATTTACGATGCCTGGTCTTGCCGTAAGGGCAAGGGTCTGATTGGAGCGATCGCCCGGACGGAAAAAATGTTTAAAAAATATTCCCAAAGTTTTGTCTGGCGCGCGGACATCGCCAAGTTTTTTGACAATGTGAAACAGGGCACCCTGCTCGACATCCTTTCGCGCCGGGTTAAAGAAGCGCGGGCAACGGATTTGCTTAACAAAATTATCGGCAGTTATTCCTGCCGAAGCGCAAACGAGAGAGAGAGAGAGAGAGAGGAACCAACTTCCGGGGAATTCCCATCGGCAATCTGACCAACCAAATTTTTGCCAATATTTACCTCAACGAATTGGACCGATTTGTGAAACATATTTTAAAACCGCAATTTTATCTGCGCTACGGCGATGATTTTATCATAATTACGCCGACCAGAGCAGGGACTGTGGAATTGCGGGAGAAAATCGTGGAATTTTTAAAAAAATCGCTGGGACTTGAAATAAACCGTAAAAATGACATAATATTACCAGTGCGGCGCGGTATTCATTTTTTGGGCGTGGAAATATATTCCACCGGCCGACGGCTCAAAGCCAAGATTTGGCGCCGGGCGCAGACGAGATTGAATCAGCGAAACACGGCCAGCTATTATGGTCTGGTCAAACAACATTATAACAAACATTTAAAAAAATATAATTGGTTAATATATAACAAAATATGCGCCTAGGTGAAAGACACAGCCCGACACCCGATTTCATTGATGCTAAGAAATCAACCACGGCTGATTTTGACGCCGTTCATATTCGCGCGGAAATGCGACGCCATTCGCAAGAACTGCGGATTAATGCTTTGAATTTGCAACAGCCGTGGTCAACCGATGCCATGCGCGAACGGTATGACGCTGATTTGGCCAGAGTAAATAAAGAAGCCGGCGGGCAGAGCCAAGAAGACATCTCCGCGGGAGTAGCCGCGGAACGGCACAAAGTATTGCTGGACAAAGCTGAAGAAACAGCCGAGTTATTTCCCGATTTAGCCGCTTTGGCCATGGCGCGGGCGGCGAAAATGAGCCACTTGGCCGGCGTTTACCCGGATGTGGAAATGAATGCCGCCGACAAATATCTCTTGGCTTGTAAAAATATTCCCAAAATCGCTCCGTCCAGCTTGTTGGCCGACGCGACTCTTTTGGGTTTGCAAAAAACTTTGGCCGAAAAATCCACTTTGCCCGGCATGGACGAAATTGCCAAAAAAGTGGCCGGCGACAAGCAGCTTTTGGCCGACTATGCGCTGGTGCTGCCGGAAAAAGAGCGGGCGGATTTTCTGGCCATGATTCCCGATGACAAGAGGCCGGCCGTGGCGCGTGAATTGGATTTGGCTTTAGCTCCGCTCCTGCACCAAGCCGTGGTGGAAAAGAAATCCGAGGAAGAAAATCAACGGCGGGCGG
The DNA here is from genome assembly GCA_028688375.1 of Patescibacteria group bacterium. Classification (GTDB taxonomy): domain Bacteria; phylum Patescibacteriota; class Patescibacteriia; order Magasanikbacterales; family GWA2-37-8; genus JAPLWQ01. The sequence continues at coordinate 2,736 of JAQTYG010000021.1, read as the reverse complement.
TGCGCAACCGATTGCACCAGGAACTGCAAGCATCGGTGGAGCGCAAAAAATTTGATGAGCGCGTTGTGACAAAAAAATTGGCCGAGGCCGTTGGCACGCTGGGCGAAGATACTCGCCAACTGCTGTTGGATTTGATTCGCGACGAAAGCGAACCGGGCGGCACGGCGGAAAAAATGGAGGCCGGACATCTGCCTCGCGTCATCAAAGTATTTTTGGATAATTTTGATGATTGGCGGGGCAATGACATCATTCTGCGCTTGGCCGGCGATCCGCGTTTGAATAATCATTTGGCTCTGTATTTATTCGGTAAATTATCCGATAAGGGCTATTTGCCCAAAGACGTGTCCGAATGGTGGAAAGAGCGCGGCTTGGCCAATCGGGCCGACCGTAAAAAATTGCCGAACGCCGAACAAACACCGGCGGCGGTGCAGAGCGAAAATCGTCGTTTGGAAGTTTTGCGCTCCGTGGTGGGGGAACTCGGCGTTATGCCGAGCAAAGAAATTTTGGAATTTATTTATGATGATAAAAATTGGCGGGTAAAAAACATCACCGAGCGCGTGGCCGACATCCGTTCCAAACAAACCGAGTTTGAAAAATTCACTGATTCGCGTTCGCTGGTGGAGGCGCTCCGCCGAGATACGCACTCGGCCATGATTTATTATCTCCTGCACGGCGGAGACGACCGTTTTAATTTGATAAATAATTACAGTTTTGCCAAGTTCAAAGAAATGCTGGATTTGATCGGACAATTGAAAGTGCACCGGGAGCCGATGCGCCAGTTTGCTTCGGCGTTAGAGCGCGGCGGCATGAAAAAATCCGATATAGCGTCCGCCCTTGGCCGGCTGGAAAGCGGACATTTTTTTGATGATAATTCCGCGCGGGCTTACCAGGAAGTGAGTTTTGAAGTGAGCGAGAACGCGGCCATCAAAAACGCCAACGCGGAAATCGGCCGGGCGATGGGCCGGGGAGAACTTGGCGTGGTTTTAATCTTTCCTTTGTACCGCGAATATTTACAGCAAGAAAAATCCAAGGAAGCTGACAGATATTTGGCGCAAATGTCGCTGGCGCAGACCTTTGCCGACCGCGGCCAACTAATCGCGGAAATTGACCGCGAGTGGCCCGATTTGCGCGCCCGCGCCAAGGACGATTTGCGGGATAACTGGAAAAAATTGGGCGAGAAAATGCTGCTTGAAGCCACGCTGGACAGCGTGTTTGACGATGAACGAATCGCTATCCGAGGCGAAGAGTTGATCCCGCGCCTGGACGCCAAGCGCTTGGATTTAAAAAAGATGAAAAAGGATTTATTGGTGGCTTTGCGTGGTGGCAATGAGCGCGCCAAAGCGGTGGTGGCTGAAATTTCGCGTAAAAAGAAGGCATTGGGCAATTTGCGCGAGGGGCTGGAACGGGCTGAAGAAAAAAACAAGCCGCGATTGGAAAAACAAATTGCCACTATTCAAGATGAACTGACCAAATTGGAAAATGAGCGCCAAATGGTGTTGGAAATGAAAGTGGAAGACCGGTTTGCCGGCTTGTCCGCGAATGAGCGCAATAAAAAAATTGACGAAATCGGCCAGGAAATTATCGCTCTGACGGAAAAATCGCCCAGCGCCATTTTTACTTTCATTAGTATGCAGGTACTCGGCGAGGAGCGTTTGCGCGAAAGCGACGTGGCTTTGGTGCAGGAATTGGAGAGCCACTTACAGGGGCCGTTTCAAACCATTCAGGACACCCTCACTTATGTCCGGCCGATGGCGCGCGGCGAAGAAAAAAAGCACCAGCGCGTCGGCTTGCGCTACGTGGATAAGACCAAACAGCTGATGAATATGGTGCGGTTTGCCGACAGCAAAATCTGCTGTTTTTCCAGCAACAATTATACTATGGTGGTCCAGCACGGCACGGAAAATAAATATTGGGTCGCTTCCATCAACGCCGACCCGCTTTCGTTTGTCATTTCCATGGAAAAACCGCAGGGCGATGTGCCGGCTGACGCGTCCAAACAAACGCCCAGCGAAAATCTCGGTTTTATCTTCGGCAGTTTCGCGGTGGACGAGGACGGTCGTCCGGCGCTGATGCTCAACGGAATTTATTACGCGCCCGGCATTGAAGGTGGAGAACAGGTGACGGCGATTTTGGATGGCGTTAAAAAAATGTTTGCCGGTTTGCCGGTCAAAACATTGGCTATCGCCAGCCAATATGGCGGTTCGGTAAAAATGCCCGACAGCTTGACCAATGACCCGATTGCCCTGACGCGCTTGCGCGCCCTTGACGACGGCTCGGGCGATCCGGAAAATAAAATATATGATGATTTGAGCACGGGTGATAAATTGAATTCGCAAATGACCTACAACTCCGGTGGCCGCGGCAATGTCTGGCACAGTAAAGTTTAAAAAAATTATAATTAAAACCCGCCAGCTTAATGCTGGCGGGTTTTATAATAAAAATTTTTCCAAAACCCCAAAACCAAAAGAAAAAAGAAAAAACAAAAATCAAAGTTTAAGCCCCCACCCCCACCGCGGAGCGGAAGCCGCTGTAGCCGCCCCGACGCCTCGGGACACTCCCGCGCAAGTTGGCCTGGCGGCCGCCACGGTACCAGCAGGCGCCGCCCAGGCCGCCGGAAGCGGGATTGTAGGTGCCGGCGAGGAAGCAGGTACTGCCTTTGCCGTCGTAGTCGTCTATCACCTGGTTGGTTGTTTCCAAATGAGTAAGAAATTGGGTCAGCCAGTCCTCGTTGGTCAG
>JAQTYG010000020.1 GCA_028688375.1 Patescibacteria group bacterium | reverse complement strand
GCCGGCGCATTTCCGTAGCCGACAGCGCCGCGCCTTTGAAAGACAAGACGGGTAAAATTATCGGCTGTGTGGTGGTTTTTCGCGACGTCACCAAAGAAAGAGAGGTGGATCGTGTCAAATCAGAGTTCGTTTCCGTGGCTTCGCACCAATTACGCACGCCCTTGACCGGTATCAAATGGTTCGCCGAGCTGTTATTAAAAGATAAAAAGCGTAAATTGGCTTCCGGTCAGAAGGAATATTTGCACCAGATTTATGTGAGCAATGAACGGCTAATTCGTCTGGTGGATGACCTGTTGGACGTGTCGCATATTGAAACCGGCCATAAATATAATGTGGTTTTCAAGCCGGAAAATGTTTATGATATTTTGACGGAAGTGATGGAAAATTACGCTATTTTTCTCAAAAAGAAAAAAATGAAAATTAAGTTTGCCAGCAATACCAAAGAAAAATTTGTTTTATCGGTGGACCGGGAGAAAATTAAGCAGGTATTCAATAATTTAATCGGCAACGCCATTAAATACTCCCCAATCGGTAGTACGTTGGAAATCGGGCGCGAAGTGAAAGAAAAAGAGATCGTTTATTCGGTTAAGGATCATGGTGTGGGCGTCCCGGCCAAACAACAAGCCAGAATTTTTGAGAAGTTTTTCCGCGCTGATAATGTCGCTACTATCGAAAGCGGTACCGGCTTGGGACTTTATATCGCCCGGGCCATTGTGGAGGGGCATAATGGTCGTTTGTGGTTTGAATCAGTGGAAAACAAAGGCACGACTTTTTATGTCGCTTTGCCCAGGGAAAGGGAAACGGACGAGGAAAAAATTAATAACGGTTAATTATTTTTGTATGCGCAATAAAATTTTGGTGGTGGAGGACGACAACATTTTAGCCAAGGCCATATTTGAAGCTTTGCGTCGAGCCAATGGGTTCAAAGTGGAATTGGCCGTGGACGGCGAGGAGGCGTTGAAAAAAATGAAAGCCAACGTTCCGGATTTAATTCTTTTGGATTTAGTTTTGCCCAAACGAACAGGCGAAGACGTGTTGGCGGCCATGAAGCAAGACGAAAAGATTAAAGACATCCCGGTTTTGGTTATGACCGTCAAACAGGACAAGGCCTCCATCAGCCGGTGTATCAGCCTGGGCGCGCGTGGCTATTTAATAAAATCTCATTATACTCTGGAAGAAATCGTGAATAAGGCCAAAAATATTCTGTCCGAAATTGGAAATTAAATTTATGCCGGTTGATTTTTTGAATAAAATCGCCGGCTCATACAGCAAAACGTTCCTGGCGTTTTGCTTTTGTTTTATGCTGGGCGCGGCCGTGCCGACTATTTTAGATATTCCCGGCGCTTGGTTTTATTATTTTTATATCAGCGCCTGGCTCGGCGGAGGAGGCGTGGTTTTGTTTTGGTCCAGGCCGGTGGCGCGAGTCGCGGCGGTCGGTGTTTTATTTCTGCTCATCGGTTTTTTGCGAACCACGGCCGTAGTGCCGTTGGAGAATGACACAAATTCGGTCGCTCGTTATCGCGGTCTGACCGTGGCGTTGGCCGGTTTGATTACGGAAGAGGCGGCAGTTAAAGAAAATTCCAAGAATTATGTTTTGCGCGATATCGCTTTGCTTGGCGGCGACGGTGCTAAAACAAGATCGGTTGGCGGCGGCGTCATGGTGTATTTGCCTCTGTATTCGGAATATCGTTATGGCGATCGCTTGGCCGTGGTTTGCCGGCTGGACGAGCCCGGCCTGCGGGCCGATTCGTCGTTCCGTTATGATAAATATTTAGCCGTTCGTCGTATCCAAGCGCTGTGCTACACGCCCAAATCGGTTAAAGTTTTACCGGAACGAAACGGTGGAATTTTTTCCGGGATAATCGCGCTGAAAGAAGTAATTCGCCAGCGGGTGGCAAAACTTTGGCGCGAACCGCAAAGTTTATTGGTCTCCGGCATTCTTTATGGCGATCGCGCCGGTTTGCCGGCGGATTTTCAAGATCGGGTCAGCCGGGTCGGCCTGAGCCATATCCTCGCCGTCTCCGGCTACAATGTGGCGATTGTGGTATTGGCGTTGATGTCATCTTTAATCGCCGTCGGGCTTTATCGCCGGCAGGCTTTTCTTTTCGCCGTGGTCGGCATCGCTTTTTTTGCTTTATTTTCCGGTGGTTCGGCATCGGTGGTGCGGGCGGCGCTGATGGGCGTAGCTGTATTACTGGCCGGCTATGTCGGCCGGCCGGCTCGTTCCGCCAATGTGATTATGTTAGCCGCTGTTTTGATGACAATGGTCAATCCCTATGTGGTGCTGTGGGATATTGGTTTTCAACTTTCATTTTTGGCCGCGCTCGGATTGATTTATCTGTCGCCGATATTGAAAGACCGTTTCCGCGCCGGCGATTCGCCGGTGCGCCAAATTATCGCCGATACTTTATCCGCCACGGTCGTCACCACTCCTTTGATTTTGTATTATTTCGGCCGGCTATCCATTGTGGCTCTGCCGGCGAATATTGCCGTGCTTCTGCTTATTCCCTGGATCATGTTATTTAGTTTCGGCGCCATTATTTTGAGTTTTGTTTTTTGGCCATTCGGGCAAGTGGTGGCCTGGGTAACCGATTTGGGGCTGCAATATATAATGGCAGTGATTAATTGGTTGGGCGCCAAACAGTGGGCCGCGGCTGAGATGACCGTTTCCTTTTGGCTGATGGCGGTATTATATGCTATCATTATTATTATCGCGAGACGATTTTCTCCTGTCATTGCGAGCGTAGCGAAGCAATCCCATGATTATTCCGAGAAGCAATCCTAATGATGTATGTCAAAGTTATATTTTGTTTATATAATGACAAATAAACACAATACCGTGCTATATGTCGGGATTACTAACAGCCTCGCAAGACGAATTTTTGAACACAAGGCCAGGTCGTCTCCGTATGATAGTTTTACAAAAAAATATAATATTGATAAATTAGTATATTATGAGGCTTTTCAGGATGTGAGGTGCGCGATTGCCAGAGAAAAACAAATTAAAAGCGGATCCAGAAAGGCAAAGGTTGCTTTGGTTAATAAAATTAACTCGGGTTGGAAAGATCTGTATAGTGAGATTTATTTTTAAGCGATGGGATTGCCGCGTCGCCCCGCAAATGCGGTTCTCCTCGCAATGACATGTAAATATGGCCAAAAAAATAATCATCATGACTCCTTCAACCGGCTATGATTTAGCCGCGCGCGATTATGATAAAAAAGAAAAATATTTGGACAGTTTTGAAAAAAATCGGTTGGCGCCATTACTCGGTGATGTCGCGGACAAGAGAATTTTGGATGTCGGCGCCGGTACCGGGCGTTTAGCTTTACGTTTAGAGAAATTGGGCGCGAGAGTGACGGCTCTGGATGTGTCGGAAAAAATGTTGGCGGAACTTAAGAAAAAATACAAAAAAATTGTTACCGTAGTCGGTGACGCCGAAATCCTGCCTTTTGCCGACCGGACTTTCGATATTGTTTTGGCCGCGTTTTTAATCGTCCACCTTAAAGACCCCGCCAGGTTTTTTGACGAGGCCTACCGCGTGCTTAAAGACGGTGGTCGGTTAGTGGTTACCAATATTAATCAGAAAGAACCACCGGCGATAGCCACGGGAGAGGGGACAATCAAAATCGAGTCGTTCTATCATCGTCCGGCCAAGATCCGGCAAACGCTGGAAGCGCTGGCGTTCGCTATTGAAGCAGAAGAGTTAGTAAAAGAGGGGGACGCTTGGGTTAATCAAATTATCGTCGCTCGCAAATGATGCGCCGCAAGAAATTTTTTTTCAGCGTGCTGGCCGGTTTATTGTTGGTGCTTTGGCTTTGGTATTCGGCCGTAAGTTATAAACCATATTTTCATGTGGTATTTTTTAATGTCGGCGAAGCGGATTCTTCGTTGATATTTTTTGACGATGGCGCGAAAATGCTGGTGGACTGCGGTCGTAATCGAGCGGTGATGTCCAAGCTTGGTCAATATTTACCCTGGTTTGATAATAGGATAGATTATTTGTTAATTTCTCATTTTGACTCCGATCACTATGGCGGTTGCGCCGAGGTTTTTAAAAAGTATGACGTGGCGAAAGTAATTTCTAACGGCGATACCAAGCCGGACGACGAGTTCTGGCAAATTTGGAAAGATTATTTGGATCGAGAAGGCGCGGAAGAAATTATTCCGTATGCCGGCGACGTCCTAAATTTCGGTTCGGCGCAAATCGATTTTTTAGTTCCTTCTGCCACCGCCACTTTGGCCGTCAAACAAACCGACAATAATCACTCCGTGGTTTTTAAACTAATCTCGCCTTCATCCACTTTTCTTTTCATGGGCGACGCGGAAAATTCTTTGGAAACGGCCCTGTTGGACACTTTTTGCGGTACGAGCACGGTGGGCGGCGTTAGTTGCCCGGAATTAAAAGCGGATTATCTTAAGGTCGGCCACCACGGTAGCGACAGCTCTTCTGGCGAAGATTTTTTGTCAGCGGTCAATCCGCTCAACGCGATAATTTCCGTGGGCAATAATAGCTATGGCCACCCTTCTCTTCGAGTGTTAAAGAAGCTGGAACGGGCGAATATTGACATTTGGCGTACCGACCAAATGAGTGATATAATAGTAAAGTGAAGGGGTTTGACACCTTTATTGAAGTGTGATATGATGGTTGTATAAAGCGCTTCAATACTGAAGTTGCTTTTTTTTACGGCAATTTGTTAATTGTTAATTAATATATGTCATCAGAAATTACCAAGGCGATCCAGACACTGTGCGAAGAAAAGAACCTCTCTTACGAGGTGGTTTTAGAGACCATTGAAGCGGCTTTGGCCGCGGCTTATCGCAAGGATTTCGGCAATAAACAGCAGAATATTAAGGTGAAATTTGACCCGGAAACCGGCGATATTAAGGCCTGGGACGTAAAAACGGTGGTGGCGGACATTGAAGAAGAGGCGCTTGTCGCCGCGCAGGAAGAATTAACCGCGCGCCGAGACAAAGCCAGAATGGAAGAACGAGAATTGACTGAGGAAGAAACGGCCGATTTACCGCACTTTAACCCGAAAACAGAGCTCATGTTAAAAGACGCGAAAGCCGTCCAAAAAAAGGTCAAAGTTGGCGAAGTATTGGAGATTCCTTTGGAAATTTCCCATGAATTCGGACGCATGGCCGCGCAGACCGCCAAACAGGTGATTATTCAAAAAATTCGCGAAGCCGAGCGCAATATGGTTTTCGGCGACTTTAAGGAACAGGAAGGCAAATTGGTGATCGGCACCATTCAGCGCGTGGAGGGGCGGAAAGTACTGGTGGATTTGGGCAAGACCACCGCGGTGTTGCCGTCCGATCAACAGACCGGGCGTGATTCATATCGTCCCGGCAGTCGGATGAAATTTTTTATTACCGCCGTTAATATGACGGCGCGCGGTCCGGAAATAGTGCTGTCACGCAACAGCACAAAGATGGTGGAAGAAATTTTTAAACAGGAAATTCCGGAAATCGCCGATGGCTCTATTCAGGTAAAAGGCGTGGCGCGCGATGCCGGCTGGCGTTCCAAAGTGGCGGTGGCCACCGACGACAGTTCCATTGACCCGATCGGTTCGTGTATCGGCCAGCGCGGGGGACGCATCAATACGATTATTGAAGAGCTAGGCGGAGAAAAAATTGATGTGATTAAATACAATGAAGACGCGTCGTCTTATATCGCCAACGCTTTGTCCCCGGCAAAAGTTTTACGGGTGGAGACAAGCGAAGAGTTGAAAGAGGCGGAAGTTTACGTTAACCCCGATCAATTTTCTTTGGCGATTGGCCGCAACGGGCAAAACGTGCGCTTGGCTTCAACCCTGACCGGTTGGCGGATCAAGGTCAAAGAAGAAGGCGGGACGCAAGTTGTGTCCAGTGATGAGCCGATAGAGGCCGTGGCGGAAGAAACAGCCGTTTTGGAAGCTGCAGTGGAAAACGCGCCGCCAGCGGACGAAAAACCGGAAGAAGTTAAAGAATAAGATTATGTTTTCTAACCTTTTTCACACCATTCTTTATCAGCCGATATTTAATTTTTTTGTCGGGCTTTATAATATCATCCCCGGCCACGATGTCGGTTTGGTTATTATAATTATCACCATACTGGTCCGCGTCATTGTTTATCCTCTGACTTCTTCGTCTATCAGGGCGCAGAAATCCATGCAGGATCTCCAGCCGAAAATCGAGGCGGTAAAAAAAGAATTTGCCGCCGACCAGCAAAAACAAGCCGCCGCCCTGATGCAATTATACAAAGACAATAAAGTTAATCCGTTCGCCTCTTGCTTGCCTTTGCTTATCCAGTTGCCGGTGCTGATCGCTTTATATATGGTAATGCGCGATGGTTTAATGGCGGATAAATTTTCCACCGAGCTGTATAGTTTTGTCACTAATCCGGGCAAACTGAACGCCATTTCTTTTGGTTTTATTAA
>JAQTYG010000019.1:5376-7033 GCA_028688375.1 Patescibacteria group bacterium | reverse complement strand
GCGGCGCAAATCTCCGGCTCTTCCGAATTGGGAGTGGACTATACTTTATCGGAAAATTGTTATGTGGTGGGCTTTGATATTTCTGATGATGGCGGTACCACCTGGGTGGTAGCTTCCACTACAGTCAGCGGTGACATCGGTTTAAATCAAACGGCTGGCGCGAAAAATTTTCACTGGAATGCCGGTACGGATTATCCTGGCCAGGAAAGAAATGATCTGAAAATAAGAATGTGGGCGGAGGATTATTTTGGCAATCGCAGCGCTTATACCGCTCCGGTTATTTTTGCCATTGATACCAACGCGCCGTCTTTTTCCAATGTAGCGCCGGAGCAAACTCTCGGCTCCAACATCGTAGTCATTACTTACAATTTAACCGATACGTCGGCGACCGATACGGTCTATTTGGATATTTCATCCGACGGCGGTATTACTTGGGTAGTGCCTACCACCAGCTTGTCCGGCAGTTTCGGGCCGAATATCGTTCCCGGTAACCACCGAACAATCACTTGGGATGCGGGTGTTGATTTTATCGGCCAAGATAAATCCAATATGCGGGTGCGTTTGAGAGCGATTGATGGTTCCGGCAATTCCAGTATTTCCTACGAGTCTTCTGATTTTTTTGTGGATACTCTGGCGCCAACCGGATTATCCGGTTTTGCTTTTTATTCCATTACCACCACCGCCGCCACGCTGAATTGGTCCAGCGGATTGGCCGACAGCCATTTTAATCGTTTTGAAATATGGCACGGCACAACTCGGAATGATGTCTTGGGTAGAATTAATTCGGCGCAAAAATGGAGTACGGCCGATGACGCTGGTTTGAACAGCATTGATACGGTTTCCACCATTGTTACCGGTCTGAACATGTTGGCGGTAAATTATTTTAAAATTTGGGCGATTGATGATTATGGCAATGAAACAACGGCGGGTGATATCAACGGAAATACAACTTTGCCGATTGTGAATTACGATCTAACTATACAGACACCCGACGGTTCCGGTTCGACTAGCCCGGCGACCGGCGTTCATACTTACTCGGAAAATACCGGTGTTGACATTACCGCCACTCCGGCCAGCGGTTGGGTTTTTGACCATTGGACTTTGGACGGGTCCTCCGGTGGCAGCATCAATCCTTTGACCTTAGCCATGGGCGCCGCGCATACCTTGAAAGCGGTTTTTACTGAATTTGTATCGCCGCCAACGCAGAAAGTTTTGACCATTAGCGCCTCAACCGGTGGAACAACCAACCCGACGGTCGGCGCGCATAGCTATAATGTCGGAACTGTGGTAACAGCCACTGAAACGCCTGATTCGGGTTATGATTTCGTCCGCTGGGAGAAAAATGGAGCGCCGTTATCTACTTCCAGTTCGGTTGACGTTGTGGTGGACGCCGATATGACTGTGACCGCGATTTTTGAAGTCACTCCGGTATATCACAATCTCACTATTCAAGCTTCGACCGGTTCCGGTTCGGTCAGTCCGGCAGTCGGTAGCCATTCGTATTTGGAAAATACTAGCGTAGACATTACCGCCACTCCGGCCAGTGGTTGGATGCTTGACCATTGGATTTTGGACGGCTCAAGCTCCGGCAGTATCTCTCCTTTGACGGTAGTCATGAATTCTGTACACACGGTAAAAGCGGTTTTTACCGAAGTAG
>JAQTYG010000019.1:0-5276 GCA_028688375.1 Patescibacteria group bacterium | reverse complement strand
CGGACGAATAATGAAGCGGTAGAAATCAGCTCTTTGCCGGTGCCGGAAATTACCACAGTGGCGGCAGCGGCGGCCAACGACATTTTGAGTTTTAGCGGTACGGCGCAACCCAACGAAGAAGTAGTGGTATACATTCATAGTAACGAAGCGCTGGTTTATAAGACAGTGGCAGACAGCCAGGGTATCTGGCGAGTGAACCATTCGCAGGACACAGTGGAATTAGCCCCGGGCGAGCACACTATTTACGCCGTGGGTATGAATAGTGCGGCTAAGATTAAAAGTCCGCCCAGTCCGATCGGCTCGTTCACCATCGAAAAGAATTTCTGGGTATCGGTTTATAAGTCTTTCAGTCTGGCTTCTTCCATGATTACAGCCGTCATTCTATTGTTGGTGTTGTCGTGGTTGTACTGGGTTAGAAGTAAGCAAAAAGTTGTCGCTTAAAAGTTTACCCCTCATTTTATGGCCTTGTTTCAAAGACAATCGAAAAATACGGAAAATAGCGCGTCCGGTGTCGTGAAGCGCCCGCCTTTTTCGTCTTTGTTAAAAAAGAGCGTCGACGACGAACCACCCGTTGCGTCGTTGGATTATAAGGCATTTTTTGACGGTTCACGAGACGGCATAGTGGTGAGCGACACGACTACTCAATCTTTTGTCGCCGCCAACAAGACCTTTCGCCAGATGCTCGGCTATAATGAAGCGGAAATAATAAAAATAGGAGTAAAAGATGTACATCCGTTGGCGGATTTGCCAAAGGTGTTAAGCCAGTTCGGCGAAATGGCTCAAGGCAAGATAAAAACGGCGCTTGGTTTGCCGGTAAAAAGAAAAGACGGCAGTATTTTTTACGCTGATATCAGTTCCGCCATCGTACCGATGGGAAACAGGATGTTTTTAGTGGGAAATTTTCGTGATGCCACCGAACGTTTAAAAGATGAAGCCGCGATTAAACAAGCCGAGCTTAGATACCGGTCATTGTTTGATTTATCGCGGGACGCGATTATGATTTTAGAACCGCCTGATTGGAAATTTACTTCCGGAAATTTATCAGCCATTAAACTTTTCGGCGCCAAAGACGAAAGAGAATTTATTTCTTTCGGTCCTTGGGATGTTTCGCCGGAAAAACAATTGGATGGCGCGTTTTCCGCGATTAAAGCCAAAATTAATATTGAGAAAGCGATGAAAGAGGGGTCTAATTTTTTTGAATGGATTCATAAAAAAGCGCGCGGGCCAAGTTTCCCGGCCACGGTTTTGTTGAGCCGAGTCGCTATCGGCGATAAAACATTTTTACAGGCGACAGTTCGGGATATTACCGAGCAGAAAAAATTGGAAAAAGATTTGCAGGAAAGAATGGCTGAATTGGAAAAAACAAACAAATTGATGTTTGGTCGGGAATTAAAAATGGCGGAATTGAAAGGGGAAATTGAACGGCTGAAGAAGCGGGAGAGCAAGCAAACTGATAAGCAGTAAGTTAGAAAGTTAGTAAGTTAGTAAGTCGGTAAGTTGGTAAGTTGGTAAGTAAATAAGTTCCAAGTTAATATGGCTAATAGAATTTCTAAAATTATCGCCGCAGCAGTGGTCCTTGTCGGTTTAATCGTAATGGCCGGGTGGATTTTTGGCATTCAGTTTTTGAAAAGCATTTTGCCGCAGTTGGTTACCATGAAATTTACCACCGCTGTCTGTTTTGTTTTTAGCGGCGTGGTTCTGTATCTCAAAATTATAAATTTTGGCAGTAAACGCAATGATTGGGCGAATTTACTTTCAATATTACTTAATTTCTCCATACTTTTGATCATGTCTTCTTTGATCATTTCCATTTTTACCGGCGTCAAAACCGGCGTGGAAGATTTGATTATCGAAGAGCCGTCCGGGGCGATAAATACCACCGCGCCGGGTCGGCCGTCATTGGTAACGATGGCGGATTTCGTGCTGGTTGCCATTGTTGGTTTGTCCGATTTGACCGGCAATCCATCGGGCGAATTAAAACTTTCTCGAATTTTTGGGACGATAATTGTATTCACCGGCTGTTCGGCCATCATCGGCTATATTGCGAACATTCCGGCTCTTTACGGCCAATTTAGTCACATCAGTTCTGCCATGGCCTTGCACACCGCCGTCCTATTAGTATTTTTAGGCATCGGTTTTGTGTCTATTCGTACTGAAAGCAGTCCGGCCACAGCAAAAAAATTGTTATGAATCTACAAAAAAAATTGACCGCCATTTTCTTAATCGTTACTTTAATACCGCTGTTGCTGGTGTCTTTATTGGGTTATACTAATATGCGCGAAACAGTGTTGAACGTACAACAACGCTCGTTTGAGGCAACGGCGGATTTAAGAAAAACGGAAATACAAGACTATTTTGCCGGCATCCGCAAAGAAGTAAGGAGCGCTCAGGAGAGTCAGGAGGTGCGAAAATATTTGCCGATTCTTTACCGGCAAACGGAGAAGTCCGGAGCGGCTGATTACCGACAGGCGATTGACTTTTTAACCAAAGAGACGGCTGGTATGATGGAAAGGAGAGAGGAAATAGGCGACATTATTTTTGTTGATTCCGCCGGCAAGATAATTTTTAACAAAAAACAGGGGATAATCGGACAGCCAGTCGGCGAAAGATTTCCTATTTTTGGGAATTTAGTTTTTGCCAATAGCCAAAAAGAAATATTTGTTTCCGGTGTATATCCGCGTCTTGATAGCGCAGATTATGGCTTTTTAGTTGGCGCGCCGATTTACGATTTTTCCGATATTTTTATCGGCGTGGTCATATTTGAGTTTGACGCAAAAAAAATATATGACATAATTCAAGATAGGGAAACCTTGGGAGAAACCGGCGAAGTGCTCGTTGTTCAGCGTGTGGCTGAAAGCGCGGCTAAATCTGTCCAAAAGTATTCTTACGACGAAAAGGGCGGTTTTGTTCTGTTTTTAAATCCGCTCCGCTTTGATCCCCAGGCCGCTTTTAATCGTTCGGTCCGCATTGGCGAATCAAACTCGCTACCGGCTCAGGCGGCGGCGCAAGGAAAGGAAGAATCGGTTTTTTCCCTTGATTATCGAGGAAAAGAGGTGCTGGGGGTAACGCGTTACTTGCCGGAAAATAATTGGGGGTTGGTGGTTAAGATTGATTTGGCGGAATTGTTGGCGCCGGTTAAAGCGGTCGCTCGGGCCACCATAGTTTTTGTCTCGTTGGTCGTATTGCTAACCACCTTGATGGTTTGGTTGTTGTCTCGCAGGATCGCTTCGCCGATTCTAGAATTGACGGAGGTGGCAAAAAAAATCGGCCAAGGTAATTTAAACGTAAAATTTAATGAAAAGTTGGCTTCCACCCAAGACGAAACCGACGTGCTTGCCAAGACGCTCGCCTCGTCCACCGCCAGTCTGCTCGATTTGTATGAAAATTTAGAAAAAAAAGTTAAAGAAAGAACGGAAAAATTGGCGCAGTCCGAGGAAAAATTAAAAAAATTATTGGCTGAATCCGAGCACGCCAACAAGTTGATGGTCGGCCGTGAGCTAAAGATGGTAGAATTAAAAAAACAATTAGAAAATAACAAAAATGAAAATAAGAGCTAAATTTGTTTCTCTTTTTCTTGTTTTAGCGGTGCTGGGGTCAGCGTCCAGTTTTGTTATTACTAATTATTTTTTGAGAAACACCATTGTTGAAACCGTCGGTAATTATAATGTTTTGCTGGCCGAAGAAAGAATGAACGCCGTTGACCGTACGATTTTTTATCGTTTGGAACGCTGGGAATCCTATGCTCAAAGCAACACCGATTTAGTCGGCGCTCTGAAAAATTCCAATCAGGAGTTTCGGCAGTTGAGCGACATTAATCAATATATCGGCGAACAAGACAAGAAGTGGTTGGCGGCGCCTAAAGGCGTTCTCACGCCGTTTATGCGGACGATTATTGAAAATAAATTAACCGATGGTTTAAAGGCCAGAATTAAATTTTATAATGATAAATACGAATACGCTATTTTTCCGGAATTTTTTGTTACCAATGAATACGGCGCCGTGGTGGCGGCTACCGGTAAAACATCCGATTATAACCAGGCGGATGAGGAGTGGTGGCAGAGAGCCAAAGAACAGGGGTTGTACGTCGGCGACATCACCTATGATGAGAGCTCCGGCTATTATGCTTTGGAGTTGGGCATTCGGGTGGACGATGCTAACGGAAATTTTTTGGGCGTTATCAAGTCAATTTACAACCCGCGAGACATTTTCGACACCTTCAATGAAGCTGACACCAAGCTGGCCGGAGTGATTGACGATTACCTGTTGACTGCCGATGGCCGTTTGATTTATTCTCGGCAAAACGGGTTCGGCGGTTTATCGAATAGCCAGGAAATTTTGGAACCGTTTAACCTTGGTGCCCAGAATCATTCGGATTATTATATCGGTGATTTGAACGGTGCCAATAAATTTTTTTCCTATGCCGCCTCCGATGGTTACAGGGATTTCAAAGGTTTGGGCTGGTCGGTGGTGGTGGTGCGGGATTCGACGGAAGCGCTGGCTCCGCTTAGTCGGTTGGTTTATTACAATCTGATCGCCGTCATTATTGTCATGATTTTGCTGCTTTTGATCGGAATTTCCGCATCCAGTTTCATTGTCAGGCCGATTAAAAAATTAAATGAAGATATTTTGGTAATCAAAAGCGGAAATTTAGATCGCCAAGTCAGCGCCGAATCCAATGATGAAATCGGTGATTTGGCTCACTCCTTCAGTTTGCTGGTTGAAGATGTGAAGATGTCACGAGCCGATATAGAGAAAAAAGTTAAAGAGCAAACAGAGGTCATCGGTCAAAAAGCCAAAGATTTGGAAGATCAAAAAAAGGCGATTTTAAATATTTTGGAAGACATAGAAGAGGAGAAGGGAAATTCCGAAAAAGAGCGGGATAAAATAAATACCATTATTCACGGCATCGGCGACGGCGTTTTTGTTACCGATGAAAATTATAGAATTATTTTGTTTAATCAGGTGGCGGCGGACTTGTCCGGTTTTACCATCGCCGAAGCCGTCGGCAAAAGATACGATGAGATTTTGAAATTTGTGCGCGAAACAGAGAGCGCTCCGGACGTAAAAAGCGATGAATTTATTGTTAAAGCAATTTCTGCCGGCCAGCCGGGAAAGATGGCCAACCACACTGTCCTAATCAGCAAAACCGGCCGGCGCATTTCCGTAGCCGACAGCGCCGCGCCTTTGAAAGACAAGACGGGTAAAATTATCGGCTGTGTGGTGGTTTTTCGCGACGTCACCAAAGAAAGAGAGGTGGATCGTGTCAAATCAGAGTT
>JAQTYG010000018.1 GCA_028688375.1 Patescibacteria group bacterium | reverse complement strand
TAAAAGAGTGATAATTTAATCTTATTTAATTCAAACTTATGAATATCAAACCATTGGGAGACCGCATTTTGGTCCTACCGAATAAGGAGGAAGAAATTACCGCTTCCGGTATTGTTTTGCCGGATACTATTGATAAAGAAAAAAAGGCCGAGGGCACGATTGTGGCTGTGGGCAACGGTGAATATATCGCTAAACTCGGCTTGAAAGTTGGCGATAAAATTTTGTATAAAAAATGGGGCGGAGAAGAAATAAAAACCGGCCGGGGCGCCGACGAACAGGAATATAAGATTTTGTATGTCGGTAAAGAGGAGGATAAAAGCGACGTTGTCGCGTTAATTGATTAATCTTTTCTTTTTTGGCAGAATGCGTCCGAAAAATGTTTCGGACACGGGTCGGCTCGCCTGCGGGCTCGCCGCCCTTACGCTCATTCCGGCTATGACGCCGGAATTCCGCGATAGTCCTCAACATATTTCGAACGCATTCTTATTCGAAATTTATAATTCAATATTCTAAATTCTAACTTCTAATTCTATGTCTAAACAGATATTGTACAGCGAAGACGCTCGTCATAAGCTTTTGAAAGGCGTCAACACTTTAGCCAACGCGGTTAAAGTCACTTTGGGTCCGAAAGGGCGCAATGTGGTTTTGGATAAGGGTTATGGCGCGCCGACCATCACCAAAGACGGCGTGACTGTAGCCAAAGAAATTGAAGTGGAGGATAAATTTGAAAATGCCGGCGTGGAATTGGTGAAAGAGGTCGCCAGCAAAACCAACGACGATGTCGGCGATGGTACCACCACCGCCACGGTGTTAGCGCAAGCGATCGTGACCGAAGGCGTAAAAAATGTTACCGCCGGCGCCAATCCGGTCGCCCTGAAGCGCGGGATTGATAAATGCGTGGAAGCGATTGTCAAAGAAATAAAAGACAACATCGCTAAACCGGTAGAAGAGAGCGCTATTGCCAATGTGGCGGCTATTTCCGCCAACGATAGAGAGATTGGCGAGAAAATTGCCGGCGCGATGAAAGAAGTGGGTAAGGATGGCGTCATTACCGTGGAAGAATCGCAAACCTTCGGCATGGAGATTGAAACCGTACAGGGCATGCGTTTTGACAAGGGTTATGTTTCGCATTACATGATTACTAACGCCGAACGGATGGAAGCCGAGTACGCCGACGCGCAAATTTTAATTACGGACAAAAAGATTTCTTCCATTCACGATATTTTGCCATTGTTGGAAAAAGTGGCGCAGGGCGGAAAAAAAGAGATGGTGATTATCGCTGAAGATTTGGACGGTGAAGCTTTGGCCACGCTTGTGGTCAATAAATTGCGGGGTACTTTTAATGTTTTGGCGGTGAAAGCCCCGGGTTTTGGCGACAGACGCAAAGAAATGTTGGCCGATATCGCCGTGCTCACCGGTGGAAAAGTTATTAGCGAAGAAATCGGTCGTAAATTGGACAGCGTTGAATTGGAAGACCTGGGTCGGGCGCACAAGGTCATCGCCACTAAAGAATTTACCACCATTGTCAAAGGACAAGGTGACGAGTCGGCCATCAAAGACCGCGTGGCGCAAATCAAAAGACAAATTGAAGAAACCAAATCCGATTTTGACAAAGAAAAATTGCAGGAACGCCTGGCTAAACTGGCCGGTGGCGTGGCTATCATCAAAGTCGGCGCGGCCACCGAGACGGAAATGAAAGAAGTGAAACACCGCATTGAAGACGCGGTCGGCGCCACCAAGGCGGCGGTGGAAGAAGGCGTAGTCGCCGGCGGTGGCGTGGCGTTGCTTCGCGCGGTCAAAGCGTTAGATAATTTGAATCTGGAAAATGAAGAGAAAGTGGCGGTCGGCATTTTGCGCCGGGCGCTGGAAGAACCGCTCCGGATGATCGCTCAGAATGCCGGTGTTGACGGTTCGGTAATTGTGGAAGAAGTAAAAAAGGGTTCCGGCAACTATGGCTATAACGCCGCGACGGGCGTATATGAAGATATGGTGAAAGCCGGCATTATTGACCCAGCCAAAGTCACCCGAAGCGCTCTGCAAAATGCCGCTTCCATCGCCGGAATGTTCCTCACCACCGAAGCAGTGGTCACCGATATCCCGAAAAAGGAAGAACATGACCACGGCGCCGGTATGCCGCAAGGTATGGGAGGCATGAATGGCATGTATTAAAAATAAACGAGCTCGGCTGAATTGTCTTGAGCAACGTCGCGGAGCCGCGCAAGCTTGGCCCCCGCAGGGGTTGCGCGGCGAGCGAGAGAGGTGCGGACGACCGCAGGAGTCGTCCGACACCGCTTGCGAAAGACATTTCGCCGAGCGAGTGTCGTTACCACATTAAAATAAAAAAAGCGCGCCTTGCTAGGCGCGCTTTTTGTTGGTAGAATAGATTGTAAGTAAATTTTATTATGCTTGAATCAATTACTCGGTTTTTTTCTACTTTTCCGCCGGAGATTGCCACGATTTTAATGGCCATGACTCCGATCGGAGAACTGCGCCTGTCCATTCCGGTGGCGGTTTTGGCTTTTCATTTTCCCATCTGGAAAGCGATTTTATTATCGGTGGTCGGCAATTCAATTCCAGCCGCGATTATTTTACTTTTTGCCAAACGCTTCCACGAATATGTGGATAAAAAATCCGGCCTGCTCTCCAAGGGTTGGCTCAAAGCTCTGCATCGCGCCCAGGAAAAATTCGCCGGCGATTATCAAAAATACGGGTTAATCGGCTTGATGATTTTTATCGGCGTCCCCCTGCCCATGACCGGCGCGTGGACCGGAGCGTTGGCGGCGTTTGTTTTCGGCATTCCTTTTCGCAAGGCATGGCCCTATGTCCTCGGCGGCATAATAATTTCCGCGTTTCTGACCTTGCTTGTTACGGTCGGGGCGGATAAAATATTTTGATATTTTGTGTCATTCCCGACCTGATCGGGAATCCAGATTGTGGATCCCCGCTGGAGTTTATCCTCGCGAAAGCGAGGACGGGGATGACAAATTAATGTAATTGTATGAATGAAGAAAGAGATATAAATTATTTGATTGTGGCAAAACAAAAAAGTTTGGAAGGCCAAAAGTCCGCTTTGAACCCTCGAGAAAAAGATTACAAGAAAAAAATAAAAATCATTGAAGATAAAATTAGGCGTATTCCTTTTGAGCTCGGATTAAATAATAAAGATGAATGAAATTTAAATTGAAAGCAAAATATAAGCCGGCTGGCGACCAGCCAAAGGCCATCGACCAATTGGTCGATGGTTTAAAAAAGGGGTTTGACAAACAAACCCTGCTTGGTGTTACCGGTTCGGGCAAAACATTCACCGTTGCTAACGTGATTGAACAAGCCCAGATGCCGACGCTGGTGATTGCCCACAACAAGACCCTGGCCGCCCAGCTTTGCAACGAGTTCCGTGAATTTTTTCCCGAGAACGCGGTGGAATATTTTGTTTCCTATTATGATTATTATCAGCCGGAAGCGTATTTGCCGAACACTGATACCTACATTGAAAAAGAGGCGATGATTAACGACGAGATTGACCGCCTGCGCCATGCCTGTACCCAGGCCCTGCTTACGCGCCGCGATGTAATTATTGTCGCTTCGGTTTCCGCCATTTACGGTTTGGGCTCGCCCAAGGAATATGAAAAAATCGTCCTGCATTTATCGGTCGGAGATAAAATGGACCGCCAGAAAATGCTTAAGCAGTTGATTGCCATGCAATTTGAGCGGACGAATACCGATTTGACGCGCGGCTGTTTCCGTTTGCGCGGTCAGGTGTTTGAAATAATGCCGGTCAATGAGGAAAAAATTTACCGTTTCGGCATTTCCGAGAAGATTGATTACATTGAAGCGATTGACCCCGTAACAAGACGTGTCATCCCGAGCGGGGCGAAGGATCTCTGGCTTTTTCCGTCCAAACATTATGTGGTTGGAGAGTCGGGTCGGGAAAAAGCTTTTGCAGGAATCCGAGAGGAATTAAAATCACAACTGGCAAAATTTCAAAAAGAAGGAAAAATTCTGGAATATGAACGCCTGAAACGCCGGACCAATTACGATTTGGAAATGATAAAGAATATCGGCTACTGCAATGGCATTGAAAATTATTCGCGCCATTTTGACGGGCGCAGTGCCGGCGAACCGCCCTTCACTTTGCTGGATTATTTTTTGTACAGCACGGAGAAAACCGGGGAGAAAGGGCGGTTTTTAACCGTGATTGACGAATCGCATGTCACCGTGCCGCAAATTCGCGGGATGTATGCCGGCGACAAATCACGCAAAGATGTTTTGATTGAACACGGATTTCGATTGCCTTCGGCCAGAGATAATCGTCCGCTTGATTATGCCGAGTTTGAAGGTAAAACCGATAAAACGATTTATATGTCTGCCACGCCGGATGAATATGAAATCCGGGTGAGCGACCAAGTAGCCGAACAGATTGTTCGTCCGACCGGTTTAATTGACCCGGAGGTGATTATCCGTCCGGTAACAGGCGGTTCGTCCGTTGTCATTCCGACCGAAGCGAAGCGGAGTGGAGGAATCGCTTCGGCGTTGCCGGAGGGATCCCTCGACTTCGCTCGGGATGTCAATGGCCGACAGTTGTCTCAAATTGAAGATTTGCTTGTTCGCATTGACGAGCGCATCAAAATGGGCGAACGGGTGCTGGTGACCACGCTGACCAAAAAAATGGCGGAGGACTTATCCGAGTATCTGGAAAAAAAGAAATTAAAAGTGAAATATCTTCACAGCGGTATTGATACGATTGAGCGCATTGAGATAATCACCGACTTGCGTCTCGGCAAAATTGATGTGATTGTCGGCGTGAATTTGTTGCGCGAGGGTTTGGATATGCCCGAAGTATCTTTGGTCGCGATTTTGGACGCGGATAAGGAAGGATTTTTGCGCAGTACCACCTCGCTGATTCAGACCATCGGCCGTGCCGCCAGAAATGTGAACGGCCAAGTGGTGTTATATGCCGATGAGATAACCGGTTCCATTAAGCGCGCCTTGCACGAGACCGAACGCCGCCGTAAAATTCAGTTGGCGTATAACAAGGAACACGGCGTTACGCCGAAAACGATTGAAAAAAATATTAGAAATATTTTAGAGGAATTCGGGATAAGTTCATCAAAACACAAAAACATTAAAACATTAAAACAAAAACGAGATGAAACGATTGTGAAATTAGATATGATGGGCGACGCCCGGCCGGTTGAAGAAATTATAAAAGATAAAGAAAGACAAATGCGCGAAGCGGCCAAGAATCTGGAGTTCGAGCTCGCCGCAATACTTAGAGATGAGATAAAAGAGTTGAACAGAAAAACAGAAAATAAAAATGGACCGAGATGAGGATCTCGGTCCTTTTCGTTAAGGAGCTGTCTGCCCTGAATAGGGCTAGGAGGGATTGCTTGCGGGTTTGTGCGTTGTTCGGTGCCAACGTCTGACTATTTTCCCAAGTATGATACCGAGAATATATACGGCCATAGGCACACACGCCTGTATCCAGCTACTTGAAAGGAGAACGACAAGACTGCTGAACACTAACATGGCGATTGTCATGAGCATAATAACGAACGCGCCATCTCTGATAAATAACGCGATGGCAAAAGCGCCGCACAATATGATGAGGAGCGAGGTGATGTAAATGTAGCTCAGTTCATGGTGCGTCTGCTCGCTGCTAACGGAGAAAACAATTTTTGAGCCGGTGCGGGCCGCAGTCAATGTCTTGGTCTCGGTGTATCCCTGAAACCGGTTTAGCCCGACAGTAACATGTTTAATCGGTTTACCGTTGTAGGCTTTCATGATTTCACCAGGGGACACCCGGACATGCCTCGGGGCTATCACCGTAATTGTCTCGATCCGCGCCTTAAGTACCCTGACGAAGCCAAACGGCTCGGTGTCATCGGCCCGGTGTGTTGAAAGACGGTATTCCCACTCCGGTTCTGACAACGTTTTATTTTTGATTGCCACACACCATATATCCTCCTGCCCCGGAGGGCACGGCGCCACGAGGAACGCCTCCTCGTTTTTGTCCAACGGAAGTTTGCCGTCTTCCGCCTTAGCCTTTCCCGCGAACGCCATCACGAAAAAAAACACGAATACTATCATTACGCTTTTCATCCTTTTTCTCCTTGGTTCACCGGATCCCTCCGGCTTTGTTGAGTTTATAGATTGTCAGGGAACATCCTGCTGACAGATTAAGATAGCACAAATGGCCGAGGATGTCAATGGTTGACAGCGGTCGCTTTTCAGTGTAGTATTCATAGACCCCCTAGTATCGCAAGATGCCGGGGCTTTTGGCTTTTTTACTTGGACACATGCAGGATAAAATCATAATCAAAGGCGCGCGGGAACATAATCTAAAGAACATAAATTTAGAAATCCCGCGCAATAAAATGATCGTTTTCACGGGGCTGTCCGGATCGGGCAAGTCCTCTTTGGCGTTTGATACGATTTTTGCCGAAGGCCAGCGCCGTTATGTGGAATCTTTGTCCGCCTATGCCCGGCAATTTTTGGGCGGAATACAAAAACCGGACGTAGATGAAATTGAGGGGTTGTCTCCGGCCATTTCCATTGACCAGAAAGCCCACAGCGCCAATCCGCGTTCTACCGTGGCCACTATCACCGAAATTTACGATTATCTGCGCGTGCTGTACGCCCGCGTCGGTACGCCGTTTTGCCCTATTTGCGGACATAAAATTGAACGGATGACGTCGGACGAAATCAATGAACAGATTGTGGCGCTGGCCGGCACCAGCGGAAAAAATATCCGCGAGCTGGTTGTTCTCTCGCCGGTCGTCCGTGGCCGGAAAGGCGAGTATTACCAGATGCTGTACGATTTATATAATTCCGGGTTTGCCGAAGTGCGTATCGACGGAAAATTTCACAGTTTGCGCGAGCAGATTGTTCTGTCAAAAAATAATAAGCATACCATTGAAGTGGTGGTGGACCGGATTCTGTACGACAAAGCGGAAAAATTAACCACCGACAAAGAAACGGGCCAGCGCCTCTCCGAATCAATCGCCACGGCGGTGGATTTGTCCAACGGCCTGGTCGGCGTGATTTTCCCGGGCAAAGAAGAAAGAATTTTCAGCACCCAGTATTCCTGCCCGCACGACGGCTTCAGTTTTCCGGAAATTGAACCGCGCCTGTTCAGTTTCAACAGTCCGTACGGCTACTGCGAGGCCTGCACCGGGCTGGGTACCAAAGAATTATTCAGTGAAGAGATTTGTCCGAAGTGTAACGGCAAACGATTGAACGATAACGCTTTGAGCGTGCGCGTTTACGGTAAAAATATCTGGGAAATCGCTTCCATGACCATTTCCGAAGCGCGGGAATTTTTCGGCCATCTGGAAAAAAATCTGGCGGAAAAAGAAAAGGAAATTTCCGGCGCCGTAATCCGCGAAATCAACAACCGCCTGGATTTTATGTTCAACGTCGGCCTGCATTATCTTACTCTGGCGCGCCGGGCCGGCTCGCTCTCCGGCGGCGAAGCCCAGCGCATTCGGCTGGCTTCCCAGGTTGGCACCCGTCTGGTCGGCGCTTTGTATGTGCTGGATGAACCGACTATCGGACTTCACCAAAAAGACAATGAACAGCTGGTAAAAACTTTGCGCAATCTCTGCGATATCGGCAATACCATTATCGTGGTCGAACACGACGAGGATACGATTCTGGCCAGCGATTGGGTGGTGGATATCGGCCCGGGCGCCGGCAAGCATGGCGGAGAGATCGTTTATTCTGGTCCGCTAGATAATTTGATTAACGCATCGTCTCGTGTCATCCCGAGCGGAGCGCAGCGAAGCCGAGGGA
>JAQTYG010000009.1 GCA_028688375.1 Patescibacteria group bacterium | reverse complement strand
ATAGCGGGGTAGAGCAATTGGCAGCTCGTCGGGCCCATAACCCGAAGGTTCCCGGTTCAAGTCCGGGCCCCGCAACACATTAGGACTCGCCGACCGTTCGGCCAGAATTTGGTAAGGTTTTTTCCACAACCACGCCACTTTTTGGCCAGCGAGGCGGCGGTTCGTTCCAATTTTTTCCACCAACGATTTGATCTCGGTCAAATCGTTGGACAAAGCCAATTTTTCCGCGTGGTGGGCCGTGAAAATAAAATCGCGGATTGGTTCAAACCAATTGTTCCCCCTACGCCCAAAATCAGACTTTCGTTCCGCAAGGTCTGTTTTTGTTTTTATCAATTCCTCCTTTTTTAGCAGATATGTTTCTTTTTCAATACTGCCATCTAAAAAAGCGTTGACTAGTCTGTCCAATTTTTGCTCCGTGTCTTTTGTTTGGCCTTGTAGATTTTGGGCGTAGGTTTCTTGCGACGAATTGTTCTCTTTTTCCCATTGCGCCACTCGGGCCAGCATTGACTCTTTTGTTTCATCAGCGATGGCGACTTGTTGAAGCCGTTCTTTAATCTGCTCGGTCACTTGATCCTGACGCAAATATTTTTGCGAACAGGGGCCAAGCCGTTTAGTACAGCGATAATAAATATATGTGCCTCCGTTTCCGTGGGCATATTGCGCGGTTATGGCGGCTCCGCACTCACCGCAAGTCATAAGCCCACGGAAAGGGAAATTATGTAGTTTTTTGCTTTTTCTCGGCTTGGCCCTGTTCTTTAATATCGCTTGCACGGCTTCAAAAGTCGCCATGGGAACAATTGGTTGAAATTTGCCTTCAAACAGCTCTCCGTTGAATTTAATAAGCCCCAGATAGGCATGGTTCGTAAGCATTGCTTGGACTTGCGATTTTACAAAGTTTTTTCCGTACTTGCCCACCACGCCCCAAAAACTCAAGCGGTGCGCCAAACTCTCCAATGTATGCTGTCCGGTGGCAAATTCCTCAAACGCTTTTAATACGATTCTGCTTTTTGTCGGGTCGGGCTCAATATTCCGGGTTTTGGGATTGTTGATATAGCCAAACGGAGCCATGTTTAGCCACTCGCCACGCTTGAGTTTTTGGCGAAAACCACGCTTTACATTTTCCGATAAATTATCGGAATAATATTTACTCTGCCCGAAAGCCACTTGAAGCATAAACATACCTTGCGGAGTTGGCTCGCACCAAAAAGTGGGAAAGCGCAAAGAAACTATCTTGTCCGTGTCCACGAGGTAGATTATCTGCCCGCCGTCCATGCTGTTTCGGGCGAGACGATCAGGATGCCAAGCCATAATTCCTATTGGCTCTTTGCTGTTGTGGATTTTTTCTATCATTTCATTAAAAATTTCTCGCCCGGGTTTCTTTGCGCTTTTGCTTTCTATAAATTTCTCGGCGATAACAATATTTTCGCGTTTGGCATAATCAGCCAACTCCGACAATTGCGCCTCTATGCTCATTACTTGGCGTTCCTCGTCCTCGGTGGACTTTCGGGCATAGAGAAAATATTTGATTTTCATACTCCTTGGGTTAAATGTAAAGCGTGGTGAAAATTGGCTTTGTTTTTCGCTGTCGCGAAATGTGGAAAAAATTAGCGGGCGTATTTACGCCCGGGTCGCCCGTGGCGACCACGAACCGCCGCCTCGCTGGCCAAAAAGTGGCGTGGTTGTGGAAAAAACCTTACCAAATTCTGGCCGAACGGTCGGCGAGTCCTAATGTGTTGAATATATTGGACGAAGTGCGAAAATTTTACGAAACTGGGGGAGCTAATGTGTCCGCCTCCGGCGGACAGGATTAATCTTATATGGGCGGGCAAAAAGGAAGGGGTTGGGGGAGGGAATTTTTGCCCGTCCGCCTTTGGCGTGGCCCGCCCTCACGCGCCCGACCGTTTACCCGTCACAGCCCCGCCACTGCGGGGCGACGGCTGGGCCACTTTCCCGCCCTGGGGTGGTTTTTCGTATTCGCTATCGCGAATGCGCCGCCGAACCGTTTTGCGCTTGCCCCACCCTCCCGTGCGCGCGCAATTGTAGCTCCCTTGAGATTTTACGGATGGTTGATTTTTTGATATAATCACAACAGATTATGGGTGGTCGGATACTAATAATATAATTATAGTAATCTATTACTATGTCGTCAAGTGGCAAATCTGTTATCGCTGAAAATATAAAAAAGTACCGTAATAAAATTGGCGTTTCGCAGGATCGTTTATCCAAATTGGCCGATGTTACCTATAACACGATTATTAAAATTGAATCAGGGGCCAATACCAATCCGACGGTTGATACAATTTCAAAGATTGCCAAGGCGCTAGATGTTAAGGTGGATGATTTATTAAATTGATATGCCCAAATTTAATGACGTCGATTTGGACAATTGGAAAAGTTCGGAAATTTGGACAGATAGTTTGTGGTTAATTAGTGAGAGGGACAAAACAGGTAAACATAGTAATTTTTATCACGGAAATTTTGTTCCGCAAATTCCTCGCCAATTAATTTTAAGGTACACTAAGAAAAATGATGTTATTTTTGATCCTTTCGTTGGCAGTGGTACTACCGCTTTTGAAGCCGAAACACTGGGCCGTAATTGTGTGGGCGTGGATATCCAGTCCAAGATGGTTGAATTTGTCAGAGGGAAAATTGACTCAAAAAAGAATTTTTTTGAATTTATATCAGGTGATAGCATTAAGGAAAAGACTTTTGATAGTGTTAAGGAAGCCTTGAAGAAGCACCGTAGACAATTCGTGCAACTGGCGATACTGCACCCGCCGTATGCTGATATTGTCAAGTTTAGTGATAAAAAAGAGGATCTCTCAAATGCCGTTTCTTTAAAAGATTTTTTGGATAAATTCGCAAAAGTTGTTAAAAACACTTTATCGATTTTGGAACATGGACGGTATGTTGTGGTAGTTATCGGTGATAAATATTCTCAAGGTCGGTGGATTCCTTTGAATTTTTACTGTATAAATGAGATGATGAAGTTGGGCCTAGTTCTTAAAAGTATTGTTATAAAGAATATGGAAGGTAACCGCGCTAAGTTAAACAAAGAAGCTATTTGGCGCTACCGGGCTCTTTCCAGTGATTATTATATTTTTAAACACGAATACATTCTAATTTTCAAATATTAATATGACAAAAAAGGAATTATTTTTAGAACTTGGAATGCCCAGCCAAAAAGGTATAAGTCGTTGGGTTTCGGTATTAGAATTCGTTGGTAAATACAAACAACTTCAACTTGGAAATGGTGGAAGTTGGTGTCGGGCTAATTCTAGTTTGGCAAAGCAATATATTGTTGAATTTGATAAAAGTAAAACAAATGGAAATTCTATCGACAGAATTCGTTTATCTGGGTTCAACAATAAAAAAATTTTAAATCAAAACATTAGAAAAGATATAAAAGATTTTTATAAAACGCAAAATTGTGTAATGTTGGGAGTTAATGGTAATTCTGAAAACACAAAGATTGAAATTGACCATAAGGCTGGCAGAAAAGATGACCATAGACTTTCAAATTTAGCAGCGCAAAAAATAGCTGATTTTCAACCACTTTCAAAAGCGGCTAATGATATTAAAAGACAAATTTGTAAAAAATGTAAGGAAACTAACAGACGCTGGAGCGCAAAAAATATTAAAGGCAACCCGTATGATTTTTATGTAGGGGATGAAAATTATTCTGAGGAATTGGGGTGCAAAGGGTGTTACCAGTATGATCCGGTTGAATATAGAAAGGTTATTGTAAGGAAGATAAGCGAGCTGTCAGCAAATGAGGCTGTAGAACAAGTATTTAAAAAATTATATCCAGAAGAAACAGAATAAATATGAATTATATTGGTTCAAAATTATCCCTGCTCAAATTTTTGGAAGAATCAATTAACAAAGTCGTAGATAAGAACAGCCATGTTTTTTGTGACCTATTCGCTGGTACTGGTGCGGTGGGCGCGTATTTTAAAAAGAAAGGGTATAGTATAATTTCTAACGACTTACAATATTATAGCTACGTTTTAAACAAACATTATATAGAAAATCATCGTGTACTAAAATTTGAAGGATTAGTCGATACCGTGCCGGAACTAAAAAATATAAAATTATCAGAGCGAAAAGATGTAGTATGTGATTATTTGTCCAAAATGGTTGGAGTAGAAGGATTTATATATAAAAATTATTGCCCCGGCGGTACCAAAAATAAAAAAGAGCAGCGGCAATATTTTTCCGACGAAAATGGCAAAAAGTGCGATGCCATAAGACAGAGAATTGAGAGGTGGAAAGAAAAGAAAATAATAACGGATGGAGAATATTATTTTTTATTGACAAGCCTGGTTGAGTCGGTTGATAAATGCGCGAATACCGCTTCTGTTTATGGCGCTTTTTTAAAACAAATAAAAAAGTCAGCACAAAAATTGTTTTTATTGAAACCAGCAGAGTTAATCGTCAACGATCAGGACCATAAAGTTTACAATGAAGATATAAACAAGCTGATCAAGACAGTTAAAGGAGACGTCTTGTATTTGGATCCGCCATATAACCAAAGACAGTATGCGACGAATTATCACATTTTGGAAACAATCGCAAAATATGATAGTCCCAATATTCATGGAAAAACAGGGCTACGCGATTATGCAGATCAAAAATCCGCCTATTGTTCTCGGCCGCAGGTGAAAAAGGCGTTTAAAGATTTGATTGATAACGCAAATGTAAAATACATATTTTTGAGTTACAATAATGAGGGTTTAATGACGCCAGGCGATATTAAGGAAATTATGGGCGTACGCGGAAAATATGGTTTTTTTACCAAAAAATACAATAGATTTAAAGCGGACAGCGGCCGTGATTATAAAGCGGAAAACACTTTAGAGTTTTTGCACTACGTAGTTTGTAGAGACGCCAAATGAAAAGTTATCCACAGAGTAGCAAAATAAACCGCTCGATGTTGCGGTTTTTTGTTTATTTTAAGCTAAATAGTCATATTTTAATAATCTCCTATTGACAAATTTACTTCTTTATGTTATAGTATTGGGGCAAATAAATTGTTGGAATATCTAAATCTGGGCAAGTTGTAAAATATTCGCCCGATTAATTGCTTGACAATTTTTCTTTACTTGTGCTATAATAATAAGGTTAAATTTTAAATTTAAAAAATCTATATGGATATATCTCAATTTGAACAATTCACAAAAACAGGCACTAAGTTGAGTAATAATAATATCAGTATAAATAAGGCACACAGTTTTGGTTTTAATTCCGGCTTTTACCACCGCAACAATATCGAAGGTTTTAAATTTGTAGTCCTTTTTTATAATAAACAAGAAAATTCAATAGGATTTTTATTTTCTAACAATGAAGTAAACGGCCGGTTTACCATTACGCATTCTGAAAATAAAACATCGGGAGGAGTAACCTGCAGATCGTTTTTTTCAAATTATGATTTAAAATGCAATGAATTGTCTGGGCAATATTTGCCGCAAGAAATTAGTCACCCAAACTTTGGCAAAATATTTGTAATCCAGTTAGATAAAAAAATAAAATAAAAACAAAAAACCAAAACCTCCGTTCGAGCGGAGGTTAAGGCATAATATATCTGCGGACGCTGTTCGCTAAAAACCATGGTATAGCCTATAGTCGGGACAGCTTTGTGTCTGCAGAACCATCTGAGGTATTTTAAATATATCATAGATGCGTTAAAAAAACAACTAAATATATGGTATTCTACACAAGGAATACTGGTAAACAATGGACTGCCCAAGAAGTAGTGCAGTTGAGGATACTGGCTAAGAAGAACACCCCAACCAGAGTAATTGGACTTAAGTTGGGTAGGACCGAAGAAGCGATAAGGGCAAAAGCATATGAGTTGGGGATTAGTTTACAACCCACGAACCAGTCGCCCTACAATAGGAGTTAATCACGGCGGCGGCGGCCTGATCATCCGCCGCCCAAATTTATAGGAATTTTATGAACGATACGCTTTTTCCGGCAAGACAATTTCCCGATTATTTATTCGACCTTGCTTATAAGGGTCCATCTTTTAATGGCACGATGGAAATAAGCGCTTTGAAAAATGAAATTATTGGGCTCGAAGATGCTATTTTGATTGCGACGCGAATATTATCAAAACATAAAAAAATCAATTTTAGTCCAAAGGACGTTCAGATATTGATTGAAGCGTTTCAAAAAGGTTCATTCAAAAAAAGAGTTAAGATTGTCTTTAAATCCGTTAAATCATTAAATGACTATCAAGGTATTATTAATTTGGGAGTTTTGATTGTGATGGTGTTTACTTTGGTTCAGCAAAAAGGTGCTACCGAATTAAAAACTTTATCACCCCAGCTTATGACAGAAATTGGTGATCAGGTAAAAATCGAGCTTTTACAAAATTCAGAGTTCATTAAATCAGTTACAAATGTTATAAATCCGCTTGAGCAAACGGGGGATGAATTTACCTGTGGCGTACCAGGCAACACTACCACAACGATAAAATTTGAAGATAAAAAACAATTTACTGCCCTAGCCGATGATGCAGAGACGACTCAGGAAATAGATGGCGACCATTTTGAGATTTTGCAAGGGTGGATCAATCGTGTTGATCTTGACGCGACAAAAAGGCATCTCGGTTTCAAAGTCGATGGAGAAGGCAATTCGATACCAGCCACCCTAGATGAACATCTTAGAACGTCTATTGATATGCACGGCCTATTGGGGCATTGGGTTGAGATAAATGTGACGACAACTTATAGAGGTGGTCTGCGAGATCATGTTTTCATCCAATCGTTGAAACTAATTGAACAACGGCGGATGGAGTTTAAAACAGGCAGTTAATTAAAAAAATTTCCGGCGGCGCATTCGCGATAGCGAATACGAAAAACCACCCCAGGGCGGAAAAGAGGCCCAGCCGTCGCCCCGCAGAGGCGGGGCTGTGGCGGGTAAACGGGCGGGCGAAGAAGGGCGGGCAAAAATTCCCTCCCCCAACCCCTTCCTTTTTGCCCGCCCATATAAGATTAATCTTGTCCGCCGGAGGCGGACACATTAGCTCCCCCAGTTTCGTAAAATTTTCGCACTTCGTCCAATATATTCAACGAAGTGCGAAGGGGCAGTTAACACTGTCCTTTTGTATTTGCGCCGCACAGGCGGCTAATCCAATTTTTCGTGAATCGGTTCAAGTCCGGGCCCCGCAACACATTAGGACTCGTCGGCCGTTCGGCCAGAATTAAAAATCCGTCCGCCTAAGGCGGACGGATTTTAAATTTATTCTTTTTAATTTTTATCCAGCTCTTTCCGATAATAATGTTCGTACATATCCCAGAACGCCAGCATCAGCGAAGCGATAATCGGACCGATGATAAAACCGGAGATGCCAAACACGGCGATGCCACCCAGTGTAGACAGCAACACCAACAGCGGGTGCATCTGCGAATCCTTGCCGACCAAAATCGGACGCAGAAAATTATCAATCGTGCCAATCACCAGCGCGCCGAATAGGATCATGCCGATGCCGGTCCAAGTGTGGCCGATCAACAACATGATAAGCGCCGCGGGCAACCAGATAAAATACGGCCCAATACCCGGCACCGAGGAGAGCAACACCATTAAAATACCCCAAACCACCGCCCCGTCTATGCCGGCCACGGCGAACATCGCCCCGCCCAGCGTACCCTGGATTAAGCCGACAATCAGCGATCCCTTGACGGTCGCCCGCGTGGTTGAGGCGAATTTGTCATAGAGAATTTTTTCATGGTCATCACCCAGCGGGCAGAGGTGCATTAATTTTTTCAGCAATTTTTCGCCATCGCGGATAAAGAAAAATAAGGTGTAAAAAGTGATGAAAAA
This sequence comes from Patescibacteria group bacterium, assembly GCA_028688375.1. Classification (GTDB taxonomy): domain Bacteria; phylum Patescibacteriota; class Patescibacteriia; order Magasanikbacterales; family GWA2-37-8; genus JAPLWQ01. Next base: position 28,149 of record JAQTYG010000009.1, on the reverse strand, counting down.
CATGATCACGAAAATGATGGAATTTTGCGTAAATTCTTTGGCGCTGTTCAAAAGAAAACCGGTGATGCCCTTGGTCAAATCGGAAAATTTTTCCGTCCAAAACTCCTGGTTGATGTTCAGCTGAGCGGTATAGGGGTTGTTTTTAACCCACTCCACGGCCTGACGAATGCTCTCGTTAATGTGTCCGCTGTTGTTGGTAATGGAGTTGTAGAGGTCGAATGATTCTCCCACCACTAAAATACTGGCCAGGGTTAGCGGTACTACGATAATAACCAAAACTATCATCATGGTGATGGCCGTGCTTAGATTGGGCACTTTCAATTTTCGGTCAATGGCTTTGTAAACCGGATAAAATATCGCCGCGATAATCGCCGCCCAAAAAATCGGATAGGCGAATGTTTTAATTATCCAAAGAAAAGCGACGGTCACCACCGCCAGCAAAGCCAGGAAAAGGAAGTTGCGCATTTTGGAAAAGTCCATAAAAAAGTTTAATTGTTTATTAGTTTAATAGTTAATTTGTTCGGACCAGTAAACCAATTAACCGATAAACCAGTAAACTGTTACGGCTATATTTTACCAAAAATCGCTTAATCAAGCAATTACTTATCCCGGCTTAACACTTCGCGGATGGTTTGTCGGGAAATAACTTTAAAAGTGAGAACCAGCACGGCGTAGACCGCCAAACCGATAAAGACCGAAAGAATAATATTAAGCGGCTGAAGCCACCAGACCAGCCAGCCCATCAGCGCGCTGGCCAGAATGATTTTGGCGAAAGCGCCCAAGCGGGGCCAAAAGCCGGAGAAAATTCCGGCCATTAGCATCAGCCCGACTCCGGCAAAAATCTCCGAACCGACGCGCACCCAGGCGGCGCCAACCCCGCCAAGCAGGGGGATGAAAATAAAATAGGCGATAACGGCTAAAATCGCGTCCAACACATAGATCCACAGCGAATACTTTTGTCGGCCGATGGCCAGATTGATGTGGCCGAAAACCGTACCGAACAAAATGCCGAGCATAGTCAGAATTTGGATGCGCAAAAACGCGCCGGAGCCGGCAAAATCCGCGCCGGCGACAAAAGTCATAATCGGCTGGGCCAAGGCCAGCGCTCCGGCGACAATCGGAATAATAAACAAAGACATTAAGTCAAAACCGCGCTGGGCTTGTTTTTTAAAATCGTCTTTCAACCCGCGCGACCAGGCGAAAGCGATGAGGGGCAAAAGCATGCCCATCAGCATGGCGGAGATTTGCAGAGCGATATCAATCACTCGGTAAGCGGCGCCGTACAAACCGACTTCGGTCTGCGTGGCGAACAACGGCAGAATTAAACGGTCGCCCTGCAGATAAAAACAATTGAAAATAACCGCCAACGCCACCGGCCAGATTTTTTTGAAGATGGCCTTGCCAATGTCGCGGTCAAATTGCCATCGGATCGGTTCGGCGCGGTACCAGAGATAACCGGTGTAGGCGAATGAGCCGAGAGTAATCACGACCATCATCGGCAAAAATCCCAAATGGCCGGCCGAGACCAGCGCCAGGCCGGCGACCAAGACGACGCGTCCAAGCACTTCGCCAATAGCTTGGATATGCAGGGCGAGTTTGGTTTGGTAGTAGGCGATCAGTACCTGGTTGAGCGAGACACCGATAAAAGACAAGGCCATGATGATGACTGCCCATTTAATCGGCGCCGGATAGGGAAAAAAGAAAATAGTGAGCGGAATGAGACCTTGAGTGATGATGGCCGTGGTCATGCGCCAGGTGAAAAGATTGCCGAGTAGTTTGCTTTTGTCGTGCGCCGGCTCGGACAGCATGCTGGAAGTGATGACGGTAAAACCGAAGTCGGTAAAAATGCCGATGAATTGCAAAAAGCCGACGGCGGTGGCGTACCAGCCGAATTGTTCCACGCCGAGCGAACGGGTCATGATGGCGATGGCCACCAGGCCGAGGCCGGTGCTGATTATTTTGCCGGCGATTTGCCAGGCAGTGTTGTGGGCGATTTTTCTTATCTCTGACATAAATGTTTGACACGACTCATGATGCAGATAACACGTCTCATCTTTCGTGCAGAGGCGTATCGTGCTATTTGTTATGTGCATTGTGTCGTTATTCTGCGCTAATTATACCATACCATTGACAAAAGCGAAAAAATATGCTTAACTTTACTTACACAAACGGGTTCTTTGGAAAACCCCAACCTCCGGCAAGTCCGCCGGAAATTTTTGCCAATTGGTGAATGACTGAGCCGGCCTAAAATGGGTTGTCTCAATCAATGCCGTTGGCGGAAAGGAAAAAATGGACTACAAAACAGCGTGGAATCTGGTAGGTGAGGTGAGAGAACGCTTGGCCGGGAAAAACGGCGATGAGTTCGCGCACGACCTCGGCCTGTTTCTCAAAGGCGGGCCGATGCCGGCGGGCGTTGTCTGGCCGAAGAAGTCGCCAGAAAAAAGAAGAAAGGGAAGAGAGAAGAAAGAGTTCGTCATCTCTCTTGCTGATGAGGAAGTCCCAATCGCGTTCATTGAAGCAAGAAGTAAGTGGCGCAAGCTCGCCTGCGACCTGGGCTACACCGGCCCGGTCCTCTGGGCAGTGAAGGCCGGCTTCACCCTGAAATCGCACGCCCCCCTCGCCGGCCCCTGTTACGAGAAGTTCAGCTACCTGCAGGACCGGGAGCTCAAGAACGACGAGCCCACGGTCGACTGCTTGGTGTTCTTCATCCCGCGCATGGTCGCGACGAAGAAGAACGCCGAGGAGCAGATGCTGGCACTGGCCGAGCTCCGCGAGAAGTACGGTCTGCCCGTGAGCCACTGCGCCTCGTTCGGCTCGGCGGCTCTCGTGTCCGGCCTCATCCTGGCGCATTTCAAGCGCACGGGCGAGCGCGCTCCGCTCAACACCGACTGGGTGCGGACGGATACCCGCCACTCGGGCGGCGACCGGCTCGGCCTCGGTGACTTCGGTGAGACCGGGCTCGGCTGCGACGGCGACTGGGACGGCAGCCGCGACGACAACTTGGGCGTCTTCCCGCTGGGGGTGGAGCTTGGTTCCTAGGACGCTTGGCTCTTTCGTTAGGTCCCCCGCACCAGACCGCTTTCGGCGGTCGGTGCGGGGCTTCGCTTGGGCCCTTGGTACTTCGCGGTATCTCGGGCCTTTTTATTTTTTTTGCAGGACGTTTTCCTCCCCTCTTTGAGGGGAGCCCGCCTGCCGGCGAGGCAGGGATTAAGGTGGGGAGGCCTTTTCGCGAATTCATTCCTCCCCCTCTTATTCTCCCCCTCAAAGAGGGGGAGACAACCTAGTTTTACATTCGCTCCTTACTCCTTATTTCCCGACGTCCGCCAGTCGGCGGAGTCGGGACCCCAACCTTGCGCCCGCCTGCCGGCGAGGCAGGTCGGGGCTTACTCCTTATGCGGGGGGATTGACAAAAAGGCGGAATAGTGTTATTTTAACTCGGTTATTAATTCATATCGTTCATTTTTTAAATAAGAAACCCGAAGAGCCTGGGAGGAATACCAAATGACAAGCCCGACAGAAAAGCAGATTGCGCTATTAGGTAAATTCAAAATAACGGTTGTGCCAACGACCAAAGTCGCATGCGCGCGCTTGATCAGCTATATTCTCAAAGGGAATTGCACAAAAGGCAGTACGATTGAAGAGCGCATATCGTTAGCGCATTCGTATTGGAAAAAGTGGTGCGGCGCAAGAGTCTTGAGGAACCGGGATGGTTCGTCAGGGGTCGTGGTCGTGCCGCACGCTCGTACTCGCGCGGATGTTTGGAACAGAGCTCCTGGTAGAGGAGAATGCGCACCTTTCAAGCTGCAAATTAAATGGAACGATGGTCGCACGACAATCACTACCATCTCAGAGGTATCCATATTGCAGTAGGTATTCTTCCTCTCTGGTTTCTCCAGGTCCTGGCGTTTTGGCGCCCGGGCCTTTTTTTTATTTCATTCTCTGCTATAATATCTTTCGCCGTCATGTATTTCCGTGTCAGCCGTAATTAGATGTATATGGCCTTTAAGCGTACAATATTTTTTTCACTGGCAATGGTTTTTGCCTTGTTTTTTGGCGCGGAAAAAGTCCTGGCTATTGATTTTACCCCTCCGCCATTCAAGGACTTAACTTATGTCGGCGCCTATGCCGGCCAGTCAGTGCCCGACCCGATTACGATTCAAGCCGGGCAAACAAAAGAAGTAACGATTAAAATAAAAAATATCGGCAAGGCGACCTGGTATGCCACCGGCGCGAATTATGTTTCCGCTTATACGGTAAATAAAAATTATCGGGCCAGCGCGTTCGCTTCCGCCAACTGGCTCGGCAAAGACCATCCGGCGAAAATTTCCGCCACCGCCAAACCGGGACAAATCGCGGAAATAAAAATAAAATTCACCGCCCCGAGTAAAACGGGAAATTACCGCGAGGATTTTTATTTGGCCGCGGAAAATAAAACATGGATTAAGTCCAGTTATTTTTATATTAAATTCAAAGTCATTCCGGCCACCGTCGTGACTCCGGCCGCCGACGAAAGCGCCGAGGGCAATTCCGCCGCCGGCACCAATGACCAAGCCGAAGAAGTGAGCAAAGAGTATCAGGCCAATCTGCTGGCCTTTTCCGCGCGAAGCGTCTCGGCGCCGGGTGGCGACCAGATTAATTTTAAAGTGCGCTACATAAATAACGGCACTTTGATTTGGAATAATTATTTGTGGCAAGAGGCCGGAAGCAGTCCGCAAGGCGATGTCTCCATTGCCGAAGTAACGCGAGTGGCGCTGGCCGACCAGTCGTGGATAAATGAAAAAAAGATTTTTGAGAAAACAGAAACAATTACCCCGGGCGGTGTGACGGAAATAAATTTTAATTTTCGCGCTCCGGCCAAACAAGGCGCGTACATCGCTCGCTTTCAATTGACGGCCAATGGCCATACTTTGGATGGCGGGACTTTGGAATTGCCGGTGACGGTCACGGCTGACGCGCCCATCGGCTATACCGAACCGGTGTTCAACACCGGACCGCGCGCCCTGATTGCCGAACCGAAAATTCGCGTGGGGTTGTATAAAACCGACGACCCGGTAAAATTTCAATCGCCGTTTGAATATCAAATTTATGTCGGCGAAATTCTGAAAGGATTTCTTCCCGCCAATGAACTGGCGGAAGTGAAATATTTTGACGGACTTTATACTTTCACCGCCGCCTCGTTAAGTTTTGTCGTCCGCGACCCGGTGCGTTTTGTGCCGGTGGAAGCGGGCGGTTATTTTACTTTGCCGGGTTACAGCCGTTTGGTCAGCTGGAAAGGCAGTAAAAATTTTAACGCTTACCGCAACGTGATGGAATACAAATTTTCCACCAAAAGCGCTTTGCCTTGGGTGGTAAACGAATTATTGTTGGATGAATACGTCGCCGGCATCGCTGAAACCTCCAATGGCGCGGCTATGGAATATATCAAGGCGCTACTCGTGGCGGCGCGTTCCTACGCGTATTATCAAATAAATAACGGCACCCCGGCCGACCAGCGCACCTACGATGTGGTGGCGACCACGGCCGACCAATTGTATTTGGGATATAATTCCGAAGTGCTGATGCCGAGAGTGGTGCAAGCGGCGCGAGCGACTTATGGCGAGATGGTGTTGTATTCCAATACGCCGGTCATCACGCCGTACTTCGGTCATTCCGATGGGCGGACGCGCACTTGGGTGCAGGTCTGGGGCGGGACGGATAAGCCGTGGCTACAAAGCGTGGAATGCACATACGACGCCGGCCAGAGCATGTTCGGCCACGGCGTCGGCATGAGCGCGCAGGACGCCGCCAACCGCGCCGACAAAGACGCTTGGACTTACGACCAGTTGCTCCGGTATTATTACACCGGCACGGAAGTGGCGAGGGTGTATTAGAGGAATGAGCAAAGAACAATTAACAAAGAATAAAAAGCCCTGAAATATGGGCTTTTTAAAATATAAAAATGGCTTATCTTAGCCCAGAAAGACCCTCCCGACGCCCCTTTTGGGGGTCGGGACCCTGACTTTTTACGTCGGGGTTGACAAAAGGGCGTTTTTGTGCTATACTACTTTGTTAAATACCGTTCTTTTCAATATCCTGGCTTTCTTTGGGTCAACTTAGCCAAATTGACCAAAAGAAGGCTGGGAATAAACAATCCTAGCAATCCTCTCGGCCACTTCGGTTGAGAGAAAATCCCACTTTGGGAAAGGAGTCTGTCATGGCAAACCGCAAGGCTTCGTTCAACGCCATCGCCGCCATCATCACCGGTCTCTCTGATGAGGAGCAATCCGTGTTGGTGGAGAAGGGCAAGGAGTTCAAGGAGTTCGTCGCTGGTCTGGTCCGCGCGGCCGTGGAGAACACCTTCTTCACGCACGTCGACGACAAGGACGCTCCGGCCCACCTCGTGGGCGCGGTCGCGAAGTGGCGCAAGCTCGCGAGCGACCTGGGCTACACCGGCCCGGTCCTCTGGGCAGTGAAGGCCGGCTTCACCCTGAAGTTGCACGCCCCCCTCGCCGGCCCCTGCTACGAGAAGTTCAGCTACCTACAGGACTGGGAGCTCAAGAACGACGAGCCCACGGTCGACTGCTTGGTGTTCTTCATCCCGCGCATGGTCGCGACGAAGAAGAACGCCGAGGAGCAGATGCAGGCGCTCGTCGAGCTTCGCGAGAAGTACGGTTTGCCCGCGAGCCACTGCGCCTCGTTCGGCTCGGCGGCTCTCGTCGCCGGTCTCATCATGGCGCACTTCAAGCGCACGGGTGAGCGCGCCCCGCTCAACACCGACTGGGTGCGGACGGATACCCGCTACTCGGTCGGCTCCCGGCTCCACCTCGGTGGCTTCGATGAGGCCGGGCTCCACTGCTACGTCACCTGGGACGACCACCGCTACGGCTCCTTGGGCGTCTTCCCGCTGGGGGTGGAGCTTGGTTCCTAGGACGCTTGGCTCTTTCGTTAGGTCCCCCGCACCAGACCGCTTTCGGCGGTCGGTGCGGGGCTTCGCTTGGGCCCTTGGTACTTCGGTATCTCGGGCCCTTTTTTAATTTTTATTTTTTCATTATAATATACCCACTGCGTCGCAAGATGCCGGCGTTCACGGATGCCGGCCGGCAGTTGCCAAAGATAAATAATTCGAACGGAGCCGTTCAAGGATTGCCCCGGCATATTAATTATCTTTGTATTATTTTCACACCCCGTGCCGTTAGTTAGTAAATTTTAGATTTCAAATTATATTCAATCTTGAGTCTGCTTCTGTTGATTGGCATTATGCGGACAAAAGGTGGTGTTCTGGATGATTGACGGCATATTATGACCCGCAACTCGGACGGCAACCGGCTCAACCTCGGTGACTTCGATGAGACCGGGCTCAACTGCAACGACAACTGGGACGACAACCGCAACGACAACTTGGGCGTCTTCCCGCTGATGGTGGGAAAATATAACAAGGGTGCGCGAGCACCCTTTTGCGTATAAAAAAATTATCCAAGCATTTTCATCCACCCGCCGATCATTTTGCCGATTTCGTTTAGGTGTGGCGAGAGCGTGGTATATTTTCTATTATCCAGCCCTTTTATTTCCCAAAGCAGTTTCAGAAAAAATTTTAAGGCGTCAAATTTTACGCTTAAGCGTCGCGCCACTTCTGATTTTTTATCGCGCGGGGCGTATCCGGCCATGAGCGAAAGTTCCAAACAGTCGGCGAACAAACTGTCAATTTTACTGCCGATGGTAAAGCGCGTGTGGCGGGGGAGGGCGATTAAATATTCGTGCCATTGTTTATAACTCACGCTTAGTTTAATTACTATCGGAAGTTTGCTTGCGTCTAAATTGCCTTGGGGGGGGGTTGAGAGATTTGTTTTTATATGAAGAGTAGATTGGTCCATAGTTTTGAAGATATAATTTCAATGAAAAATTTATTTCTCGCCTGGGGCGAGTTTGTTGTCGGTAAAAAAAGGAAACTGGATGTTTTGGCGTTTGAATATACTCTGGCCGACAATATTAAATCTCTTCACGAGGATTTGGCCAATCGGACTTATCGGCACGGACCATACGAAGCGTTTAATATCAGCGACCCAAAACCGCGCCAGATTCACAAAGCCAGCGTGCGCGACCGTCTTCTACATCACGCCATTTACCGCGTGTTATATCCGTTTTTTGACCGGATATTTATTGCCGATTCGTATTCGTGCCGACTGGACAAAGGCACACACAAGGCGGTGAAGCGATTCAATCAGATGGCGCGGAGCGAAAGCCGAAATGATCATCGGACCTGCTGGGTATTGAAAGGCGATATTCGTAAGTTTTTCGCCAGTATTGACCATGATGTTTTGCTGGGGATTTTGGGCGAGCATGTTGCGGATGTGAATGTTTTGTGGTTGCTGGGGGAGGTGGTGGGGAGTTTTGAAACCGCGCGTTGTCCACACTCGTTTGTCATTCCCGCGCAGGCGGGAATCCAGTCGCCGTTGGATCCCCGTTTTCACGGGGATGACAAAGTCGGCCTGCCACTCGGCAATTTGACTTCGCAATTATTCGCCAATGTATATTTGAATGAATTAGACCAATGGGTGAAACATAATTTGCGCGCGAAAAAATATATCCGTTATGCCGATGATTTTGCTATTTTGTCGGCGGACAGGGATTGGCTGGAAAATATTATTCCGCGAATTGCTGAATTTTTAGAGTTGCGGCTGAAATTGCGTTTGCACGACAAAAAAGTTTTTATCCAAACATATTCATCCGGCGTGGATTTTCTCGGCTGGGTTAACTTCCCCGGCCATCGTGTTTTGCGGCGGGCGACAAAGCAAAGGATGTTTGCGCGGATAGATGAAAACTCAAAAGAGGAAGCAGTGCAGTCTTACTTGGGCATGTTGAAGCACGGGAACGCTTTTAAGTTGCGGCAGAAATTATTGATGGATTATTGGATTACCAAAAAATAATTAAAAAACCGCCCCGATGCTACGTCAGAGCGGTTTTTTTATTCTCCCGACGTCCGCCAGCCGGCGGAGTCGGGACCCCGACCTTGCGTCGGGGCTTACTCCTTTTTATTCACCAACTCACTATGGTATTTTTTATCTTCGGCGGATAAATCCAGCAACATTTGTCGGATATCATGCGGGCGGGGGATGTTATGCAAAGAAAATTTCGGCACGGTGCCGGCGGTTTGGATCAGTACGTTGCCGTAATTAAACATGGTGGGAAAAATTCCTTTTATTTCCGAAGTGGCGTCTTGAATTTGAAATAAATCCACTTCGGCCACGACGCGGGAGAACAAACTGTTTTGGTCAACATCCACCAGGCGGTCATTGGTGACAATCAGCACGTCCAGATAAAAAGTAATAAAATAAGTGAAGAAATAAAGAATAACCGAAAGATAATAAATACTGGCGAATAGTATTAAAATCGTCAGACCGATCGGGCTGGCCAGCCAGGCGGTAAAATTGACTGTTAGCATCCAGTAGAGACCGAGGGGTAGAGCCAGCAAAACTAATAACAGCAATATGGCCGGGATAAAAGTAAAAGGATGCCGGCGCAGGCGATATAAAATTTTTTCGTAATCTTTTGTGTGGATGAAAGAATCAATGCCCATAGTGTGAAAATTTAGATTGTTTGATTAAAAGACAAAAGGCCGCTAAACCAAGAAGAATCAAAAAGAGTGACGGTTTGCGTCCAATCGGTGTTTTGCAATAAATACCAGGTGGCCCAAATAATAATGGCGATGGCCGCCAGCATAATTAAAGTAACGATAAAACTGGCGACAGTAAGCGCGGCGGTTTGATAAAGATGGGCGATATTAATTAAGAAAAACAGGCCGAAGAAAAATAGGAAAACAAAATAGATGATGAGAAAAACGTAAAGAGGAAGGGTGAGCATAACGAAAATTTTTTAATTTTATAATTTTTAATTTTATAAATAATCTCTAATTTTTAATGTTTAAAAATTAAGACATTAAAAATTATTTAAAAATTCAAAAATTAAAAATTTCGGATTGTTAAAACAGCGTATTATTTTTTGGTTCCTCAAAACCTAAGTGTTTGTAGGCGAGCGGCGTGGCCTTGCGTCCGCGCGAAGTGCGCTCCAAAAATCCGGTTTGCAACAGGTACGGTTCATAGACATCTTCAATCGTATCCATTTCCTCGGCCGCGGCCGCGGCCAGAGTGTTTAGTCCGACCGGCCCGCCGGCAAATTTTTCTATCATGGTCGCCAGCAATCGGCGGTCAATGTCATCCAGGCCGTATTCGTCAATGGACAGAAGCGCTAAGGCGCTTTTGGCGGCGGTCGGGTCAATCGCGCCGTTGTTGTGGACTTCGGCGAAGTCGCGGACGCGCTTGAGCAGACGATTGGCCACGCGAGGCGTTCGGCGCGCTCGGCTGGAAATGAGCGCCGTGGATTCCGGGTCGATGGACACATTCAAAATTTGCGCGTTGCGCGCCAAGATTTTTTCAATATCGCCTTGCTCGTAAAAATTCAGATGGAAACTGTGGCCAAAGCGGTCGCGCAGGGGCCCGGACAACATGCTCATCTTGGTGGTGGCGCCAATCAGGGTAAAACGGTTCAAAGGCATGCGAATGGTGCGGGCGGCCGGACCGGAACCGATGATAATATCCAGGGAATAATCTTCCATGGCCGGGTAAAGCACCTCTTCGATGGTTTTATTCAACCGATGAATTTCGTCAATGAACAAAACTTCGCCCGCTTCCAGGTTGGAGAGGATGGCCGCCAGGTCCCCGACCTTTTCCAGGGCCGGGCCGGAGGTAACTTTGACGCCCGCGTTCATTTCTTTGGCGATAATGTGGGCGAGAGTGGTTTTGCCCAGGCCGGGATTGCCGTAAAGTAAAATATGCTCCAGCGGTTCGGCCCGTTTTTTGGCCGCCTGGATGGAAATATTTAGGTTTTGTTTGATTTGTTCCTGGCCGACAAAATCCTTGAGCTCGGCCGGGCGGAGAGTGTTCTCAAACACTACCTCTTCGGCTTGGGCCGAGGGCGCGGTTAAGTTTTCGCTGTCAAATTCTTCATGCATAGTGTCGGTATTGTAGTATATGGCGCCGGAAAAGTCCATAAATTGTCCGAGAGTCACCCGGATAAAAAAATATCTTGTTTGCAAAATTTTTTTCTGTGGATAACTTTTTTGGCCGGCCAAAGACTTGGCTGGGTTGAGAGAAAAAAAAGCCATTTGGCGCCGTTTGACAAAAAGTGCTATAATTAAACGGCTCGCAAAAATACAACATCTTGTGTTCGGAATAAGGTTGTATCACTAGATGTAGTGGTAGCCAAAAAATCGTAAAAATACAAATTTTTTTAAAAAAACCTTATATTTTCCCCATATGTTCAAGCAAATAAAAAAGAGAGACGGCCGGGTGGTAAAGTTTGACGCTGCCAAAATTACCCGGGTGATCGCCAAAGCCGGCGTGGCCACCGGTGAATTTGACGAAAAAATCGCCCAAAAACTTACCGCCAAAGCGTTGGCCATGGCCGGCGATTTGATTAAGGCCAAAATTCCCAACGTGGAAGACATTCAGGACTTGGTGGAAGAGGTTTTGCTTAGCTCGCCGTACAAAAAAACCGCCAAGGCCTTTATTATTTACCGCGACCAGCACGCTCAACTGCGCGAGCTGAATAATCGGGCGAATGTTAATCTGGTGGATCAGTATTTGGACCAGCTGGACTGGCAGGTGAACGAAAATAGCAACATGACTTTTTCTCTGCAGGGCTTGAACAACTATATTTCATCCGAAATCAGCAAGGCCTACTGGCTGAATAAAATTTATCCCAAAGAAATTAAAGAAGCTTACCTGACCGGTGACATGCATATTCATGATTTGAATATTTTGTCGGTTTATTGCGTTGGTTGGGACTTGCACGATTTGTTGTTGGAAGGTTTCAAAGGCGTGCCCGGGAAAATCGAATCAAAACCGCCGAAACATTTGCGCAGCGCTCTCGGCCAGGTGGTGAATTTTTTCTATACTTTGCAGGGCGAAGCGGCCGGCGCGCAAGCCTTCTCCAATTTCGATACTTTGCTCGCGCCGTTTATTCGTTACGACAATCTAACTTACGAAGAAACCAAACAGGCCCTGCAGGAATTTTTGTTTAACATGAATGTACCGACCCGGGTGGGCTTTCAATGTATGTCGGAAGACACGGAAATTTTAACGGCCGAAGGTTGGAAAGGTTATAAAGGTGTTAAGGAAAAAGATGTTATCGCCACTTTTAACGTTGAGTCCGGCGTTATCGAATATCTGCCGGTCAAGCGGATTTTTGCCCGCGAGTATAAAGGCAAAATGTATAATTTAAAAAACCGCATCACCGACCAGTTGATCTCTCCGGAACACAGAGTCGTCAGAAAACAATTTAACGGCGGTAGTTATGTTTTGGAGCCGATTGAAAAAGTTTTGAAATTAAAATCCCCGTTTATCGTACCGGTCGGTTCGCTCGGCAATGTTAAAGGGCAAAGCGCCCTAAGCGACGCTTGGGTTAAATTTTTAGCTTGGGTGATAGCCGAGGGCACATTGGATAAAGGCGAGAAGGGCGCCGGCCGCGTCAGTATTTATCAATCTCGCGAAATTAAACCGAGCGAATATGAAGAAATTAAGGCCTTAAGCGAAGAGTTGAGCTTGTCTTATACCGAAAGAACGCAGTCCGGTTTGGGCGCTGATTGTCAAGTTTTGCGTTTTGATGCCACTTCTACCAAAAAGATTTTGGCATTTTTCGGCGGCGATAAATCGGCCGGTATCAAGTTTGTGCCGCGGGAAATTTTATCGGCCGACACTGAGACCGCCAGATTATTTTTGGAAACATATATTAGGGGCGACGGCCACGACGAATGCAAAATAACCACCGCTTCGGCGGCCATCAAAGACGGTTTGATGATGACGGCGGCTAATGCCGGTTATGGCGCGACAGTTTTGGTCAGAAAGCCGGATAATGAATTGTCAAAAAAAGATCGTTATATCATTCGCTTGATCAAACACACAGATACCTACATCAATGAGGTTAAGCAAATTGATTATCAGGGCGTGATTTGGTGTCCCAATACTGACAATGAAACCGTAATCGCCCGGCGCAATGGCAAAATTTTTATTACCGGCAATACTCCGTTCACCAACATCACCATGGACTTGAACGTGCCGAGCTATTACAAAGACCAGCCGGTGCTGATTGGGGGCAAACCGCAGAAAGAATGTTACGGCGATTTCCAAAAAGAAATGGATTTATTGAACAAGGCATTTTTCGAAGTGATGATGGCCGGCGATGCCAAAGGGCGGGTTTTTACTTTTCCCATTCCGACCTACAACATTACCAAAGATTTTGATTGGGATAACCCGAAACTGAAAGCGCTTTGGGAAATCACGGGCAAATACGGCGTGCCCTATTTTTCCAATTTTATCAATTCGGATATGAGTCCGGAAGACGCCCGCTCCATGTGCTGTCGTCTGCGCATTGATAATCGCCAGTTGGAACGGCGCGGGGGCGGTTTGTTTGGCGCCAATCCGTTGACCGGCTCCATCGGCGTGGTGACCCTGAATTTGCCGCGCTTGGGCTATACGGCTAAAAACGAAAAGACCTTTTTGAAGAAGCTGGGTGATTTAATGACACTGGCCAAGGAAAGTTTGGAGTTAAAACGCAAGGTGCTGGAAAATTTTACCGACAAAAATCTTTATCCCTATTCCAAATATTATTTGCGCAACATGAAAGAGCGCCACGGCTGTTATTGGAAGAATCATTTTAATACCATCGGCATTCTCGGCATGAACGAGGCGATTGTTAATTTGATGCCGGGGGAGACTATCACCACGACCAAGGGGCGCGCTTTTGCCGAAAAAGTGATGGATTTCATGCGTGATAAAATGATTGATTTCCAAAAGGAGACCGGCAACAATTACAATTTGGAAGCGACTCCGGCCGAAGGCACCTCTTTCCGTCTGGCGCAAAAAGATAAAGAAAAATATCCGGATATTATCGTGGCCAATGAAGAAATTTACAAAAAAACTCACGTGGATCCGTTCTATACCAATTCCACGCAATTGCCGGTCAATTACACGGATGATATTTTTGAAGCGCTTGATTTGCAGGATAATTTGCAAACCAAATATACCGGGGGCACGGTGTTACACTTGTTTGTCGGTGAAAAAATTTCCGATCCGAACGCGGTCAAGAACATGGTTAAGAAAATCTGTACCAATTACAAATTGCCCTACTTCACTTTCTCGCCGACTTTCAGCGTCTGTCCGACCCACGGTTATATCGCCGGCGAACATTTCAAATGTCCGGAGTGCCAAGCCAAGTGCGAGGTGTATTCTCGCGTCGTCGGCTATTTGCGCCCGGTGGACCAATGGAATAAAGGCAAGCGCGCCGAGTTTACCATGAGGAGGACGTTTAAAACGATCCTACCTCTTGATGTATGATTTTCGGCGGTTGGCAAAAATTTTCTCTCATAGATTTTCCCGGACGGACCAGCGCGATTTTGTTCACGCAGGGCTGTCCTTTTCGTTGCCCTTTTTGTCACAATCCGGAATTGATTAACTTGTCGCAGGGCATGTTCGCGCCAGTCACCGAACACGAGGTGATTGAGTTTTTGGAAACGCGCCGGGGGAAATTGGACGGGGTGGTGATTACCGGCGGTGAGCCAACTTTGCAACCGGACTTGTTAGATTTTATGGCGCGGTTGAAAACCATGGGTTTCGCGATAAAATTGGACACCAACGGCAGTCGGCCGGGAGTGCTGGCCGAGGCCCTGAGACAAAACCTGGTTGATTATTTAGCCATGGATATTAAAGCGCCGTGGCGGAAGTACCAGACGCATATTAATTCCACGGTGGACGCGGCCGATGTGCGTTTGAGCGCGGCTTTGGCGATGAATTCCGGGCTGGATTATGAATTTCGCACCACGGTGGTGAAGGAACAACTGACGCCGGAAGATATCATGGAAATCGTCAGGCATATCGCCGGCGCGAAGAAATATATTTTGCAAAGATTTTTGCCGACCAAAACGCTGGACCCGGCTTTTATGGAGATGACTACTTATAGCGACGAGGAGTTTGAAAAAATTTGCGAACAGATTCGTCCGCTGGTGGCGGAATGTTCGTGGCGGTGATCTCCCACCACTTTTTTATAATTATCAATAAAAATAACGACTGTTTTCGCAGGCGTTATTTTTATAAAAAAGTGGTGGGGGATTGTGGTCCAGGTGGGAGTCGGCCTCGACTCGCCTCGTCTTCCGACTCGGCGGTCTGGCCACCGGCTCCCCCGCAACGTGCGGGGTCCGCCGTTCGATCCCCACTCGCAATGCAAATTATTGCGTTGCTCTTGTGGTCCGGGTGGGAATCGAACCCACACGCCTTGCGGCAAGGGATTTTAAGTCCCTCGTGTATACCAGTTTCACCACCGGACCGTTGTTGTTTTGTCAATTAAACAATTCTGAGGGGCCCTCTTTTTGAATCTCTCGCTTCTTTCATCGCCCTTATCATATCTTCCGATAAGCTTTTTGCTTCTTCCAGCTCTTTGACGCGTTTTTGCAATTCAAAAACCGGCTCTTTCATTCTGTCCTCGGTCATTATTTGCAGTATTATTTTTTCTTCGCCGGTATCGGGGCCGATGCTTGCTTTGTGCTCATGCTCCATCTCGGTCAGCGTTCGGGATTTTTCCGCGATAATTCTATTTAACTCCTCAATTTCCTGATTTATTTTTATTAGTTTTTGCTCTTCGCTGTCGATATTCATATAATTAAGTATGGTTTTTAGGCCTTATACGTTTCATAGCATATCAAGCCCGGGCGTTTTTTTCAACCCCTCACCCGGAATCGGTTTTTTGTGATATAATATACCCATGAAAATATTTCTAAACCGCAAGGCCTTCACCTTGGTTGAGGTGATAGTGGCAGTGGCTATTTTTGCGTTATTCGCGCTCGGGATTTACGAGGGCGTGCGTTATATTTATAAAGTGGTCTATATTTCGCGCGTCAGGATTTTGGAGACCGCGGTTTTGAGCGAAGAACTGGAAGTGGCCCGCAACCTGGCCTATAGCGACATCGGCATTTCCGGCGGTGTGCCAGCTGGCGTGTTGCCTTACTCCAAAACAGTTATGCGCAATGGCATGCCCTTTACCATCATTAGTACCGTGCGCAATATCGACGATGCTTTTGACGGCTTGGCGACCGGCACCGTGCCGATTGATACGGCGCCGGCCGATTACAAATTGGTGGAGATGTCTATTGTTTGTAACGCTTGTCTGCAAAAACAGCCGGTGATTTTAAGCACAATTATCGCGCCAAAAAATTTAGAGACTGCCACCAACAACGGTTCTTTATTTATTAATGTGTTTGATGCTAATGGCGCGCCTGTCTCCGGCGCCAATGTCAGTGTTTCCAATACGGCCGTTCTCCCCAATATTTTTTTAAACGATGTTACGGACAATGATGGCTGGCTGCGTATCGTAGACGTGCCCACCTCCACCATCAGTTATAATATTTCCGTGACTAAAGACGGCTATTCTACCGATTACACCATTCCTATGTCCGGCTCGGTAAAACCGCCGTCCACGGTGACCAGCCAAAATGTGACTGAAATTTATTTTTCCATTGATCGGGTGGGCGCGCTTAATATTAGCACTATCAATCCGAATTGCAGTTTCGCCGAGAATCGGTCGTTTAATATTTGGGGCGAAAAAATAATCGCTCGCGGTGAGCCGGAGGTGACGCCGGACACGCCGAAATACAGCGAAACATTTACCACCGACGGCGGGGCTATCGCCATTCCCAACGCGGAATGGGATAAGTATTGGTTTAGCGTGCCGAGTTCGGCCTGGACCATCGGCGGTACGATCCCGATGTTGCCGGTGAATTTAACCGCCGGCGCTGACCAATCAGTGTCGTTGGTGGTGAAACCGTATTCCGAGCAGTCGCTTTTATTGAATGTGAATGATTCCGGCACGCTTTTACCGCTTTCGGGCGCCAGCGTGCGCTTGTTTAAAACCGGCTACGACCAAACGATTTTAACCGGGCTCGGTTATATGCGCCAAACCGACTGGTCGGGCGGTAATGGCCAAATTGCTTACGACGATGAAACGAAATATTTTGCCGACAGCGATAATCTGGATCTTGATTCTCCGGAAGGTGACATTAAATTGAAAAGAACCGGCGGGGATTACGCGACCGATGGCTGGCTGGAATCATCTACGTTTGATATCGGCAGCGCGGTTAATTTTCAAAATATAATTTTTGAACCGCTGGACCAGGACGAAGAAACGGGTGGTAATTCCTTGCGTTTTCAAATCGCCACCAGCAATAGCAGTTCGCCGGCCAGTTGGGATTTCAAAGGTCCGGACGGCACGGGAAGCAGCTATTATACGGCCACCAGCACAGTGATTCACGCCGACCACGATGATCAGCGCTATCTCCGTTATCGGGTATTTTTAAGCACGGCCGATGATAAATTCACCCCGCATTTATCCGAAATCGCCTTTACGTTTACCAGCACCTGTGTCCCGCCGGGCCAAAGTTATTTTGGTGATCTGGGTTCGTCTACTTCCACTTTTGAATATGCCATTTCGCGCGCCGGTTACACCAGCGCCAGTGGGACCGTGGATGTGGCCGGTAATACGATTTACACGGTTAATTTAGCCACCGAGTAATTTATAAGCGAACGCAGACGAGCGAAATGAAAATGCAAGTTTTCATTTCCGAGTCGAGGAGCTTATATGTAAGTACATATGTTTTTCTTGCCTAAAATTTTTTCCGACAGAAAGGGCTTTACTTTGTTGGAAATGATAGTGTCCATGAGCATTTTTTTATTGGTGGTCGGCGGTCTGACCGCGATTTTGTTATTTAGTTTTTCTTCGCGGAATATTATCTGGGAACAGCTGGTGACGCAAAACGAGGGCCGGTTAGTGGTCCAGGTTTTCGTCAATGAATTGCGCAGCGCCAATCAATCATCGGTCGGCGCCTATACCATAGAAAAAGCCGAGAGCAACCAACTGATTTTCTTTTCTAATATTGATTCGGATTCATATCGGGAAAGAATCAGATATTTTTTATCCGCCACCGATTTTAAAAAAGGTGTGACCAAGCCGGCAGGGAATCCGTTAACTTACAACACCAGCACTGAAGCCATCACCACCATCGCCCATGATGTGGCCAATAATTCATCCACCCCGATTTTTACTTATTTTGACCAAACCTACACCGGTTCTGTCTCCGGCACGCCGTTGGCCTCGCCGGTGACCACCACGCTGATTCGCATGGTTGGCGTCCAGTTGATTTTAGAAGAAGATCCGAGATTTTCGCCGGTGCCGTTTACCATTCAGGCTAAGGCCGAAATCAGAAATTTGAAAAGCAACTAATACGAAAATGACCAATTCCCAAATCCCAATTCCCAAAAAAGCCCCAAGCCCCAATTTACAGAAATTGGATATTGTGATTTGTGGTTTCGTAGTTTATTTGGTCATTGGTCATTGGGTTTTGGGGTTTTCGAGCAGGATTTTATCGCCTTGATTCTTTTTTCATGAAAAAAATTTTTCTCCCCTCCAAATTCCGGTTAAATAATAAGGGTAGTATAATTTTGTACGCCACGATTTTCGGCGTGCTGGCTTTTTCCGTGGTGGTGGCGGCCGTATCCGGTTACGCTATTTCGGAAAATCGCGCTTCGGTTTATAAACATGGTCGAGAGATGGCTTTTCAAATCGCCGAAGCTGGCGTCAATTATTATCGTTGGCATCTGGCGCACAATAAAGAAGACTTTTTTGATGGTACTGCCACCTCCGGCCCTTACATCCACACCTACGAAGATAAAGAGGGCAACGTGATCGGCCGGTATTCTTTAAGTATCACCCCGCCCCTCACCGGTTCCAGCGTGGTGACGATTGAGTCAACCGGTTGGCTGGATTCTCAGCCGGCCAGTCGGCGCACCATTCGAGCGAGGCTGGGCTTTCCTTCTATGGCCGATTTTTCCATCTTAACTGATGTTGATGTATGGATTGGAGATGAAGAGAAAACGCATGGCAAGTTTCATGCCAATGGCGGTATCCGCTATGACGGCCTGGGCGACGCGCCGATCACCAGCGCCACTTCCTCCTATCTTTGCAAGGAGTATCACAGTTGTTCCAATCAAGTGAAACCGGGGATTTGGGGTGATGGCGGGCCGAAAGAATATTGGAGTTTTCCCGTGCCCCGCAAGGATTTTACCGTGGTCACGGCCAAATTGGCTGATGTGGAAGAGGGGGCTGATCCGGAAAACGGCGGTATTTATCTTTCTTCGTCCGGCGCCTCTGGCTGGCGTTTAAAATTTCGCGCCGATGGGAAAATTGATATAAACAAAGTTAATTCGGTTACTTGCGAACGAGGCAAAGACGTCAATTCCAATAAATACGTAGACTATTGCGTGGATATAAAAACGCTCGGATCAACCACCACTTACGGCATGCCCACCAGCAGTTATATTTTTGTGGCAGATACGGTGTGGGTGGAAGGTGTGGTTAATGGCCGAGTTACTGTTGGCACCGCGGCCGGTAAATCCATTATTATTTACGACAATTTAACTTATCTGGCCAAAGACGGCAGCCATTGCATTGGTTTGATGGCCGAACAAAACATCCTTATCCCGCACAATTCTCCGGAATATATGGAGATTAACGCGGCCATGTTGGCGCAAAAAGGCGCGGCCAAGCGGTATTATTATCCGAGCGACAAAAAAACCAGTTTATTGGTTTACGGTTCGATTATTTCCTCCGGTGTTTGGACTTGGAGCTGGGCCAACGCCAGCGGGCAGGTTACCTCCGGTTACGTCAGCACGTCCATGACCTATGATACCAACCTGACCTATGGTCCGCCGCCGTCTTTTCCGGTCGGTTCGGAGTATAATTTGATTACCTGGGAAGAAGTGAACTAGCTTATTTTGACACGGGATTGTGCCAAAGGGGCGTTTGCTATGTGAAGGGCGCGGGTGCTATAATTAAACCGTTAAATTTTCAATTGTCAATTTACAATTTTCATTGAATTTTCAATGAAAAAATTTTCAAAATTTGTAAATTGAAAATTAGAAATTGATTAAAAATTGGAAATTAAAAATTAAAAATTTTTATTTTATGTCCATCAAAAAACTCGTCATTCCCGTCGCCGGTTTAGGCACTAGGTTTTTACCCGCCACTAAAGCCCAGCCCAAAGAAATGTTACCGGTAGTGGATAAGCCGATTATCCAATATGTGGTGGAAGACGCGGTGCGTGCCGGCATTACTGATATCATTTTTATCACCGGTCCGTCCAAGCGGGCGGTGGAAGACCATTTCAGCCCGAATTACGAATTGGTGAATTTGTTAAAAAAACAAAATAAGATTGACGTGGCTGAAGAGGTGAAAAAAATCGCCGACTTGGCCAATTTTATTTTTATCCGTCAGAAAGGACCCTACGGTAACGGCACGCCGGTGCTTTGCGCCAAGCCGATTGTCGGCAACGAGCCGTTTGCCGTGATGTGGGGCGATGAATTTTTTTACGCGCCAAAAAAATCTCAGCTTAAACAATTGATTGAAGTTTTTGATAAATATGGTGATCCGGTTATCACCACTCGCGTGGTTGACGCCGCCGGCACCAGAAAGTACGGCGTGATTGACGGCGTTCAGGTGGAGCCGGGGGTTTACCAAGTGAAATCAATCGTGGAAAAACCCGGCCCGGAGAAAGCGCCGTCGCGCTTGGCTTGTTTGGGTGGGTTTATTTTGACCCCGGATATTTTTGAGGCGCTGGAACACACCAAACTCGGCAAAGACGGGGAATTGTGGCTGGCGGACGCGAACGCTAAAGTATTGAAGAAACGCCCGATTTACGCCAAAGTAGTTGACGGCGAAT
Organism: Patescibacteria group bacterium; assembly: GCA_028688375.1. Classification (GTDB taxonomy): domain Bacteria; phylum Patescibacteriota; class Patescibacteriia; order Magasanikbacterales; family GWA2-37-8; genus JAPLWQ01. The sequence continues at coordinate 7,358 of JAQTYG010000009.1, read as the reverse complement.
ATTATGACACCGGTTCCAAATTCGGCTATTTGAAAGCTAACGTGGATTTTGCTTTGCGCGACCCGAAATTGGCCAAAGAGTTTAGAAAATACCTGAAAAGTGTGGTATAATTGGAATGACCAAACTCCAATATCCAATGACCAAACAAATTCCAAATCACAAATCTCAATAACCGATTTTTGTGAATTGGGGCTTGGAACTTTTTTGGAAATTGGGATTTGGTTATTGGGATTTTAAAAATTATGAAAAAAATAAAATTTTTTAAACAATTCAGCGTCTTTTTTCTTATTGTAGGCGCGTTAACGGTGATGGGTTTCGGTTGCAAAGGCATCACCGCCGAACAACAGCAAGCCACCAAACCGGTGTCTTTGGAGTATTGGACGGTTTATGACGACGTCGACGCGTTGAATGCCCAGATTGTTAAATATCGCGCTGAGCGCCCCTATTTAACCGTTAATTTGCGCCAGTTGCGTTCGGACGAGCTTTATTCCCGTTTAGTGGAAGCATTGGCCGAGGACAAAGGGCCGGACATTATTTCCGTGCAAGCGCGTGATTTACGGGCGTTCCAAAGCAAGCTCGCGCCGATGTTGCCGAGCGTTAGCGACACGATCGTACGCACGCAAAAAAATATTGTCGGTCAAGTAGAAACAATTATCACCACACAAGCAGTAGCCTTGCCGACGGTTTTTCAAATTGACCGCGAGTTTGTGCAAACGGTAAAAAAGGACGCGATAATCGGCGGTAAAATTTATTGCTTGCCGCTCTCCTTGGATACCATGGCGATTTATTACAATAAAGACCTGCTGGATCGTTCGGACGTGGCCGAGCCACCGACCACCTGGGAACAATTTCAGGAAGCGGTGCGGAAAATTGTAAAATTGGATAAAGATAAAACCAGAATTTTACAAGCCGGCGCGGCGCTGGGCACCGGCAACAACATCGCCAACGCGGATGACATTTTATATATCTTGTTCAAGCAAAGCGGAGTGGATTTTATTTCCAGCAACAACCGCGCCGTGTTTAACACGGCCGCCGCGGGCGGAGCCGCCGCCGCTTCGGTGATGGATTTTTATACCGACTTCGCCAATCCGGCGCGCGATACTTACACTTGGAATGAAGGTATGGATGATTCGCTGGACAGTTTTGTCAAAGGCGAGACTGCTTTTTATTTTGGTTACAGTTTTAATAACTCTCAAATCAAAGCGCGCGCCCCGCAGTTGAATTATGGCATTTTGCCGATGTTGCAATTGGATCCGGAAAAATCGGTCAATGTGGCCAACTACTGGTTGCAGTGCGTGGTGGCTAAATCAGGCAAGCAAAATGAGGCCTGGGGGCTGTTGAATTATTTGACCCGCTCCAGCGCGACTGAAGAATATTTGACGCAAACTAAACGTCCGACTGCTTTGCGCAATTTAGTTAACAAACAAAAAGAAAATATTGAGTTGGCGCCTTTTGTCAGTCAGATTTTGGTGGCCGACAGCTGGTATCGCGGTGGTGACTATGCCGCCGCGGCGCAGGCGATTAAAGATATGACCGCCGAGTGGCTTAACGTGCCGTTGAAATTTGAAGACCGCGTGCCTCAATGGCAGGCGGATGTCTTGAATCGCGGGGCGTCAAAAATTAATCAAACTCTAAAATAAAATATGCGTTTTTTTTACGCCATGGTCGTCTTCGTCGCTTTGCTCGGCGGTTTGGTATCGGCTGGGCCGGCGTACGCTCAAGGTGAAGCCAAAGAGAGCGCTTTTATTCCGCAGTGTTTGCTCGGCGCGCAGATCGACGCGAATTGCGACAATGTTAACGTCTTTATTTGGTTGGCAATCAATGTCGGCACCTATTTATTCGGTTTTATCGGCGCTTTAGCGCTGTTGTTTTTTGTTTACGGCGGTTTTATTTTAATCATGTCGCAAGGTAATCAAGAAAAAATAAAACAGGGGACCGGGGCGATGACGGCGGCGATTATTGGCTTGGTTATCTCCTTTAGCGCTTATGCTCTGATTACGTTTTTGAGCAACACCATCGGCGTTAAAGCGGAAAAAAGAATTAGTTGGGTGGAAACGGCGTATGCTCAAACAGAGGGTGACGATGTCCTTACTTGTACAAACACAGAAGGGTGCTGGTGCGCTTCAACGATTGCCGGCGATTGTCGGGCTATATTAAATGGCGATTCTTGTTTAGGAATTTTATCTGAAGATCCTTGTGATCAACAACAAACCATTGATCCAACCCTAAATAATGAAACCGTCGGCACCAAGCCGGCGGAACAGCCCAAGGGCGGGATAAGTGAATTGAAAAAAGGCGCTACCAATTTAAATCCCATGGATATCGGTTCGCCGTCCGTTCTTTTTACCCGCGGGATTAATTTAATGATGGCTTTCATGGGCTCCATTGCTTTGGTTCTATATATTTTTGCCGGTTTTATCTGGATGTCGGCTTCGGGTAATGCGGAAAGAGTTGACAAAGCCAAAAGAATTTTGGTTTGGACCACTTTGGGCGCTTTGGCCATGGGCGCGAGCTATATGATAATAAAAACTGTATTGGAAAAAATAGGGTAAATATGAAAAAAATTCTGGTGACAATTATTATTTTAACAGCCCTGGTGATACCACGAATAGCCGGCGCCGCGGTTTGGTGTTCTTTTGTTCAAGATGGTGAGAAATTTTGCGCGGTCATTAACGATACGGAAGTTGACCGCAATATGTGCAAAGACGTGAGCAACGGCACCGTAGTGACCGAGGATTGTACGGCAGAAACAGGTGGTGAAACCAATAACGGCGGCGGAAATTCCGGCGCCAGCACCGTTAGTTTAGAAAATCCGCTTAATGTCGGGGCTAGCCCGTCCACCATCATCGGCTTGATAATAAAATCTGCCCTTGGTTTGATTGGCGGTTTGGCTTTGGCGATGACGGTTTGGGGCGGTTTCCAATGGTTGGTCTCAGCCGGTAATCAGGAAAAAGTGAAAAAGGGCAGTCAGACCATGTTGTGGGCGATAATTGGTTTAGTTTTGGTTTTAGCCAGCTTTTTGCTGGTTGACACCTTCCTGAAATTCTTGTCCGGCGCGTCGCAGTAATTGCTTTCTCGGTGGTATTTTGATAAAATAAACCCACAGGAACAAAGTGCGAGGCGCAACTATTTTTTATGAAAAAATGTATTATATTTCATGGAAAGGGGGTGAAAATATGAGTAAAATTTCACTATTTGTGGCGACATTCGCGATGGTGGCCGGCGGTTTTTTCTGCCTCTTGGCGGTTCCGGCTTACGCGGTAGATGAAGAGGTCACTACTGATGTTACCCCGCTTGGGACCGAGGATTTGGGCCTGAGTTATGGCGCGGCAACCGGTTTAAGCAGTACCGACGTGCGCACCACCGTAGCCAGAATTATTAGAGTAGCCATGGGTCTGTTGGGTATCGTGGCCGTGGTTATAATCTTGATCGGCGGTTTCAAATGGATGACTGCCGGCGGAAACGAAGAGCAAGTGGGCGAGGCAAAAAAATGGATCTTCTCCGGTGTTATCGGTTTGGTCATTATTTTGTCGGCCTATGCTTTGGCCAGTTTCATTATCACACAATTGACATTGGCGACAGGAACGCCGTAAAATTTGCTGTCAGGGGGTTCGCGCGCGCAACCCCCTGACAGCAATTTTGGCCTCGTTTGTTTACAAAAAAGAAACAAGACCGAAGTTAAATAATAAGCCGGTAAGCCGATAAGTTTAGCAAGTTATGAATAAAGCGCGCCGGATGATAGTGGGAGTGATTTTTGGGGCGATGTTGTTCGCGCCGATTTTTGTTTTTTCCGCGGCGGATAAATATGGTTTGCAAAATACGGCCAGAAACACTCCGCTCGCTTCCATGTCCCTTAGCAACGAGACGCCGGAGAGTTTGGCCGCCACCATCGTCAGGACGGTTTTATTTTTTGTCGGTACGATTTTTTTTCTGCTGATTTTGTATGCCGGTTTAAAATGGATGACGGCCATGGGCGCGACCGATAAAATAAATGAAGCCAAAACTATTTTGGAAACCGCTTTAATTGGCTTGCTTATTACCGCCGCTTCTTTCGCTATTTCCAGTTTTATTTTTACTCGTCTGCAAACCGGAGAAGACCCCAATGCCGGCGCCGGTGGCAATAGCGGGCAAGAAACCTGGTGCCAAGTCACTGACGAGACCGACGGGTCAGTCACTTGTTCGCCGATTTCCGACACGGAAGAACAATGGACTATGTGTCAAAATGATTTTAAGGGCTCCGTTGTCTATGGGACGTGCGAAGAAACACCGTAATTAAAATATGCTAAAATTTGGAAAATACATTTTATTTCTCGCGGTCATTATCGGGCTTGGCTTTGCCGTAAATGCGTGGTCAGCGTCAAGTTATGGTTTAAATACCGCGGCTCAAGTTTCCGGTCTTTCCTCCAACGCCATCAGCCGAACCGGTGATATCCCTCGGGTGATCGGCCAGATAGTTTCCGTCGCCTTATCTTTGGTGGGCGTTTATTTTTTCGTTCTCATTTTAATCGCCGGTCTGACCTGGATGACGGCCGCCGGCTCCACGGAAAAAGTTACTCAAGCGAAAAATAAAATGCAGTCGGCTTTTATCGGTTTGATTATCGTGCTGGCCGCTTACGCCATTGCCGGTTTTATTTTTGAAAGTTTCCTTTCGGTTTCCAGCGGCGGTTGCGCCAGCGGTACGGCCGCGCCCGGCTCTCGTTCGGCTGATTGCGTTAAAGATGGCAAAGTATGCGGGGCGAGCAAAGGTTGTGTGGAGGAGTGCAAATATATTTATCCGGATGCCAAATGTATGGATTTGGAAAGCGGCCAATGCGATGGGAAAATTTTAAGCGGACTTTGCCCTGGTGGCGCGAACATGAAATGTTGCGTGTCTGACGCGGAATATAGCGCGGTCAATTCATCGCCCGATAGCGGTTCCGGCGGGAGTGGCGGAACAAACGAACCGCCTGCCGAGAACGCCTGTGTCAAAAGCGGCGGTTTTTGTTCGACCGTAGCCGGCTGTACCAACCAAAACGGCAAAGCCGGCCAGGTTGGCGGTTGCGCCAAAGGTGAAGTTTGTTGCAAATCTTGCCAGCAGGCCGGAGGCGTTTGTATCCAAGTTACCAACACGCAAGAGTCCCAACGCTGCGAGCCGGAAACTAAATTGAAATCCGGGTATTGTTTTGGCGCGTTTGCCGCGGAAGATTTTAAATGTTGTTTCGGTGAAGTAAAAGAGTACTGGGAAAAATAATTTTTTATTTTTTATCTTATGAAAAAAATTATCGTTTTTTTAACGTTTTCTCTTCTGCTGGTCGCGCCGGTAGCGGTTTCAGCCGATGCTTTGGGCGCTGGTTTATTGAACGAATCAGTCGGGAAGTCCGGTTTGTCCAATGATTTGCAGGGCACCGCCGCTAATATTATCAGTTCGGTGCTGGCCGTAATCGGCACGATCTTTTTAGTTTTAACCATTGCCGCCGGGGTGATGTGGATGACGGCCGGCGGGAATGAGGAAAAAATTACCAAAGCCCGAAATATTATCGTGGCCGCGGTAATCGGTTTGATAATCGTGCTTTCCGCTTATACCATCACTTATTTTGTCGGTAGTCGGTTGAGCGGGGCAGCTGGAGGCCAAGGTTCGCCGAACAGCACGCAGAATTCGTGTTGGAAGTGCGCTGATAGTATGATAGGTTGCGGTGGCGCTGGACACTCGGCAAGAGCTGGGGAGAGTTGCGCTGAAGGTACATATTGTTGTACAACAGATTCAAAATAATTTTTTTATGCCCACCTTTATCAAACGATTAACTTTTTTTCTATCCGGTGTTTTCGCGCCGTTATTAGTGCAGGCCCAAGGCCTGAAAGACGCCGGCGGGAAGCTCAGCAATGTTCAGGCGAAAAGCGGGTTGAGCGCGGATTTCGCCGGCACGGCCTCCTCGGCGATGGCGGGCGGACTTTATGTGTTGGGCACAATTTTTCTTGCCTTGATGATTTACGGCGGTATCGTGTGGATTAAAGCGGCCGGTCGCGAGGAAGAAGTTAAGCGCGCCAAAAGAATTATCGTAACAGCCGTGGTTGGTTTGGCGGTGATCATGTCATCTTACGCTCTTACCACTTTTATCTTAAATCGTGTTAATGTGTAATTATGGTAAAAAATAAAAAAATTCTTTTTGTCGGCCTTTTGGCAATTTTTGTCGGAACGCTGATGATAATCACCTACGCTTCGGCTGTTGATATCGTCGGCCAAGGCAGTTTAACCGGTGGTATCGCCCAAAAAGCCGGTTACGAGGTCGGTCAAGATGAGTACTCTCTTTCCCGCACAGTCGGCAGTATCATTAAATCCGTGCTGTCGGTGATCGGGGTAATATTTTTGGTGTTGACCATCTACGCCGGAGTCTTGTGGATGACAGCCGCCGGCAATGAAGAGAAGGTCACTAAAGCCACGGGGATAATAAAAGCCGCGGTGATTGGTTTGATTATCGTGGTATTGTCTTATGGCGTGACAGCTTTAGTAATGAATTTTGTAGTCGGTGCGCAGGCACCAAGTTCCGATACCGGCGGGAGTTATAATAGTCCATCGGCCAAAATGGGCTGTTGCGTAAAAATGCCAAATAAAGATAAATGCACCCAAACAGCTTCGGTCGGGTCGTGTACGACCAAATGGGAAGGTGCTATTTGGTATCCCGGTGAATCCTGTACGCCCTATATTACTCAAAATACCGGCTGTGAATTTGAAGTGTCACTTTAAAAATATGTTCAAAAAATTCATTCTTTCCGCCGTCATTACCGTCAGTTTATTTTCCGGCGTAGCGGCTTTTGCCGCTGTCGGTGAAATGCAAGGTCAGTTGCAAGCCGCGGCCGAACAGGGCGCCGGTTTTGCCGCCGCCCAGGATCCGCGCCTCGCTATCAGCACTATCATTCGAACGGCGCTAAGTGTAATTGGCATGGTGTTTTTAGTTCTGACCATTTATGCTGGCGCTTTATGGATGACGGCCGGAGGCAATGAAGAGCAAATTACCAAAGCAAAAAATATCATCAAGGCCTCGGTGATTGGCCTGATAATTATTTTTTCCGCTTATTCCATCACTTATTTCGTTACTTGGATGGCGATGGGCGGTCGGAATAATACGGTGCCTGTCGGCACCTCTCCCGGCGCCGGTCAGCCGTTTACTCCGTAGAAGTTCAGGATAAGACAATCGCGAGAATTTTTTCATTGGGATTGGCCGGCAGTTCGGCGGAAGTAAAAATATCCGGCCGACGCAGAACTTCGTTCACTGCGTCGGCTATTTTGTTTTCATCGACGATCAAACGGCCGTAATTATTTTTTTCCACAAAACGCGCGTTGGCTTCTTCCTGCCCGGGGATGGGCCGTATCATCAACAGCG
>JAQTYG010000017.1 GCA_028688375.1 Patescibacteria group bacterium | reverse complement strand
CGGATCGCAGCACCATGAACAATTTAACTTTTTGCATGGGCCGAATTTTTCTGGCATAACGATTATTATCTGATTTTTTAAAATTTATTTCTCGCTGCTACGGCGTAATGATAAAAATATTTTTCCATATCTCCGGGCGTGGTCTTATATTCATTTTCCCCGTAAAAAGCGTCAGCCAGTATTTCTCGCGCGCGGTATAACTCTTTCTTGCGCCCGCCGCGCCAACGCTTATCCGCAACAGTCAAATCCAACAATTCAAAAGCACGCGCTAAAGACCTTTCTTCCTGTTCGTTGTTTTCTTTCTTCCGCCAATTTACCGCCCGACCCACTTCGCTCCCGACATTTCCAAGCTGTTCACAGATAGACATTTTAAACCAACAACTCACGAGATCCTCACTTGGGTATTTTAATTTCATATTTAAAGAGATTCTTCGCGGAGTTTATACTCGCGGAGGCGGAGCGGGTACTCAGAATGACAGGTTTCGCTTTGCTCAGGATGACAGGCCTTTGCTACACCTCGTGAATGCGCCGACTGGATTCCCGCTTTCGCGGGAATGACAATTTGTTAATTGCTCATTGCTAATTGTTAATTGCCTCGCGCAAACATCTCCGCGATTTCCACCAACCGGTACGAATAACCCATTTCATTATCATACCAGGCGATTACTTTTACCAGATCATCGCCGACCACGTTGGTCAGTTTCAAATCCACGATGGACGAATACGGATTGGCGACAAAATCAGACGAAACCAATTCTTCGTCAGTGGTCAGCAAAACATTTTTAAAGCGGGCGGTTTTGGACGCGCTAATCAGCGCTTTATTTATTTCCTCTTTGGTCGCCGGCTTCTTTAATACCGCGGTAATATCAGCCAATGAGCAGGTCAAAACCGGCACGCGAATCGCCAAACCGTCAAAAATCCCTTTCACCGCCGGAATCACCTCGCCCACGGCCTTGGCCGCGCCCGTGGTGGTAGGCACGATGTTCTCAGCCGCGGCGCGCGCTCGGCGCAAATCCTTATGCGGGCCATCCTGCAAATTCTGGTCAGCCGTATAGCCATGCACCGTGGTCATCATCGCTTTTTTAATACCAAAAGTTTCTTCCAAAACCGCCATCACCGGCGCGATGCAGTTGGTGGTGCAGGAAGCATTGTTGATTATGTTCGCTTTTTCGCCTCCCACTTTGGCGCAATTCACCCCGCGCACATAAGTCGGAATATCCCCGCCCTTGCCCGGCGCTGATAAAACCACTTTGCGCGCGCCAGCCTGTAAATGTTTTTCCGCCTCTTCTTTTTTGGTAAACCGGCCGGTGCATTCCAACACCACGTCCACTTTCATTTTCCCCCAAGGCAACACCGCCGGATCTTTTTCCGCGGAAACCGGAACTGGCACGCCGTCCACAATTATATTTTTTTCATCAAAGGAAACGTCGTGGTCCCAGGCGTGGTAAGAAGTGTCGTGTTTCAACAGATGGGCCAAAGTTTTCGGGTCGGTTAAATCATTAATGGCGACTACTTTCACGCTCTTTTTGGCAAAAGCGATTTTAAAGGCCTGACGCCCAATTCTGCCGAATCCATTGATTGCTAGATTCATAGTTTTTAACGAATTAAATTAATATAAAGTCTATGTTATTATAGACAAAAACATCTCGCGTGGCAAGCAGCACGCTTAGCGTTATGATTGTGGCGTTTAGCCTGCCTGCCGGCAGGCAGGCGCCACAAAAAACAAGAGCGCCGGGACCACGCCGGCGCTCTCCGTTTTAATCATTGCTACTTCAGCTCCACGTTAAACCCAAAGCTGTTTTCGGCCAGCACCTCGTTGGTCGTCCAGTCGTAAGCACGGATACGAACCATATAGGCTCCCGGCTGAAGGGTGTTTTTCAGAGTCTGGGTGAAACTGGTACTGTCCTTTTCTCCTGGCGTCATAACCCATTTGCCGGACTTTTTTTCCATCACTTTACCATTCGCGTTCAGCAACTCGCGGATCATTCTTACCGTGTGTTTTTTGCTGTCGCTGTTGGTATAAGTATATTTCAATTTGACCGCGGTTGGCAGAAGAACATTAGATTTTATTTTAGCGTAAAATTTGGCATCAAAAGTAATGTCTCCGGCCGCCGGTTTTTCACTGCTCAAAATGAAATACCTCTTTTTGAGCGTTATCTTGAAGCTATTTGACCCAAAAATTTTTCCGGTGCGGGCATTATAAATTTTGACGACAAAGGTGTATTTTCCCGACGCGAGAGAAGACGCCAGTGTTTCACTGACATCGGCGCTGAAAGTCGCTCCTTTGGCTATCGTTTTATAAGCAGTTAATGATTTAACCGCCTTACCCTTGCTGTTCAAAATCTGACGGACAATCTTTACGTAAAGTTTGGCGCTGGTTTCATTTTTATACTGATAAGTAAACTTTACTTTTTGACCGGGCTGATAAACGGCTTCACTAATATTGCTTATGGCCACCGGGGAAGTTGAACTGTCTATGACGACCGCCAAAATCGGCGCCATCAAACCGCCGGTTGGCTCTTCCGCCCCCGTACCGGTTGATAACGGTTGAAGCGGCGTGCTGGTGGGAGTTTCCGAACCGGTAAGGGTAATCACCAAAGAAACCGGAGTGGAGACATTACCGGCCGCGTCTTTAAACTTGGCGTAAACCGTTTTAACCCCGGCGCCGGAAGTCAAAGTCCAAGCCGAGCTGGTGGCATAGTTTGCCCAGGTGCCGCCAGTGAAATCCGCGGAATTGGAAAGCATCATGTGCGTCGCGTCGGTAGCGGCTATAAATATGGTAATGTTGGGCGTAGCCGTGCCTTGTACTCCGGTGCCAAGCGCGATTGAGGTGTTTGTCGGCGCGGTGGTATCAGCCACGGGCGCGCCTCCACCACCGGTTGATCCGCCACTGCCTGAAATATCATTGTCGGTAATGGTGACCGAGGTGCTGGAAACAGAAATACCGTTGTAGTTCACATCGGAACTGGCGACCGTATGGGTAATTGTATCTGTATGCGTACCTTCGATTGTGGAATCATCTACAGCGGTTACGGTAATGGTTTGCGCGACGTCGTAATTAGCCACAGTGAAAGTGACCGTGCTGGTGGACAAAGAAACTTTTCCGCCGCTGGCCGCCACGGTAATCACTACATTGGCGCTGGGCACGGCAGTCAAAACCAACGTGTAGGAATCGGTCGCGCCGCCCTCGGTTACCGCCGTGGAACCACCGGATTGAGTAACCGTAACTCCGTAAGAAGCCGCCGAAGTAGTGGCGGAGGCCGTATCGGAATTGGAGCCTTCACCGTAAGAATTATATCCGGCGACTTCGTAATAATAAGTCGTGGAGGCGGTTAGGAGGGTATTGTTATAAGTAACGGCCGTGGTCGTAGCCAGCTGGTCCCCGGCATAAAATGTAGAGGTCGGGGTGGTCGTGCGATAAATCACATAATAATCGGCGTCGGCTTGAGCAGTCCAACTCAAATTAATCTGACTGGCCGAAGCCGCCGTAGCCGTTAAACCGGTCGGTTTTTCCGGTACGTTAGGTAAGATCGGACCGATATCGGTAAAGTGGCTCGTCTGCGCGGTGATTTGATTAGTGGTGGTATTGACCGTACAGGCCATTGGTTCGTATTGACCGCTATTGGTGTCAAAATACCCCAGCTGTAACTTTGTTTCATCAAAACCGATCGGCAGATTAGCTTCGTCGTAATTAATCGTCAAGGAAACATTATTATTCAAAGTGGTGATGGCTTGACTAGAACTATCTTGCGCGGTGATACTCTGCATGGCGCCGAGCACGGCAGTGGCATTAGCGGCCGACTTCGGAGCATCCACGTCTTGCAAGCTTACGCTGATAGTGCTGTTGGCTGTGCTCAAAGCGTTTGCCGGAATATCCAAAATTATATCATCTTTAGATACTTGCCCGCCGGACGCGCCGGAAACACCCTGCATCGTCGGGGTTGATTTGCTACAACCGGGAACGGAAATAAGAGTGATGTTGGCGCTGGTGGAGCCGGCCGAAGTGGAAGTGCCGGCAGAACGATAGTAGCACGGCCCTTCGGCGAAAACCGTCCAGGTGCTACCCGGGTCAACATTGAGGGTAAAGTTGCCGTTGCCATCAGTCGGCGCGCCCATCCACACATCATTACTGCCAACGGTCTTTTTAGCCGAAACCCAGGCATCGGTAATGGCCGTGCCGGTAGCATTGACTATTTGACCGGTAATGGAAGCGCCCGATACGGTCATGGCGATATTAATCACCTGATCGGAGGTTGTAACTACCGCGTCAAAATCGCCGATCGTCGCCACATAACCCAGAACGCGCGCGCCCATGCGGTAGGTACGGCTGGTGGGAACCTTCAAAGAATAAGCGCCGTTAGCATCAGTTAAGGTGGAATAAAATCCCGGCGAACCGGCAATACCGCTCGCCCAAACCGTAACATTGGGCACACCAGTAGAGGTGCTGGCTACCGTACCGCTCAAAGTTATCAAAGTAACACTGCCTTGGGCGTTGGCTGAAACGTTGGTGGTGGCGCCGGAAGTAATGGTGACGGACTCGCGTTCAATAATCGGACCGACCTGCGGTGAACCGGCGTTAACTTCATAGGTGCCGGCCGGTAAATAAATATTCGCCACCTTGCTTGTGCCACTGGCGGTCCAGGTATCAGTACCATTGCCACGATTGGTGGTCGGATCAAAAGCGCCGGCAAACAACGGGGAAACATTAGAGGCATTGGTAATTTCAATATGAAGAGTACCGCGTCCGCCCAGTGTCCAATCGGTTAGAGTCACATTACCGCTGGAAGCATTCGCGGTTTTTGGCGGCAAACCGCCGGTGTCAGATGACCAACCGCCGACTTCGTAAGTGCCAGCCGGTACGCGCAAAATAAAATCACCATTGGAATCCGTTTCCGTACCATTGCCTCCGGTAGTGGCGCCCGTACCACGTGCGCCGATTTTAATACCGGACAAACCGCTGCCGCCTTGCGTGACTCGACCGGTAATTGTTTTTAAATTGCCAGTATTAACGGTGAAAGTAACTGAAGGATTAGACCCGCCGGTAACCGTGGCCGCGGTCTGGGTCAGCGGACCAAGACCCGGAGCGAAACCATCCACCATATAAGTACCGACTGGCACATAAATCGTAGTGGTGCCGGTAGAACCGGTCATGCCTTGGGCGAAACTGGTGCCATGAGCAAAAACCGGCGCGCCGTTAATTTTAGTGCCTGAACTATCCTGAACCGTTACGGAGATAAACGAAGTCGGAGCAGCGACGCCAATTATTTTAGTAGTGGTGGCGGTATTGATGGCCACCGGATATTCTTCCGGCCGGCCCATACCCGGACGAGCCACTTCAATCGTAATGGCGCCACTGGGGACCTTGAACAAATATTGTGTGTTGCCATTAAAATTTGGCTGGCAAATAGTATCTTGCGAGCCCATAAACATGCCGCCGCCACTGCGTTTAACGCCAACACAGGCATTGCTAATTAATTCTTCTGTGCCCGCCCTTTTGATAGAAACCACTAAATTTTTATCAGCTTGCACATAAGGAAAAGCGCCCAGGGCTAATGTCCCGGAAGTGGCGATGTAATACGACGGAATGACCGGGGGCCAATATTTAACCCCGGCGCTTTGAAAATTTCCGGCGTTGCCGTAATTGCCACTTTCAACATTGAAACTCCAGGAGTAACCACTTTTAGTTTTTAAGATAGCGTAGCCGGTGCCAGTAGAACTAAATCCGGGAGTAACGTAGCTGGTATCGGTAAACACCGGGGTAAAGGATTGGAAATCCGAAGTAAAAGCGTTGACAAAGGCCACTTGCCCTTGAACACCACCGGTGATAGACAGGGTGGTGGTTGTATCAGGCACACCGAATATAACACTGGTGGTGACGGACACACCGCTGAAAGCCGCGACCGATTTCATGCCCGGCACCAGGAAGCTATCGTAAAAAGAACTGCTCCCCATATTAAAAGGCTGGACACCAATCATGTAATTACAATCCAAAATCTTTTGGAAAGTGGCCGAAGAATTACTATCCAAAAATCTCTCGCCGACAAAAAACATACGATCCGGGCACCCCATCATTACTTTCACTTGCGCTCGGTCAGACTCAGACAGCGCGACGTTGGAACCGTTAGATTGTTTGTAAACCACTACGGTCACATTATTATACCCGCCGATATGAATAGAACTCGGCGCGTTCGGCTGGCCTTGAGCAAAATCTCCGGATTCATTGCCGAACGAAGAACCATCCAACAAACCGTCGTTAGCTTTAGTCGTGTATTGCGAGAATCTCCCAGCCGGTCCGCCGGATTCACCGCCGTACACCCCGGCCGTGGCGGGATTCATTACATTGCCGACAACAATTGAAAGCGGGTCGCCGGCTTCAGTCGCCTGTCCGGCCACCACTAATTTAATCAGCCGAGCGCCATCGGTGCTGGTGGCCATGGTATAAGAAGCGATCGTGGAAGTGGTCGCGCCAGCCGTACTTATAGCCGTGCTGGTATTAATCGTGATGTTCCCCAACAGACTGTTATAATCCGAAGGGAATTGCAGAACAATTTTTCCGCCCACCGGAATACTACTGGTGGGAGTAAAATTAAAAGTATAATTTGCCGCTGTCGAAGTCACGGAGTTGGAAGCGAAAATACCGGTCGCGCCGTCAATAACAAAACTGCCGCCGGCGCGAATTATAGACGCTTCACCGGTCACATTTACTCCTGGTGTGCCGCTTAAACTACCGTAAGGTTGGCCGGCGTCAACCGGGGCACCGCCACTCATGGTAAATAATTGGCTAACCAAAGCTTGCCTCTGCGCCACCGGATTGCCCACACCGCCTAAAGTAACACTAATGAGCGTGCCGGCATCTACAGTGGTGCTGACATAGCCGTAAACTTTTGGCGTCATCCCCGGACCGACCAAAACACCGACCGTGGCAGCGGAATCAGTGGTGGTAAAAGCAGTGGCCGAATTAGCCCGCTCCAATTGCACCGCGTCAATCATAATCATTTCGCCGGCGTAAAAGGCGTCACCGCCATTGCCGACCACCACCGTCACATTCCCGGAACTGGGATGAGACAAAAAGCTTCGTGAAAAACGTGTAAAAGCGGTGGATGACACGACCACGGAATTAAGAAAATAGGGTGAAGTGGAGGCAGTGTTCAAAGCAGCGCAATCCCAACTACTACTGGTAAAATTATACATCGTGAAATTCCCGCCACCACAACTGCCCACTAACAGCATCAGACGAGCGGTTTCGGTTTCATTTCTTCCTTGCGCATAAAAACTGACGGTATAAGTGGCGCTGTTAGACAAAGAAACCACGTTCTGTGTTTCCAACATGTATAATTCCGGACCGACAAAATCAAATTGTCGCGCCTTAGCGCCATGGTAATAAGTGGTGGTAACCGCGCTGCCGACTCCCCCACTCAACGGATTCCAAGAAGAGGTGGCCGGTTCAAAAGACGGGTTGGTAAGCAGATTCACGGGAGCGCCCAAGCTGCTGGCTAAAATAACGCCCGTTGAAGCCGTGGCTGTTACGGTCCCATTGGTTAGGGTGAACCCTTGCCCTGGGATGCCACTGGGGAAACTAAACTGCAGCACTTCTCCGCGATTTAAAGCCCCGGTGGTGGTGGCGGTAAAAACCCACTTAGCATCGGCGGCGCCAATTAAATTGTCCGTACCGGCAACAACCGGAGTCATGGTTAAGCCCGCCGCATTGGCGCAATTGCTAAATAAAAAAAGACCCGAACTTAGGCCGATTACGACGAATAACGGCAAAAGCGCGAGCGCAAATTTCTGCCTCATAATATATAAATTATATTAAACAAATGAAGTAGTTTTTAAGCACTTCTATTATAGCACTTTTTGAGGTCGTCAAGAAGGGGCTGTGGATAAAAAGGAATAAAGAAAAAGGAGTAAGGAGATAAATAAAATACGGCGGATTTCCCCAATAGGATAATCCGCCGCGACTGTTTGCCTCCTTTTT
>JAQTYG010000033.1 GCA_028688375.1 Patescibacteria group bacterium | reverse complement strand
CAAACCCCAATGTCCAATGACCAGATAAGCTCTAATTCTTTAAAAACTAAACCGAGTTTTGACCTCGAAGAAAGAACCGCGAAATTTAGTGAAGAAATAATTGATTTTTGTAAAAAATTACCGCGCAACCCGATCACCATTCCATTGATAAGCCAGTTAACACGAGCCGCCACTTCAATCGGCGCTAACTACTGTGAGGCAGACGAGGCAAGTTCCAAAAAGGATTTTATAAATAAAGCTTGCATTGCCAAGAAAGAAGCCAAGGAGACCAAATATTGGTTGAGAATCGTTGCCCATACAGATGATGAAAGTAAAGTGGGCGCTAGAAAATTATGGCAGGAAGCTAATGAATTAAATCTTATCCTGGCTGCTATTATCAGAAATACAAAAAACAAGATTGAAAATTAGGGTTTAAAATTTATTTGGGTTTTGGGGTTTGGAAATTGGGTTTTAAATAAACAAATTCAAAAATTAAAAATTAATCATATATTCATATGTACACTCGAAAAATAATGACGTTCACGCTGGTAATATTTTTACTGGCCGGAAATATAATTTTGGGCTGGGGATACTTTGTGGCGCAGAAGCAAAATAGGGCGTTACAATCCCAAATACTCACGCAGAAACAGCAAGGGAAGTCGTTGTTGTTTTTGCAGACGTTTATTCAAAAAGTTATCCGGTCGGAAGGCGAAGTCAGTTTTGAGACGCGCTTGAAATTGGAAAATGAAGTGCGCGACCTCGGCGACGATAAAATTTTGGCCCAATGGCAGGCGTTCGTGAACAGCCAGACCGAAGCCGAAGCGCAGAAGAATGTGAAGGCGTTGTTAGGTTTGCTGACTGATAAAGCGGTGATTGATTCGCAAAGGTTGGCGGGGGATTAAAAACTTTCATCATTTTGTCATCCCCGCGAAGGCGGGGATCCAGCGCGGCAAAAACATGGATTCCCGCTGGAGTTTATCCTCGCGAAAGCGGGGAGAGGAATGACAAGGAAGAAATTTAAATCTGTTTATGCTCTCTCGCGTGGTAAAAAATTTTAAAGAGCTGACGAGAAAAGAGCGCGCCACCGGCGCCGCCGTGATTTTGGGCCTGATGATTTTTTGGGCGGCCTTGTATTCTTTGCAAATGGTTTTTGCCGCTCCGCCGACTACCCCCTACGCGCCGGGCGAGGAAACCGATCCGACCTGTTCGCCGGGCGATCCGAACTGTACGGTTTATCCGCCTCTGCCGACCACGCTTTCCACTTCCACCAATATCACCATGGGAGTTTATCCGCTTAGTTTTGCCAGCGGAACTTTTTATATTGACCCGGTAAATAATCGCATCGGTATCAATACCAGCTCGCCGGCCTATGTTTTGTCCGTCTCGGGTACGGTGAATATTTCCGGCGAGGGAATTTTATCAATCAATGGCACAAATTATAGCCAGTATTTTATCAACGCCGCCGGCAACAACGGCCAGCTTTGGCAATCGGACGGGTCCGGCGTCGGACAGTGGGTAAATACTTCCACTCTGGGAATTTCCGCGGCGGAAACAGACCCGTTATGGATGGCTGTTTCCAGCACTTACCTCGCCACCACTACCGCCGCGTCCACCTATCTGACTATTGCCAATGCCGGCAACACTTATCTCAAACTCACCGACTCGGTGACTTCTTCGTGGAATGCCGCTTATGCCCAAACACGACAATGGGATGGCGGAGCAACGGGCTTAGTCGCGGCCACTGGGCGCGCCTCGCTTGGTTTGGGCGATATGGCCTTGGCCTCCACCGCCGACTATATGACCACCGGAACATTGGCCGTTACCTATCTCACTTTGGCGGCGTCCACCTCTTTGAACTACGAGCCAACCCAATCTTTTACTGCCGGCTCCATCGCTTTTGCCAGCTCTTCCGGCAAACTGACCCAAAATAATTCACAATTTTTTTGGGACAATGTAAATAATCGATTAGGCATCGGTACCACCACGCCGGCATACAAGTTGGATGTCGCCGGCGATATTGACGCTTCCAGCACTTACCGCATACGAGGAACGGCCATCGCTTATTTGCCGAGTCAGAGTTTTACCGCCTTTTTGGGCACGGTATATTTAGGGGCCGGTTCTAATGGCGGTACCAATCTTTCGCATAGTAGCGGAGTTGAAGGTTGGGGCGACACTTACGTCGGCATCGGCGCTGGTGTGGCTAATACCACTGGTTATAACAATACGGGCATTGGGTGGGCCGCTTTAGGATCAAATACTTCCGGCGGTAACAACATTGGAATCGGGCCAAATTCTCTGTTTTCTAATACCAGCGGTAATAGTAATATAGCCTTGGGTACCACAGCTTTATTGGGCAACACTATTGGTACCAATAATGTTGCCATAGGCGCTTCGGCAGGCTATGGCTCGGGAGGCAATTACAGTTCGGTTATTGATACTGGTATGGTTTTTGTCGGAAATAATGCATCCAGGGATCTATCTGTCCCGAGTACAACCGTATTAAACAACGGCATTGCCATCGGTTATGGAGCCACGGTAGCGACGAATAACACGGTCGTGTTAGGCAACACAAGTATTCTTACTACAATATTGAGGGGTAATATCGGTATCGG
>JAQTYG010000032.1 GCA_028688375.1 Patescibacteria group bacterium | reverse complement strand
GACGGCGCGAAAGAACAAATCACGCGCGACCCAAACACTTATCCCCTGCCACAGATTGTCACGGACAATTTTACTTCCATTTTTGACTGGAAATCGGAAGACACGCATCTGGAAAATTACCAAAGTTATCCAAAAATTGAATTTCCCATTGCCGTATGAAACTAGTTCTACTCATGGCCATCACATTGGATGGAAAAATCGCCAAGCATAGCAACCAGCTGGCCAATTGGACCAGCAAGGCCGATAAAAAAATGTTTGTTGCTGAAACCAAAAAAGCCGGCGTGATTGTCATGGGCGAAAATACCTATAATACCATCGGCAAGCCCCTGCCCGACCGGCTCAATATTGTTTTATCGCAAGAGCCGGAGAAAAAAGAAAATATTCCCGGCAGTTTAGAATTTATTAAAGCCACGCCCAAAGAAATTGTCGCCCTTCTTGAAAAACGCGGTTTTGAGACCGCCATTCTCGGCGGCGGCGCCACGGTCAACGGTTCGTTTTTGAAAGAAAATTTAATTGACGAAATCTGGCTGACCATTGAACCAAAAATTTTCGGCGACGGCCTGTCGCTTTTTAACGGCGCCGATGTCGATTTGAACCTGGAATTGATTTCCACCGCGACAAAAATTGAGGAAAACGTTTTACAGGTTAGATATCGCGTTATAAAATAACCCGTCCGCCGCAGGCGGACACCAAAATTTTGCATTTTGATTTTTGAATTTTGATTTTTCTATATGTTCATCATGCTCGATGGCATCGACGGCTCGGGAAAAAGCACCATCCTCCAGGCCTGGAAAGACGACTTGGCCGCCCAAGGCAACGCCATCTTTGATCTAAAAGATTATTGGAAAACTACGGGAAATTATCCCGACCTGCAAGAACTTCGCTCGTACGATTTTATTTTCTCTTGCGAGCCAACTTATACCGGTGTGGGGCTGGTCATCCGCAATGAACTTGTTCGTACTGGCACTCATTATCCGCCTCTCGCCATCGCCGAGGCGTTTTCTCTCGACCGCCTGGTGCTTTACAACAAAATAATCATCCCTCTGCTCAAAGACGGCAAATGCGTCATCCAGGATCGCGGGGTCAGCTCATCGCTCGCTTATCAATCTTTGCAGAGTGAAGAACTGACATTTGAAAAACTAGCTTCTCTGCCGGGAAATAATTTGGCTTTAGAGCACCGACCGGATTTCCTAGTACTGGCCGACTTGTCTCCTGAGGAAGCGATGACGCGCCTCGGCAACCGTTCAAGCAAAAAAGACGAGGCCATCTTTGAAAAATTGGATTTTCTCAAAAAACTTTACGCTCAATATCACTCTCCGGAATTCTTGGCACTATTTGAAGAACGTGGCGCCAATATCAAGTTGTTGCCGACAAACGTAAAAATTGATATAATGAAGGAGCAGGCGATAATACTGCTTCGCCGCATTTTAGTTAAGTAAACCCAAAAATATGCTTATCAAAGCCGGGGAAATCATCAAAAACAGCTGGCAGATATACGCGGAAAATTTCAAAAAACTGCTGGCTTACATGTTGCTTCTGTTCATCCCGAATTTTATTCTCGGTTTGTCCGGCTTTTTCAGCCTATATCTGGACAAATATGCCACTTCCGACTATTTTGTCCTGATTAATAATGTTATTATCGTGGTTATTTTCGTCGCCAGCATTGTTTTCACGCTCTGGGCGGCGCTGGCCATGACTAAAAACCTCGGCTCGCTGGCCGCTAACAAAGGGGCCGTCAATTGGCGCGAGGCGCTTTCTTCCACCAGCCATTTGATTTGGCCGGTCATCTACACCTCGCTGTTGGTTATGTTGATTGTCTTGGGGGGAACAATCCTTTTTATCATTCCGGGCATCATTTTCAGCATCTGGTATACTTTTACTTATTACGCGATTATTTTTGAAGAAAAAAAAGGCACGGCCGCGCTGACTGTAAGCAAGTCTCTGGTGGTAGGACGCTGGTGGAGTATTTTATGGCGCGTGTTGGCGCCGGCGGTATTTTATAGTGTCATTTTACTGATTATAAATTACTCCATTACCTACGGATTGGCGTACCTGCTTAAAGGATTTTCTTATGTGGTAGTTAACGGCGTTCTGACCAGCGTGATCAGCGCTTTAATCAGCCCGCTGACGGCGCTGACCATCGTGCTGTTATATTTTAGCGCCAAAGAAAACCCGGCGCCGATAAAACAATAATCCCAACGAAACAAAAATAATTAGCATCAACAAAAGAACGCCTCAATACCATGTTGGGGCGTTTTAATTTACAATTTTCAATTCTCAATTTTCATTAAATTTTCAATGATCTAATTTTTAAAATTAAAATATACAAGACGGCATTGAAAATTAAAAATTGGATATTGATTGAAAATTAGAAATTGTAAATTGAAAATTTATTTATATATTTGCCAAACCCCCTCATTTTTGCTAAGATTAAATCAAATTTAATTGTCATTCCCGCGAAGGCGGGAATCCAGTCGCGCGATATCCACAATTAATAAACTTTCTGGATCCCCGCTTTCGCGGGGATGACACCAAAAATTATGCCCAAATACATCCCCATCATCGGCTTGGAAATCCACGTTGAGCTGAAAACAAACAGCAAGATGTTTTGTTCCTGCCCGAACAACCCGGACCGCGACGCGCCGAACACCAACATTTG
>JAQTYG010000008.1 GCA_028688375.1 Patescibacteria group bacterium | reverse complement strand
CTTTCAACAAATATCCACCGACCGCCAAAGCGAAAAACATCAAGGCCAGCACGGCGAGAATCTTGGACGCCCGGGCAAACCCGGAGTTCCTCCGTCCGACTTTTTTCTCCATCGCCAAAATATTCTGTCGTGTCTTCAACACCGTGTCCGGGTTCAGCGAAATGCTATCTATCCCCTCTCGCACTAAAAACTCGGCGAACTTGGGATAATCGCTCGGCGCCTGTCCGCAAATTCCGACTTTGCGTTTGTAATTATGCGCCACTTTAATCACCCGCCGAATCAACGTTTTTACCGCCTCGTTATTTTCATCGTAAATATGGCTGACCAGCGCCGAATCGCGGTCCACGCCCAAAGTCAATTGCGTTAAATCATTGGAGCCGATACTAAAACCGTCAAACACGCGGGCGAAGTCCTTGGCCAAAATCACGTTGGACGGAATTTCGCACATCACATAAACTTTCAAGCCGTCTTTTCCGCCCCGCGTCAAACCGAATTCTTTCATCACGGCGATTACTTTTTTCCCCTCTTCCGGCGTCCGGCAAAACGGAACCATCACAATTACGTTGGTTAGCCCCCAGGTCTCCCGCACCTTTTTTATCGCCGCGCACTCCAAAGCAAAACCGGCTTTGTATTTCGGGTCGTAATAACGCGACGCTCCGCGCCAGCCGATCATCGGGTTTTCTTCTTTCGGCTCAAACTCCGCCCCGCCAATCAAGGTGGCGTATTCGTTCGTTTTAAAATCAGACAGACGCACAATCACGTCATGCGGATAAAACGCCGCCGCGATAAAAGCCATGCCCTCGGCCAGTCGGTCCACGCAATATTGTTTTTTGTCCTCGTAGCCCGCGGTCAGCCGGTCAATTTTCACTTTGGCTTCTTTGTCCGCCAGATGCGGATAATTTACCAAAGCCAAGGGATGAATTTTTACAAAATCGGTGAAAATAAATTCCTCGCGCGCCAAGCCGACGCCGTCCGAAGGAATCCCGGCCAAAGAAAACGCGCTGGACGGGTCGCCCACGTTCATCATTACTTTAGTGCGGGCTTTATCCAATTTTTTCAATTCAATTTTTTCCACCGTAAACGGCAACAACCCCTGATAAACGAAAGCCGTTTCGCCCTCGGCGCAAGATACGGTAACCGGCTGTCCATTTTTTAACACCTTTCTCGCTCCACCCGTGCCCACCATGCACGGCGTGCCCAATTCGCGCGAGACAATGGCCGCGTGCGAAGTTTTTCCGCCCTGTTCGGTCACAATGGCGCTGGCCAGCCGCATAATCGGCTCCCAATCCGGATCGGTCAGCCGAGTCACCAGCACCTCGCCTTTTTTAAAATTCTTCATCTCTTTCGGCGAATCAATCACCCGCACTTTTCCCGCGCCGATTTTTTGCCCCACGCTAATGCCTTCCAACAAAATTTTTCCTCTTGCTTTCAGGCGGTAGGTTTCTATCACGTTCACCCGCTCCTGCGACTTCACCGTTTCTGAACGCGCCTGGACGATAAATAATTTTCCGGTTTCACCGTCTTTGGCCCATTCAATATCCATGGCGTGGCCGTAATGTTCCTCAATCTGCACGCCCCACTTGGCCAGTTTGATGACATCGTTATCGTCCAAACAAAATTTTTCCCGGTCGGACATATTTACCGGCATCTGCTTGGTGCCCTGGGTATCGTTATATACCAATTTTACCTCTTTAGAGCCGAGTCGTTTGCTGATGATGGATTTGTAATTATTTTTTAAGCCGTCTTTGAAAATAAAAAATTGGTCCGGCACCACCCGCCCCTTGACCACGTATTCGCCCAGGCCGTAAGTGGCGTTGATCAAAACCACGCCTTTGAAGCCGGATTCGGTATCCAAAGTGAACATTACTCCGCTCGCGCCGATGTCCGAACGCACCATTTCCTGCACGCCGACCGACAAAGCGATGGCCATATGGTCAAAGCCCTTGTCTTCGCGATAAGAAATCGCCCGGTTGGTAAAAAGTGAGGCCATGCATTTGCGCACGGCGCTAATCAATTCTTTTTCTCCGCGCACATTCAAATATGTTTCCTGTTGGCCGGCAAAACTGGCGTTGGGCAAATCCTCGGCCGTGGCGCTGGAACGCACCGCCGCGGCAAAATGTTTTTTCCCGGCCGATAATTTTCTGTACGCCGCCCTGATTTCTTTATTCATCGCCCAAGGAATTTCCGCCGACAAAATCATCTCCCGGATTTTTTCTCCGGCCGTGGACAAGGCGTGGACGTTTTTCACGTTCAAACCTTTCAGCGTCTGTTTAATTTTTTTATCCAAATTATTTTCTTTGATAAAAGCGCGATAGCCCCCGGCGGTAATCGCAAAACCATTGGGCACGCGGATGCCCTTTTTCGTCAGCTTGGCATACATCTCGCCGAGCGAAGCGTTCTTGCCCCCCACCAGCGGAATGTCTTTGATGTTTAAATCCTTAAACCACTTGATGTACATAACCAAAAATTACTGCATATAGTATACCACAAATTTGATGTTGTATTAAGATATGAGCGAGACAGATTTTTGTTGAGGGTCATCGCGGAGGCGAAACGTCACAGTTGAGCCGAGCGTAAGGGCAACAAGCCCGCAGGCGAGGCGACCCGGGCCCGAAACAAATGTCTGACGAGCGAAACGTCGGAGTTGACTCCGACGCTCGTCTGCCTGTGGGCAGACTTCGGTACGGAGTCAAACCTCCGCCGCTTGCGCGCAAGCGGCGGAGGTTTGACAAAATTCCTTTTTTCATATATAATCGCCCAGTTCCACACAAAAACTATGGAAATTAGAAACATCGCCATTATCGCGCACGTAGATCACGGGAAGACAAAACTAACCGATGCTTTGATGCGCCAAACCGGCATGGTGAAAGATGACTCCGTGACCATGGATTCGAACGCCCTGGAACTGGAGCGCGGTATTACTATTTACTCCAAAAACACTTCTGTTTTCTATAAAGGCACCAAAATTAACATCGTGGACACCCCCGGCCACGCCGACTTCGGCTCTGAGGTGGAGCGCGTCTTGCGTTCCATTGATTCGGTCGTTTTGGTGGTGGACGCGCAGGAAGGCCCGATGCCCCAGACCAAATTTGTCTTGCGCAAATCTCTGGAACTCGGCCTCAAACCGATTGTGGTGCTGAATAAAATTGATAAGCCGGCCGCCCGACCCGAATGGGCGCACGACAAAGTTTTGGAACTATTTATGGACCTGGGCGCCAACGACGAACAGATGAATTTCGCCACCATTTACGCCATTGCCAAGCAAGGCATCGCCAAATACAAATTAACCGACGAATCCACCGACCTTACTCCGCTGTTGGATACGATTTTGGCCAAAGTCGCGCCGGCGCCAGCCAATCTCAGTGAACCTTTCACTTTTCAGCCGTTCAATCTGGCTTACGACAATTTTCTCGGCCGTCTCGGCATCGGCCGGGTATACGCCGGCACGGTCAGCACCGGCGGAAAAGTTTTTGTTAAAAAAATAACCGGCGAAATTACCGCCGGCACCATTTCCAAAATTTACACTTTTGAGGGCATTACCCGCAAAGAAGTGCCCGAAGCCGTCGCCGGCGACATTATTATGCTGGCCGGTTTGCCCAACATTTACATCGGCGATACGATTTGCGCCGACGAAAATCAACCGCTTCTGCCAGCCATTAAAATTGATGAGCCGACTATTTCTTTGAATTTTTTGGTCAACAACTCTCCGTTTGCCGGGCGCGAAGGCAAATATGTCACCAGTCGGCAGATTAAGGAACGCCTGGCCAAAGAATTAGAAGTGAACGTCGGCCTGAAAATCGATTTTTCTCCGGTGGAATATTACAAGGTTTACGGCCGGGGCGAATTACACATTGCCATTCTGCTGGAAAATATGCGCCGGGAAGGTTTTGAAGTGCAGGTCTCTCAACCGCAGGTTATCATTAAAGAAATTGACGGGGTAAAACACGAACCATACGAAGAAGCAACCATCGATATCGGTTCGGACTTCTCCGGCATCGTGATTGAAAAAATGTCCAAACGCAAAGGCCGGTTGCTCGAAATGCGACCGGAACAAAATCATGTGCGCATGGTTTACGAAATCCCCACTCGCGGATTGCTCGGCTACCGCTCGGAATTTATCGTGGACACGCGTGGTGAAGGCATTTTGACCAGCGAATTTGTCGGCTTTAAACCGCACGCCGGCGATATTGAAAAACGCGACAGCGGTTCCATGGTCTCGGGCGAAACCGGCAAAGTGCTTTCCTATTCTCTTGCCAACCTGCAAAACCGCGGAGTTTTATTTGTGGAACCGAACGTGGATGTTTACGAAGGCCAGGTCATCGGTTCAACCGCCAAAGGCATGGATATGACTGTCAATCCGATCAAAGGCAAGCATTTGACCAACACCCGCTCGTCCAACTCGGACATTGCCATTCAACTCGTCCCGCCGATGGTTATTACTTTAGAACTCGGCCTGGAAACCATGGCCGAAGACGAGTATCTGGAAATCACGCCAAAAAGCATCCGCTTGCGCAAACAGTATCTGACGGAAAACGACCGCATCCACGCTGTCCGAGCGGCGAATAAAAAAATGGAAATCGTTGAATAAAAAACCGTCCGATATCCTCGGGCGGTTTTTGTTATTGTTATTTATTGCCTAAAAAACTGGGCCATCCTTCCCACTTCTCCTCATAAACAACTTCGGGATTCGAAGGCCAGCCTCTTTGTTTGTAAAGTTTCCTATATTCAATAATATTTCTAACCCCCCTAGCTCGCACCGCCATCTGTAATTCATCAAACGTCGGAAATGCTGTTTCTAAAAATTTACGCCACCCTGGCCATTGTTTGCCATATATATTTGCAGGGTGGCTGGGCCAATCTGGATGATTTTTTTTAATCTCGGCATATTCTCTATTGTTTTTAACTTTTGCCGCCCCAACTTCATTTTTTAATTGTTGAAAAGGTATATATTCTACTTTTTCTTTACCGAAAAAATCCATCCAACCTTTCCACTCATCTTTATATATCCGCGCTGGATAAGAAGGCCAATCAACATGTTTTGAAGATTCTTCAACATAGCCATTAACCGTGGTTACGCCTTGCTCTTTAACTGCCTCACGAAGTTCCTGAAGAGAAAGAAACGTTTTTCTCTCTCGTTCTACATCAGAAATACGAAACGGTAAATTATGCAAGCCCAATTCTTTAACTAATCCCTCTCTGATTCTTCGGAGAACGTGCGATGTGGCAGATGCCTCCAGTTCGTTACGTGATATTTCTTCCAAATGATAACGAATTACCTTAATAAGCAAATCTTTTCCACCAATTTGAACCAAATTGTTTAACTTATCATCACTGCCGGGCTGTTCTAGTTCGTTCAACAAAACTCGCAAACCGGCCATCGCATCTTGACGGCGTTGTTCATTTATTTCTCTGGCATATTCAGATTCATTTGATTTTCCTGTTCCACCCCAAAATTTAGAACCACGCCTAAATTCAGAGAGCGTATGTGGCAATGCGCCAAAAATATCAGGATAACGTTCTTTAATTAAAACGTATCTCCTGCTGGCTTCTTGACCAGTTACATCATACTCACGCGCTGCTTCACCTATTTTCCAGCCGGCAACAACAAGCTTCGCCACCTGCAAAATATCTTTGATTATTTTTTGATCTTTGAGAGGAATATGACTGGCCTCAACTTTTCTTTCAAATTCTGTTAATAAATCCGCATGATATGCCATTCTATCTGTAGCGCGAACATCGGCGTCGAGTGTTGAAGCCGCGACTAAAGGCGTCGAAAAAAACCGCCCATTTTCATCCGTCGAAAATTCTTCTTTCCTCGAATCTGGTTTACGGAAAAAACCTTTTGCTGCATTAGAATAGACAATGTATCTAAATTTGGGAGAATCAAGAAATGCTCGCAACGCCTTATTATCCGCACGTAATAAGAAATCAATCACCTGGTCTTTGACATGATCGAAACCTCTCGTTTCAAACATTTTATTTCGTTTACCGAGCAAACTAGTAATGAGACCTTTCTCATGCTCAATTTTTTCAAAAGCTTCCGTTTGCATTTCTCTCGCGGAATCGCGTTCTACATGGGGGGGGGTAGGAGCCTCTTTCTGGCATAAATATAATTATATGGTTTAAAAAATAAAGATATCACTTCCTTTAAATTTCTTAATCCTTCACCATCACCGCGCCGCTGCCTTTTTTCAGCTTTTTGAACAAAATAAATTTGGCGCCGAGTAAAATTCTTACAAAATTTCCGGCAATGATTTCTTCTCGCGGAATATTTTTTATGCCGCCGAACTTCTTTTTCAGCACCTCGGCTTCGGCATTTATCACACGCTCCTCTTCTAAAACCGCCTTATCATCGGCGTTCAATTCAATTGGAAACTCCTTTCCGTTGAGTGGAAAATGTTCAATTATTTTTCGCGAATTCTTGAGAGAAACCTTTTTCTTCTTTAGCTTAAAACCGCGCGCGCCCTGTTTATCCCAATCGCCGGCGACCTCTTCCGGCGAGCCATCCAAGTCGCGAACTTTTTCCAAAACAATCATCTTTGATAAATAATTTTTCTCAACCGCCACCTCGCCGCTGTATTCATCAACAACCTTGAAACCAAGTTTTCCGACCGCCTCGGAAAATTTATCTTCATCGTCCAAATCAACTGAATAAATCAAGCTCATTACCAGCCGGCCTTTTTCTTTTAGCACGCGATTGGCTTCGGCCAATACTTCCACGCGCTCATAATCTCCTTGGCTGGGAGCAAGTCGACTGTAATGCCAGGCCAAAGCGAAATTTAGGTATTCAAACGACTTATCTTTGAACGGCGTTTTGCGCGCGCTACTAACGACGACGTCTCCCCGCGCTTGCTGTAAATGATGCGGATTAATATCCAAACTGACGACTTGTTTTTGAAATTTCTCTCCAATATGCCGACGCAACATCTCCGGTCCGGAAGCCAAATCCAAAATTTTTACCTCTTTTGACGGCAAGCCGGCCTCTGCCGCGAATTTGTCAATCAGCGCTCCGGCAACGCGATTAGCGTTGGACTGGTAACTGCGATTGCCGAGTTCGCGATACCCTTGGGCGTAATCACGACCATAATCAGCCAAAAACTTTTCAAACTTCACTTCGCCCAGTTCTTTTACATAGCCGAAAAACTGCATCATTTTATCCCAGCAGGAAAAGTAATATCGCGCCAATTCCGGATTAACTTCCAAACTCGGGTCTTCAACCTTCTCCGTTTCCCGAAGCAGAGTTTTCTCCAATTCCGTGTTCGGGACGCCACGCAATAATTTCTCAATCGCCCGATATTTGCGTCCGATATATTCGTGAATGCCCTGTTCAATCGTCCTCTGGACTACAAGGGTTTCGCTTGAAAGCGAATTTTTTATTCCCGGACGATAAACCCGGCCCAATTCCTGACGGCGCTGATATTCGGTCCATGGTTCATTATAAAAAAATAATTTTTGTCCGCCGGAAAAATCAACGCCGACATCGGCAGTCCCTCCGCTGACAACCAATAACATTTTGCCAGCACCCTCGTTGAACTCTTGCTGAATTGCCGGACGTTCGTTCATCGGAATCGGACCATGAATTGTTTTTACATTCACGTTATCCGGCAAACCCAGCTTATCCGATATCCCTTTCTCGCCGCGAATCACTCCTTCCATATAATCATTCACAAACATCACGACTTTGTCGTGTTCGCCGAAAGCTTTTCGCAAATCCCGACCGGCTTTTTTGATTTTAGAACCTTCTATATTCGGGTCGGTAACAATTGTTTCCGGATTTAATAGAAATTGGCGCAGGACTTTCATTTTGTCTGTCGCCGTCAACTCATCCTCTTCCACCAAAACTTCATACACTTCTTTTTCTAATTCCGAAAGTTCAACATAGGTGACCTCGTCCCGCAACTCCGGCATTTCCACGCTTTCCCGCAAATCTTTCATCTGCAAACGCGGCACGAGCAAACTGCGTAAATCCAGCATGTCGCCTCTGATAATTTGTTCCGTCAAAGCGCGATTGGACACGCCCGCGAATTTTTCCGGATAAAGCATTTTCAATGAAAAAGCAATGTCGCCGACTTTGTTCGGAGCCGGCGTGCCTGATAAAAGCGCCAAATATCCTTTTTCCGGGTCCAGCGCCTCCGCCAATTCAAACGCCTGCTCGGAACGTTTGCCTGCCGGATTTTTTAATTTATGCGCCTCATCAACCGCCAGCATATCAAATCCGGACTCCTTCAATTTTTCCACGGAGGATGAATCCAGCCGTTCATGAGAAATTAAAATGTAGTCGTATTCGCTTTTATCTAAATTTTTCAAGTCATCCTGGCTTTCCACCGCGAGAACACGCGGTCCTTTACCCGGTTGATAATAACCTTCTTCGCCATCGGACAAGTATTTTTGCCAAGTAGCGATAACATTGGACGGAGCGATAACCAATGTGCGTTTGATACCCAACTGTTCTTTGGCCATAATCACCGAGGCACTCTTACCCAGCCCCATGTCATCGGCGATTAAAAGGCGTTTTTTGTCCGCCAGTTCTTTCATGTTAATTTTCTGATTGATATCGGGAAAATCTCGGTCGGCGGAAAGACGGTCTTTAAAAACTTCCGGTTTTTTAAAATCGCGAATGGCCGCATCGTAATAAACGATCACCGCCTGAATGATGTCGTCCAATTCTTTTATGCCCAGGGCGCGAGCCTCCTCAACGGTACGGTCAAGGTAATCGTAGATAATTTCCAAACTGTCCTTTTCCGGCTCCCGTCTTTTTTGTTCAAAAAAATAACGCAAACAGTGCTCTTTGATATTTTCAAAAAGCGCTCCGCTAAAATTGTTATCGGAAAGAAACGGCCGCGTTTCAATCAAATCTTTGAAACGAAATTCGCCTTTCACCAATAAAACATCACCCAAATAATCGGCCAGCTGACTCTTCACATATTCCATTGGTAGGCCTTTATATTCGGGGTGGAGGCGGTATAAAATATCAATGCAGTTCGCCGAACCGAAAGCGTTGATAAGCGCGCGAAAATTTTCCGCCGACTCGGTCTTGCCTTCCGCGTATTCGGCCATTTTTTCCTGATATGATTTCTTTATTTTTTGCTCGTTGGCACTGGCTTCTCTTTTTTCTAATATATCGGCAACTGCCAATTTAATATCTGCAAGATTAAATAAATTATCTGGCTCACTCGAATTGGGTGCTTGACCGATTCTATCCTTGCCACGTATCGAACGTACACTGGATAAACGATTCTTTATTGTTATCCTGCCAACGCCGAAAAGTTGCTCAGCCGTATGCACTGTGGCCCACCGCTCTCCCTTAGTATCGGTATAAATACCGGTTTCTTTGTCAACTTGTGGAAGAACAAGAATTTCAGAAAAAACTTTTTTAATATCAGCGAGGTTGAATAAATTGTCTTCACCTGGATCGGTCGTCTGCCCAGTTCTGTCTCTGCCTCGTATTGAACGCACTCCAGACAAGTGTCTTCGTGTCGCTCTAAAAGGTAAATCTAATATCTCGCTGGCGGTTTTTACAGTAACCCACTCTTCCTCATGAGGATCGACGTAAACCCCCGTCTCTTTATCAACCTGCGGTATAGTAATAATTTCAGAAAGGACATTTTTGATATCAGCGAGATTGAATAAATCGTGGGGACTACCCACACCCGTTTCACGGGAACCTCTGCCCCTACCTTGTATTGAACGAACGCCGGATAGGTATTTCTGTATTGTCTGCGGCGCTATACCAATTAGCTCCGCTGCAACTTTAAGCACGGCCCACTGCTCTCCCTGTGAATCAGTATAGATACCCGTTTCCTTGTCAACCTGCGGGAGGATAAGGATTTTTATGATATCGGCAATATTGAACAGGCGGCACGCTCGACCCCTCCGACTAATGCGGGGGGTTTCTCTACTCCTGCCCTGTATTGAACGCACATGAGATATGTGCCTCCTTATCGCACTACCGCTTAAGCCAAGTAATTGCGACGCGGTATCTATTGTTGCCCATTCTTCCTCATTCTCATCCGTATAAATCCCCGTTTCCTTATCCACCTGCGGCAAATTTTTACTATCAATATCTTCGAGTTTTTCAACCTCAACATCCTTCGGTTTTTCCGCTTTTATTTCCTCCGGAATTGGTTTAAATTTATCCGGCATATTATTTTATCAATCGTAAAAACCCCTCCTTATCCAAAATCTTCACGCCCAATTTTTTTGCTTTATCGTATTTGCTTCCCGGGCTTTCTCCGGCGACCACATAACTGGTATTTTTGCTGACCGACTCGTTCACATCTCCGCCCAGCGCTTTTATTTTTCCCTTCGCCTCGTCCCGGCTCATTGATTCGAGCGTCCCAGTCAGAACAAACGACTGTCCCGCCAGCTTACCTTGTTTCTTGTTTCTTGTTTCTTGTTTTTTAATAATTACACCATTCGCCAACAACTTTTCCACATAGGCCACATTCTTTTTATCTTTAAAATATTCAATAATCGCCTTTGCCACCTTATCCCCCACCCCGTTCACTTCAAACAACTGCTCCTCGCTCGCCTTCATAAATTTTTCCAACGTACCGAAATAATCGGCGATATCCTCGGCCGTTTCCTCGCCCACGTGCGTAATCCCGAGACCGTTGATAAACCGCGCCAGCGTCACCTCGCGCGACGCGGCAATTGCCTGCACCAAATTTTTGGCCGATAATTCTCCGAAGCGGTCCAGTTCCTCCAAATCACCAACCGTTAAAGTGAACAAATCCGCCGCGTCTTTAATCAAACCCTCGTTCACCAGTTGTTCCACGATTTTCACTCCGCAGTGATCAATATCAAAAGTATGTTTTGAAACAAAATGATTGATTCGTTCCAGCTCCTGGGCAAAACAGCTCGGATTATCACAATACAATGCCACGCTCTTTGTGTCTTTTGCCGATTCAAGAGAACGGTTTTTTACCGGCGAACCGCAAACCGGACACTTGGTCGGCACCGGAATTTTTTTCTCATGGCCGGTGCGGAAACGCGGTAATACTTCCACAATTTTCGGAATCACATCGCCGGCTTTTTCCATAATCACCGTATCGCCCACTTTCAAACCCAGCCGTTCAATTTCATCAAAATTATGCAAAGTGGAATGCGTCACCGTCGTGCCGGCCAGCTGTACCGGCCGTACCCGCGCCACCGGCGTCAGCGCGCCCGTCCGCCCCACCTGTACATACACTTCTTCCACCACGGTCGTTCCCTGTTCAGCCGGAAATTTAAACGCGATCGCCCAGCGCGGCGCTTTTCCGGTGTAGCCAAGCGTCTCCTGCAGACGGCGTTCATTCACTTTTATCACAATCCCGTCAATCCAGTAATCCTGCGATTCTTTTTTCTTTTGCCATTCCTGCCACACCCCAACCACTTCATTAAGATTTTTACATAACCGGCGGTGCTTATTTACCTTGAACCCCCATTTTTCCAATCGTTCCAATTCCTGCTGTTGCGTCGGCGGCACATCGCCCGATGAAATATCGTATATAAAAGTATCCAATTTTCGCTCGGCCACCACACGCGAATCCAGCTGACGAATAGTACCGGCAGCTGCGTTTCGCGGGTTGGCAAACACCGCCTCACCGGCTTTAGCCCGCTCCTTATTAATTCGCTCCAACATTTTTCTACCGAGCCAAACCTCGCCTTCCACGGTCGCATTAACCGGCTCATTTAATTTCAAAGGCACGCTTTCGATCGTTCTAATATTTTGCGTAACATTTTCTCCCACCTTACCGTCGCCGCGCGTCGCCGCTTGTTTAAGAGTACCGTCCTCATACGTAAAAACCATATGCAGGCCATCAATCTTCAGTTCGCACATGTAGTCAATCGCCCCCGGACGCTTTCCGGTTTGTTTCTCAATGTAATTAAACACTTTATCCTGCCAAGTTTCCATGTCCTCTCGCGAAAAAGCGTCATCAAAACTCCACTGCGTCACTTGATGTTTTACTTTTACAAATTTATCCAACGGTTCACCGGCGACTCGTTGCGTCGGACTGTCCGGCGTAATTAAATCCGGATATTGCGCTTCCAAATCGTACAATTCTTTTTTTAAGGAATCTAACGCCGCCTCGGAAATATCTAATTTGTCCAAGACGTGATATTGATAACGATATTTGTTGATTTCCTGGCGTAGCTTCTCCGCTCTTTTTTTTGCCTCTTCGTGATTCATAAACATATAATTTCCAATTCCCAATTTCCAATGTCAAATCAAGCGCCAAATTAAAATGCCAAAAACGGTTTTGAAATTTGAACTTTGGATTTTATTGGAAATTGGATATTCGACATTTGGCATTTTATCACTTCAACAACCCCACGTACCAATTCACCACCCGTTCGCCGTGGTTCAACGCCCAAAAAGTGGCAATGGCCAAAAACGGGCCGAAAGGCACGGCTGTTGACCAGTTTTTCTTTTTAAAAATCAGCAGGGGCACGGCCACAATCGCGCCGAGAATATAGGCGGCGAAAATCGCCACTAAAATCACCGGCCAACCCAACCACACGCCCATCATCGCGCCCAGGCGGACATCGCCGCCGCCCACCCAACGGCCTTGAGATAACAGATGTTGCGCCAAGAAAAAACCCCCGCCAATTACAAAACCCAGAACCATAGAACGCCAACTGGCGCCATGGGAAAAAAAGTTGTAGGCCGCGCCGGCCACCAATCCCAGCCAAACCACTTCCGGCCAAATTACTCGATAAAGAACATCGCCGACAAAAATAGTCACCAAAAACGCCAACAAAATTAAATCGCCAATCAAATGCCTCCAGCTAAAATGAAAATAGTATAAATCCAGCCAAAAAACAAACAAGAATAAAACACCGGTAAAAAACTCGGTCAATAAATAATAGCCGGGAATTTTTTTGTGGCAAGTATGGCATTTGCCGGCTAAAAAAAGATAACTAAAAATCGGGATATTTTCATACCAACGCAATTGCCGACCACAATGAACGCAACGACTCCGGCCGTCCGCCACCCGCATATTATTGTGCTCGCGCCAAACCAGGCAGTTGATAAAACTGCCAATGGCCGTACCGAACAAAAAAACTATCGCGTAAATTATGGCGCTAATTAAGGTCTCCATATTACATACCATTATAGCACAGACTCTTGAAAAAACCGAAACCCCCCACCACTTGAAGCAAGTGGTGGGGGGCCATTTTCAATATTGAAAATTGGTTTACGGCGCTGTGTAGTTCGATAAGCCGTTCTGTGTAGCTCTGACAGTGCCAGCGAGCAAATCGTTGATCGCTCCCTCCAGTGACGCGTCGATACTATACGACGTGGAGGCACCATTGTAGGTGTAGGCTTGTGTACCAGGCTGCGGTTCGGACGGGACCATACCCATGTAAACCGGGGCAGTACACGCATCTGTTGATTGGAAACCATTGGCGCCCAAACATTGTGCACCTGTTTCACCCAAAACCAAGTCTGTGCTGGTCGGATAGGTGTTATTATCGGTGAAATACAATTCCAAAGCGGTTTGGACCTGTTTCAAATCTGATAAACGCTTGGAGTCGCGCGCTTTTTGACGGGCCGAGCCCAAAGCGACTACCGCCAGGGTGGACAATAAGCCAATAATGGCGATGACGACCAAGAGTTCAATCAAAGTAAAACCTTTCTTATTCATAATTTCACCCCCTTTCCTTGGTAGTTGTTCATACTTTTTCGCTTAATAGAGACATTATACCACAACAAAACCTATTGACGCAATATTTTCTTAATCTTATCCACAACCTCGGATGGCTGAAAATGAGCCTTGATTATATAGGCGCTGGCGCCCAAGGCCCTCCCTTTTTCCACGTCTTCTTTAGTCCCAAGCTTGGTCAGCATGACCACCGGAATATCTCGTGTTTTTTCGCCTTTTTTTAATCCTGCCAACACCTCCCAGCCATTCATGCCGGGCAAAAGCACTGACAATAAGATTAAATCCGGTAATTTTTTTTGCGCCGTTTTCAGACCGGACTCTCCGCTTGAGGCGACCGCGACCGCGTAATCTTCCATCACTAAATTTTTTTCATAAATACCGGCCAAAAAAGCGTCTGACTCTATCAGCAAAATACTGGCTTTCCCGCCGGTGGACTTTTTTTGCTTGAGCATAATTATACCAAATTCTTCAAAGCCAAGCCGATCGCCACCGACATTCTCGGGCCGATCTCATTCAACAGCGGTTTTAATTTATCTTGATAAACCACCCGCGCCCACGGATCGCCCAAATAACATTTTATTTTAAAGGTCTCGGCCAAATGCTCGGCCAAATACGGCATCATCGCCGAGCCACCGGTCAGGACGATTTTCTCCGGCCGTTTGGATTCATTCCCGCTCTGACTGAAATAGAGATTAAAACTGTAATCAATTTGTTTAATAATCGGATCAATCACCGGGTTCAGCAAACTGACAAATTTAGCTTTATCCAATTCGCCGTTTTTCCCGCCTAAAGAATGTTTGTACAAATCATGCTTCATCTGCGAAGCCAGCGCCTCATCGGTCACACCCAAAGCGTTTTGCAAAATCTTATTTATTTTATTACCGCCGGATTCAATGGTGTGATGGGTAATCGGCACGGACTGGTCAATGATAAACAGGTTGGTGCGCTCAGCGCCCATGTCGATCAGCATGGTCACGGCCGTATCCCGCCCAATCAACGAACGGCTCAACGAAGCCGACTCCGGTTCCAGCGATTCCAGGGATAACCCGGCGCGCTGAAAAACGCGGGCGTAAAAATCCACGATTGATTTAGGCACGGCGGAAACCAAAATTTTCTTATTTTTCTCCGTGGAAAAATTTTCCAACACTTGGTGGTCCAGCACCATGTCTTCAATCGGATAGGGCAAAAGTTTTTTCACCTCGGCCTTCAAAATACCCATGAATTCTTTTTGGTCCACTTTCGGCATGGTGACAATGGAATGAAAAACCGCCGAGACCGGCAAACTAACCGTGGCGATTTTGGAAACGGTTTTGGCCTCATGGCAGACCGCTTTAATCACCTCGGCGTAACGGTCAATCCGCTCGTCATTGACCGCGATCGTCGGCGCTTGCGTTTTCTCGGAGCGAATATTTTGATTTTGTTCAATTTTAATGTCTTCCACCGCCAGGCGTTTCTCTGCCAAAAGTTTGTGCACATCCTGGGCCGAAGAGGTCAGTCCATAGGTAAACAAAACCGGCCGGCCTTTTTCCTGGCGCAATTCCACCACTTTGACGCCACCGGCGCCCAGGTCAATGCCCAGATATGATTTTTGTTTGGGAGAAAATAAGCCCATAAAATAAAAATTCCAAGCCCCAATAGCCAATGACCAAAAAAATCCCAAAATCCAATGCCCAATTTAGAACTTAGACATTAGAGCTTGACTGGTCATTGGGAATTGGTCATTGTGATTTAACTACATTTTATTATACCACAAATCCCTTGCCTATTGAACACCCCATCTTTTTAGGGTAAAATAGTTGCACAATATTACGAACCCTATGTCTCTCAAACTCCACAATACCCTCACCCGCCGGCTGGAAGATTTCCAACCGCTCAAAGGCAAAAAAGTCGGCCTCTACGCTTGCGGTCCGACGGTTTATGATTACGCCCACATCGGCAACTTGCGTTCATATATTATTTGGGATGTTTTACACCGCGCGCTGGAATACAACGGCTTCAAAGTAAAACACGTCATGAATATCACCGACGTTGGCCATTTGACCGGTGATGATGAGGGTGAGGACAAAATGGAAAAAGGCGCCCGACGCGAACATAAAAGCGCTTGGGAGGTCGCTGAATTTTACACCAAAATTTTTATGCAAAATTTGGCCGATCTGGATATCCGCCGGCCGGATGTGATCTGCAAAGCGACTGACCACATCAAAGAACAAATAAAATTGATAAAGAAAATTGAAAAAAACGGTTTCGCTTACGCGACCACTGACGGAATATATTTTGACACCGCCAAACTGGCTGATTATGGCAAACTGGCCCAGCTAAAAAAACAAGACTTGCGCGCCGGCATCAGAGTGGCGGTCGGCGGAAAAAAACACTCGGCGGATTTTGCCCTTTGGAAATTTTCGCCTAAGTTAAAGAAGAGGCAGATGGAATGGAAAAGCCCCTGGGGCGTCGGTTTCCCCGGCTGGCACATTGAATGCTCGGCCATGTCCGCTAAATATCTGGGCCTGCCTTTTGACATCCACTGCGGTGGTATTGACCACATTCCGGTGCACCACACCAATGAAATCGCTCAAACCGAAGCGGCTGAAGGAGTAACGCCGGCGCGTTTTTGGATCCACAATGAATTTTTAAACATGGGTGAAGAAAAAATGGCCAAGTCGCTGGGGAATTTTATTGCTCTGGATACGCTCAAAGAAAAAAATATCACTCCTCTCGCCTACCGCTTCTTTATTCTGCAAACGCATTATCGCAAACAACTGACCTTCAGCTGGCCGGCGCTGGCGGCGGCGCAAAACGGGCTGAAACATCTATATGGCGCCGCGGCCGAACTGCCTAAAAAATCTTCGGTTTCCATGCACAGCGACGAACAAACCGGCCAAATAAAAGACGAATTCTTGACGGCGATAAATAACGACCTGGATACACCGGCCGCGCTGGCAATTGTTTGGCAAGCGGTTAAAGAAAAAACTATCAGCCAAAAAACTCTGTTTGAGTTTGATAAAGTGTTGGGGTTGAAAATCAAAGAAAATTTGGAAAAACCGACGGAAGAAATCTCCGTTGCCGCGCAGACGCTGATACGGGAACGCGACAAAGCCCGCGCCAAAAAAGATTGGGAAAAAAGCGACGAACTGCGCGACGACCTGGCTCGACTCGGCTACACGGTAATGGATACGCCCAGTGGAACCAGAATAACAAAATAAAAAATCGCCCACTCGGGCGATTTTTTATTTTAGCTTGTTATTTCAAATTCACTTTACCGCCGGCTTCTTCAATTTTCTTTTTCATCGCCTCGGCTTCGTCTTTCTTCACGCCTTCTTTAATCATCTTCGGCGCGCCGTCCACCAAAGCTTTCGCTTCGGCCAGGCCCAAACCGGTGATTTCTTTTACCGCTTTAATCACGTTGATCTTGTTGTCGCCGACTTCAGCCAACTCCACATTGAACTCGGATTTTTCCTCGGCCGCGGCCGCGCCGGCAGCCGGAGCAGCGGCCATCATCATGGCCGGGGCGGCGGCGGAAACGCCGAATTTGTCTTCCAACACCTTCACCAATTCGGCCAGGTCGAGGACGGACATTTTTTCGATTTCGCCCACCAAAGATTTAAATTTCTCCGGGACGATAACTTCCTTTTTTTCTTCTGACATAGATTTAATAATTAAGCTTTCGCTTCTTTTATATTATTAAGCACTGAGACCAAACCGCGCAGATTGCCGGACAACACATTGACGAATCCGGAGACCGGAGCGTTGAGCGTGCCGACCAATTGTGCGAGCAGCTGTTGCTTGCTCGGCAGAGAGGCCAGATTTTTCACGAACATCGCGTCAATATATTTGCCGTCCAAAGTACCGCCGAATATCGCCACGACCTCGTGCTTTTTGGCAAAGTCGTTCACGATTCTGGCCGGCGCGACCTCATCGGTCGTACCGAAAAATGCGGCCACACCGCCCTGATAAGCCTTCGGGTCGGCCTCAAAGCCGAGCTCGTTAAAGGCCTTTCTGACCAGCGTTTTCTTGGCCACCAATACTTTGATGCCTTCTTTACGGCAAAGGCCGCGCAATTCATCGGCTTCGGCCACGGTTAAACCCTGGAAGTTCGCGAAAACAGACGCTTTCGCGGCTTCCAAGCCGTCGCCCAAAGACGATAATGTCGCTTCTTTTTGCTGTCTTGATTTTGGCATAATAATGGTTTACAGCCGCAATTTATTAAAAAATAAAACTGTGGCTTTAAACCACAGACTCATAAAACAATCTTCGACCTTGTTCGGTTTACTTGTCATTCCCGCGTAGGCGGGAATCCAGGAAACCAGTCAGATTGCCTCGGCAGGCCTACTCCGAATAAGGAGTAGATTATATTCCTAAGAATACCTGTCCCGACGTAAAGTCGGGATCCCGACCGCTTACGCGCGTCGGGGCTGTCTATGGCTGCGAGAATAATAGCAAAAACACTGGAACATGTCAAGTGGGTTGACGAAACACCCAAAATATGTTTAAATTACGCTTAGTTCTATACAAATACTCGGTTTTTTAAACCGAAAAAAAGAGAAGGAGGGCAAAATGAATTGGAAAGTGATGCTGGCCAGCGGACTAATAGTTGTCGCCATTTTCGTCGCGGCGCGCATCTGCGAGGAGGAGGCGCGGTCGAGAGCCGAGTCGGCGCAGAACACCTTTTCCACCAACGTCCCGGCCAAAACCGGGGCCGTCGTGGAACGAGCCATCGTCCCCTGCTCGGCCGAGAAAGCCTGCCCCAAGGACTTCGCCTGCAACTTGACCAGCCATGTCTGCGTCCCCATCGTCAAGCAACCACCGTCCAAAAAGGACGGCGACACTGCCGGCGACGTGGACAAACTATGGTAATACTCCCGCCCCCGCTCCTTCCGCCTGATGACAGCGTCATGTCATCAATCCCCTTTTGCGGCTGTTTCTGACGGCCATAGATAGGATTTTTAAAAAACCTCCGCGCAAAGCGGAGATTTTTTGTACTGTGAACTGTGTACTGCGAACTGTGAACTGGTTATGCCCCAATTGTTGTTCCCCTAAACTTTTTCCCCTCAATCGCCTTCTTCACCTCCGGCAAATTTTTGCCGTTCATTACAACCACTTTTATTTTATTTTTCTCCGCCAACTTACTAGCAATCGGGTCAAAGGGCAGATTGGCGCCCGGTATCCATTTGTTGCCGACAATTTTTCTGAACTCCGGCCAAGAAATATTTACCAGTTTTTTTGCCTTGGAATTTTTCCGTGGGTCGCTGTCGTAAACATATTCAATGTTGGAAAGATTTATTACGGTCTTCGCCTCGTAGGTTTTGGCCAAAGCCACGGCATCGTAATCGCTCGACCAACCCGGGTCCCAGCCGGCGCCGACCAATATTTTTGATTTCCAACTGTACTTCTGCTCCGGCGCTTTGGTCAGCTCCGGATGCGCCAGTTTTCCGAAAATCGTTTTAATAAAGAACGCGTTAAAACGGGTGGTCTGGATGCCGATTAAATCCAAATCTTTCGCCGTCATCTTGCCCACGCCCTTGGCCGCCGCCTGATACTGCCGGCAAGTCGCTCCCCCGCCACAGACAATCACGAACCTCATCCCCTTTTTAATAAAACCCAAAATCATCTGTTTGAAACCCTTAAGAAATTTCAAATCAAATCCAGTTTTCGGAATAATCAGCGACCCGCCCAACGAAAGCACAATAATTTTATTTTTTGACATAATCATTTTGTTTCTTATTCCACTGCTCGCTATTCACCCGGCTTTTGATATCGGCGTAATTGATGCTTTTATTTGCCTTAAACAAACTCGGCGTGCGGTACGCCGTTTTGCCCTTTTGCGCCCTATTTGATGAGTAGTTCTTCATAATTTCTATGCACTGTAAATCACTTCCTGTGAACTGAGCACTGCGAACTGAGAACTGACTAATACGCCTTATTCTTC
This sequence comes from Patescibacteria group bacterium, assembly GCA_028688375.1. GTDB lineage: Bacteria > Patescibacteriota > Patescibacteriia > Magasanikbacterales > GWA2-37-8 > JAPLWQ01. The sequence continues at coordinate 29,242 of JAQTYG010000008.1, read as the reverse complement.
AGCATCATATTCGTGAACCAAGCCACCACCCACATTATCAGCGCGCCCCAGAACGCCGGCCAGAAACCGGACACATAAAATCCTTTGACCACGGTGGAAGCCAGCCAGAACATCAGGGCGTTAATTACCAGGGTGAACAATCCCAGTGTCAGGATATTTACCGGTAAAGTCAAAAGCAAAGCCAACGGACGAATCAGGGCGTTGATTAGGCCAAAAATTAAAGCGGCAATAAGCGCGCTGTAAAAACCCGCCACCGCGATACCCGGCACGTACGTGGCGATGAGCATCAGCGCCGCGGCGCTGATTAACCAGCGAAGAAGAAGTTTCATAAATTATTTAATTAGCCTAAACGCATACACGCGTTCGAGCAATACATAAAACTAACGTGAAAAATTGTTAAAATCCAAATCAGCGCGCCAAAAATAAGAACGGCGAGAACCGAACTCAAAGTCCATTTCCACCACACCCGCTTCGCTTTTATCCGCGCGCAAATAACGGCAAAAGAATACCAATACAGCGCGGCCACGGCCAAAAGCAAAATAAAAACCAAGAAAAACGGTTTAGACCACTGACAACCGGCTACGCCATCCAACGGACCCTTGGCGCAAGAATACAACCCTAAATTATTCGGATCTCCGGAACATCGCTGATGCGGAAACAAATCCACGATCATTGTTCCAACCGTTTTTGTAGCGTAAGCGAAACAGCCCGTCTCTTTATTGTCCTGCCTCACCGGACTAAGATTGGCATAAAATCTCGCGATTAAAACCATGTGTAGTAACAACGCGACGATGAAAAGCCCGATAATTATCGGAGCGGTTTTATTTTTAAAAACCATAGATTGCTAAATTAATTAGTTAACCGATTAAAAGCTTCATTACCCAGCCGATCACCGGCGCGATAAAATCAAACAAAAAGAAAACAAAAACCATCAACAAGACAAAACTGTATCGTTCCAAAAAATCGCGCACCCCGCTGGCTGAATCCGGCAAAACCGCATATAAAATTTTGGAACCGTCGAGTGGTGGAATCGGCACCAAGTTGAAAACCAACAGCAAGACATTGGCGTAAGTGATAATGTAGAAAAATTCCACTAACGACGAGGCTGGAAAAACTCTGACCAAAAAAGCAAAAACGGTCGCCAGCAACAAGTTGGCCAGCGGTCCAGCCAAGGCCACCATCGCCGGCCCCCATTTATGATTTTTTAAATTATACGGATTATACGGCACCGGTTTGGCGTAAGCGAACAGAAAACTGCCGTTGGATAAAAAGAATAACAAGACCGGCATTAAAATTGTGCCCCACAAATCAATATGCGCCCGGGGGTCCAAAGTCAGCCGGCCGGCATAGCGCGCGGTCGGATCGCCCAAACGGTCGGCCATCCAGCCGTGGGCGTATTCGTGGATAATGGCCGAGGGGACGATAATGAGAAAATAGAAGACTAATTGCAGGGGGTTCATGGGGGTTGACAAAGATAATAAAAGCGCCTATAATGCGTGTATTATAACTTACTTTAACTACATATTCAATATGAGCCGAACCTGCACTCTCTGCGGTAAAAAAGCCGCCCGAGCCAATACGGTCAGCCACTCCAACATCAAAACTCCGCGACACCAAAAGCCGAATTTACAAACGGTGAAAATGTCCGGAACCAAAGTGAAGGCCTGCACCACCTGCCGCCGAACGCTGAATAAAAAATTATCCGCTTAATTTATTCCGACCTTGCGCCTGCCTGCCGGCAGGCAGGTCGGAAAGAAAAGCCCGTCCGCCAATCGGCGGAGGCGGGCCTGCCCCGACCTCGCGTCGGGGTTTTTTGTCCCTAAAAACATTGGAGCAGCTGTCGGTTGACAGCTGCTCGGGAAAGGGCAGATTCGGGGTATGGCGGGGTGGGGTGGCTATTCCGCGTCGTCCCAGGAAGAGCGGAAGACGGCGGCGAGCAGGTCCTGCTGCTTGGGGCCGAGTTCTGCACCGCGCCAATCCGCCGCGAGCAGGTATGCCGCGTCGTACAGCGCGGCCCCCCACACCCTGGCCCTGAAGAAGATGGCCTTCTTCAGGATCGCTCCGCTGAAGTCGCAGCCGGAGAGGTCGGCATCGGTGAAGTTGCAGCCGGAGAGGTCGGCATCGGTGAAGTTGCAGCATTCCAGGTCGAGATGGGACAGGTTGGCGCCGGCGAGGTTGCACCCGGTGAAATCCTCCGCCCGCAGAAACACATCGTCTATGCCTTTTTCCTCCCGCCACTCGTTCCACTTCGGCACGCTTTCCTTCAAAAGAGCGACCTGCTGTTTCTTCTGTTCATCTCTCAAAACCATTTGTCCCTCCTTTTTTAGGGTTTTTCGAACATAAAAACATACCACACTTGTCATTTTTTGTCAATAGTTTGTCTTGCAAACAACCGATGACTATGTTAAAATATCTGCGCTTCTTTGACTATATTTTATGCAAAAATCCACCACAAAAAACATTATTTTGGGCCTGGTCGTACTGGCTCTAGCCGCGGTTTTAATTTGGGCGGTGGCCGGCCGAGGGGGCAACACCGGCAGCAAACTCTTACTGTATACTCGCGAAGATTGCCCGCACTGTAAAATCGTGAAGCAATTTATAACGGATAATAAAATTGCCGACAAATTTAATATTGAAGAAAAGGAAGTAAAATACAGCGTCAAAAATAGCAACGAGTTAATGGTCAAAGCCGCCAATTGCGGGTTGGATTTAAACAATGTCGGCGTGCCCATGCTTTATGACAACGGCGTTTGTTATACGGGCGACCAAGATATTATCAACTTTTTTAACAGTAAATTATGAAACGATTGGCGGCCATTTTGAGTTTTTTCGTTTCCGCGCTTTGGGCCTTGCCGGCCAAAGCAGTTTGTCCTGTTTGCACCGTGGCCGTGGCCGGTGGCGTGGGCTTGTCGCGCTATTTTGGCATTGACGACACCATCACCGGCGTCTGGATCGGCGCCTTGCTCGCCTCCCTTACAGCCTGGACCATGAATTGGCTGGAAAAAAAGAATATCAAATTTTTCGGCGATACAGTCGTGATTGCTTTAGCCTATTACGCCATTACTCTGGCCCCGCTTTACTGGAGCGAACTGGCCGGCCACCCCTTTAACATTTTATGGGGCGTTGATAAACTGGCGCTGGGCGTTCTTTTCGGCAGTATCTTATTTGTGCTGACAGAAATATTTTACGAATTTTTAAAAAAGAAAAACAACGGCCACGCGCATTTCCCATTTGAAAAAGTAATTTTACCAATAGTGATTTTAGCCGCGCTTTCCGCCGTGTTCTATTTCTTAATCCCTTAATATGCCCAACGAATTACAGAATTATCAGGAGTTAGTGGAGAAGGTGGACCAAATGAAAAAACAGGATAAAATGGACTTGTCTTCCGACCAGGACCTCTCCATTGCTATCATGAATCTGGTGAGCATCGAGGAACACTTCTTTTTTACCGCCAATAAAACCGGCAAAAGCGAATACTACGATTTACTGCAAGAAGTTCGCAAAATGCGCGGGGATTTATTGCGCAAGATAATCAAGGAATATGAGGGCGAGGTCTGGTGTATTTCCAAACATTTATTGGCCGCGTCCATGCGTCTAATGGAAGTCGGCACTAAACAGCACAAAATGGGAAACAAAGCCGAAGCGGAAGATTTATTCAAAAAATCTTTTGACCTCTATTCTCTGTTTTGGGGCATCAACATGAAATTGATAAAAACTGACGACGTAAAGAAGATTGACGGCGAAGCCATGAACCGCCACGATGAAGAAAAAAAAGGCTTTATGGGCAAGCTGGGCGCGCTGGTGAAAAAAGCGATTGATTGTTGTATTGAATAATGAGATCGAAAGAGCGAGCCAGATTTTTGTTGAGGATCATCGCGGAGTTCCGGCGTCAAAGCCGGAACGAGCGTAAGGGCGGCGAGCCTGCAGGCGAGCCGACCCGGGTCCGAAACAAATGTCTGGCTCGCTTTTAAAATTAGCCACTTTTGACCGGTTTTTTGATACTTGGTATAATACAGATGTTTCTGACAAGCGGCAAAAACTGTTCTACAAATAACATGTAATGGTTCGTCAATATTTGTCAGGCCCGTGGGCTTGGCGTGAGACTTACCACCTATACATTAGGGACATGTTAAGCCCTTATCAGAAACATTAAAAAACCCTCGGTCAGCCGAGGGTTTTTTAATGTTTATTTTTTAGCTTACTCCAAAATTCCATCCAAATTCACGTCGTAAAGTATTTCTTCATTGAGCAAGCGGTAGTTGACGATGTCATCGGAAGTGAACCAAATGCCGATTTCTCTTTCCGCTTCCTCCGGTTTGTCGGAACAATGAATCAGGTTGCGCACGGCGCGCTCATCGGCGCCGGACAAATCGTAGGAATCAATGGTTAAATCACCACGGATGGTACCGACGTCGGAAGTCAGCGGCTCGGTGCCACCGACAATCTTTTTAACAATGCCGACCGCTTCGTTACCTTGCCAAATCATCGCCACCACCGGACCGGAGGTCATAAATTTTACCAACGCGCGGACGATATCTTTACCATATTCCGCCGCCGGTTTATCAGTCGGCAAGCCGGCCAATTTCCGGCTGTCCACCATTTTGGCGCCCTTGGCTTCAAACCAAGCGTCGTCTTTATTATAATGCGTCCAGCATTGATCTTCAGTCGGCAAAACCATTTTTAAAGCCACCAGCTTTAAGCCGGTGCGTTCAATCCGCTGAATGATTTCCCCGATCAGCGAACGCTGAACACCGTCAGGTTTAATGATAACAAACGAACGTTCTTTCTTGTTGGCCATATACTTAGAAAATAGTTAATAGAAAATAGATAAAGATGAAACCGAGCGAATCGAATTTTTGTTGAGGACTATCGCGGAATTCCGGCGTCATAGCCGGAATGAGCGTAAGGGCGGCGAATCCACAGATGAGCCGACCCGGGTCCGAAACAAATGTTCGACGAGCGAGGCAAGATTGTGAATATTTTAGCTCAAAAACCTGTTTTTGTCAACCGTCAGTCTCGCAAAACCACATACCGTATCTTTGCTGTTTTGGCCGCCTTATCTACCAAAATAATAATTCCGGCCAAGACAATGCCGACATCACCCACGCCCCGGCGATAACAATATGTCTTTATCGCCTTACGCAGACGAAAAACCTTCACCGGATGTATCGCCAAATCAGTGGCCAGGGCGGTATCTTTGCGCGTTTTTACCTCGACAAAATAATAATCGCCGCCTTTGACGGCGACGATATCTATTTCTCCGACCGGAGTATGAAAATTTCTTTCTAAAATTTGCCAGCCGTGCCGTAGCAAAAACGCCGTGGCCAATTTTTCGCCCCAATCACCGATGTTTTTACGGTAACGCGCCATGTTACTTCGGCAAATATTTTTCCTGAATTTTCTTAATCTCGTGTTCGGCGCGGATTTCCGGCAAACGAGTTACCACGAATTTAACATTCTTGAAAATTACGTAACCGGCGTAAATCACGATAAACAACAGCCAAAAACGCCAAGCCAAAAACGGCACCGCTTCCTGGCGGAAAAACAGCCATAACAACCCGAGCAAACCGGTGGTTAAGCCGAGGTTGGCGAAACTGTTCAGCATTTTTTGTTTATATTTCTCCGCAATTTTCTGCTGGACGAATTTCAAAATCAAACCGGCGAAAATCGCGACCAAAAAAATTACCACCCAAATCCACACCGTGTTGCCTCGGGCGACAAACGGCTGATGGAACCAGTACGATAATTTTAATACATTCATGATACTCATAAGGTTTTATTTTTCTTAAATATAACGCAAAAATGATAACCGTTGATGGGAAACCGCTCCGCCACTTTCAATCCTTCTTTAGTAGCCAAAATTACCAAATCGTCAACATTAACCATTTGCTCCGGTGTCGGTCCGAGCGGACCCAATTTTTTATCCCAATCTACCACCACTAAATAACCGTCATCTTTCAACAAACGCGCCGCCTCGCGCAGAGCTTCGGGGCGTTTTTTTATCATAAACATCACATTAACGAAAAAACCGGCATCTAAACTTTTTTCCGGAATAGGCGCCGCGCCGACCGATTCCAGATCAGTCCAAACCGCTTGAATATTGCCCAGGCCTTCGGCGCCGACCCGGCTCTGGATGCTGGCGACCACGTCTTTCATAATGTCCAGCGCGTAAACCACACCCAATTCTCCGATAATTTTGGAAGCGGGAAAAACAAAATGGCCGGTCCGCCCGCAACCGAAATCAGCCACGCGCATGCCGGCGGCCAAACCGATCTTGGCAAAAACCTGCGTTGGATCCAATAAAGCGGTACCCGAATGTGTCATAATTTAACGCACAAATAAACGGCCAATGGTGCCCATTAAAAATCCCGTGATCATATTGGTGGCGACCAGCATGCCGAAAAATATAAACACTAAGCCAACAAGTTTATACATTAAACGGCTGCCGCCACTGGTGCCTAAATTTTCCTCCGCCCAGGCGATGGAACCGAAATTTTGCAAAAACCACTCGGATTTTACGATCAAAATCACGCCGGCCCCCACCATTAGTAATCCGATTATAATGCGCAACATAATTTAGTTTAAAATGTGCGCGGGAGAGGATTCGGCCGCGACTCGCCTCGTCTTCCGACTCGGCAGTCTGGCCACCACCTCGCGGTCACGCTCGTCAGCAAACTCGCGTGACATCGCTCCGGTGTTCGAATCCCCGCTCGCGATTAAAATTGTTTAATCGCTCGTTCGTGCGCGGGAGAGGATTCGAACCTCCATGCCTTGCGGCGCTACCACCTCAAAGTAGTGCGTCTACCATTTCGCCACCCGCGCTAAATTTAAAATTTCCTATCCCGGCCGACAATCATAGTGATCTTATTTTTGGCCAATCTAATTTTTACCTTCACCTCTTTGGTTGTCTTGCCATCGGCCTCTACCACAAACGGCCCGTCGCCGATTATCTCCATTTCTTCAAAGGGAAATATGCTCGGGTCCTCATAGTTATACCCGAACCAGCCGGCTTTTGTCAATGGCCGAAGGAACGCCTCCAGCTTGCTATCTTGCGGATGAACGACGAATTCTTCGTTATCTTTCTTGCTTTTTTTCCAATAAAATGGCTGAAAATTGCAAACCACCACTTCCATCTTGAACGGCGTGGTCACTTGAAATCTTTCATCGTAGACTACGCGCACTTTGGCCGGCGGTACGTGCAATTGAGAAACAAAAAACCGGTTGTTAAACCAGCCCACATCCAACTTTTCTTTTCTCCGGCGCGCCAAGACATCAGCGGCGGCAATGCCTTCGGGAATACCCAACACTTCAGCAATGGTATTATCCGGACCGATCGGCAAAAAGCCGAAAACGCAATCGCAGGTGGCGCCACGGGATAAAACATGACCGAAGGTTCGGTCATTGCCCACGATCACCACGTTTTTCGCCCCGCGTTTTATTTCATCTTCTATGACCGGTTTAACATCTATGTAATTATTCAGGCGAAGAATTTTTCCGGCGATACCGTAATCAACAAGACGGATCTCAATTGACTTTAAGACCGAGTGAAATTTTTTATTATTTAAATAATTGTCGTAAAGATAAACATACATAACCGCGACTTTTTACCGTTCTACGCGCCAGATTCCTGCGAACCGTCTTCTCCGCGTCGGGAACGACCCGTCCGCCGGCTCGGTTCACCTGATTCCAACCCGGGCATTAAAACTTTTCCGTACAACAACGCGCCAGCTTCCATGGCAATAGTTTGAGCTTCAATATCACCGACAATTTTAGCGGTGGCGGTTAATTCCACAAATTCTCTTACTTTCATATTACCGCGGACTTCTCCTGAAATACTCGCATTGCCGGCTCGGACATTGGCGACAATCTTCGCGCCCGGTTCCACAATTAAATTTTTGCTGGTATGCACACTGCCCGTGACCGTGCCTTTGACCACGATATTGCCTTCCGAAGCGAAATCACCCTCCACATTTACCGAGGGACCGACTACGGTATCAATATTGTCATCGGATGGTTGAACTTCGACCAAAGTTTCTTCCACTACTTCTTCCACGACTTCCACCGGCGATTTGCGTTGAAAAATCATATTTTATAAATTATTATTTATATGGATATAATACACCTTTTGAGGGATTAATTAAAGTGTGGATAAACCCTCTCACATCTCTTCCACTGTCTCAATCAATAAGAGTTTGAGCGTATTTTGCAGGGTATTTTTTGCGGCCAAAGACAAGGCTAAACGAGCTTCGGTCAATTTTTCGTCATCGTTGTCAAGCACTTGGCAATTGGTATAGAATTCGCTATACACTTTGGCTAAATCATAGGCGTATTTGGTGATGACCGACGGGTTCAATTTTTCCGCCGCCCTAACAATCGCCTCGTCAAATTCGCCGATTTTCAACGCCAATTTTTTTTCTTCCACGGCCGTCAACAAAGCCAGCTCCCGCCCGGCGTTTATTTTTTTCACGCCGGCTTTTCTGAGCATACTACTAATGCGAGCCACGGTATACAAAATATAAGGACCGGTACAACCGTCAAACGACATCGCTTCTTTGACGTTGAACTCAATCACTTTGTCCGTGGGGTGCTTCAGCATGTCAAATTTTATGGCGGCTAACGTAACAACGTGCGCTGTGTCAACCGCTTTCTTTTCGTCCCAATCGGCATGGCGCGACACCACCTCGTTTTTTACCGCCGATAAAACTTCATTATAAATATCTTCAAACAAAATCACATTGCCGTGACGGCTGGACATTGCGCCTTCCGGCAAACGGACAAACTCATAAGTCAGGCAAACCAACTGTTTTTTCCAACCGGCCAATTCCAATGTTTTAAACAATTGCTTAAAATAAAATCCTTGACGCGAATCAATTATCACCACGCTCTCGTCAACTTTATATTTCTTAAATTTCTTCTCTGTCAGCGCCAGGTCTTTAGTAGAATAAAGCGACGAACCATCGGACTTAAGGACCAGAAAGATATCCAACCCGTACTCGGATAAATCCACGATAATCGCTCCGCCCTCGCCTTTTTTAGCCACGCCTTTTTTCAGGAGTTCTCCGACAATTTCTTTGCCGCGCTTTTCTTCCTCGCTTTCAAAAAACCAGACGTCAAAATTATTGCCGAGCAATTTATATATTCGTTTGAATTCGTCCAAGCTGGCCGCGCGGGTTTTAGCCCAAAATTCTGTCCATTCTTTATCCCGGCTTTCCAAATTTCTCAACACTTCATCGACTTCATTTTTATATTCCGGGTTGGCTTCCAATTTTTGCGCGCTCTCCGTGTACATTTTCCCCAACCAACCGCCCAGATTATCTGTCGGCATCTCGTCCGCTTTAAATTTTTTTATATACCACAAACATTTCGCCACATGGGCGCCGATATCGCCGATATAATTGGCGGCAATGACTTTATTGCCCGTCTGTTTTAGCAATTCCACCACTGCTCCGCCGATACAGGCATTGCGCAAATGGCCGACGTGAAATTCTTTGTGGGTGTTGGGCTGAGAATATTCCACCATGATTTTCTTGCCTGATTTTCGGGCGATCTTTTTTCCCGATAAAATAAATTTAGCCAGTTCGGGAGCGTTTAAATAAAAATTTACATACGACCCCATCGCTTCGGTTTTCTCCACCAGTCCGCCGGGTTTTATTTTGCCGGCTAAATTTTTTGCCGCCTCGGCCGGATTTATCTTTTGTTCCTTCGCCAAATCAAAACAAGCGAACGCCAAATCCCCCAGTTCCGGTTTGGGCGGAGAGGAAAAATCTATCGCGCCGGTTACTCCGGCGGCGGTTAACAACTTGGCGATGGCCACTTTAATCAAATTCATAAAATTATTTTACGCGCGCGAACCAGCGGCTGCCTTTTTGAATCACATCGCCTGATTTTACGACCGCGGCATAATCTCCTACCGCCACCTTTTTTTCGTTTATTTTTACCCCGCCCTGGTCAATCACCTGACGCGCCTCGGATTTGCTTTTACAGATTTTTGACGCCACTAACGCGCCGGCGATATCACCGGCCGCTACTTTCGGCATTTCTTCCGGCATTTCTTTTTTGCTAAACTGGCTGACAAAATGTTCCTGCGCCGCCGTTGCTTCTTTTTCACCGATAAAAGTTTTCACCACTTCATAGGCCAGGCGATTTTTTTGGTCGCGCGGATTGGCATTTTCTTTGATAATTTTTGCGATCTCGGGCATCGGCAACGCGGTACAAAGTTCAAAACCGCCGGCAATCATGCCATCGGTCCAACTCATTACTTTGCCGAACATTTCTTCCGGCGTATCGGTCAAAGCCACGACATTACCCTCGCTTTTGCCCATTTTCTTGCCGGTCGTGTCCGTCAAAAGTTTAGTGGTTAAAACAAATTTCTCTTTATTTTTTAACGCCTTCATCAAATCACGCCCCGCCAGCATGTTGAAGGTCTGGTCGTTGCCTCCGATTTCACCATCCACATCCATAGCCACGCTGTCATAGCCCTGCATCAGCGGATATAAAAATTCGTGAAAATAAATCGGTTTTTCTTCTTTAATTCTTTTTTCAAACATATCCCGCTCCAGCATGCGCTGAACCGTAAAATGCGAGGCCAGTTCCACCACATCGGCGAATTTTAGTTTGGCCAGCCATTCGCTGTTGTATTTCCATTCCACCGGATTAGCGCCGTCAAAATCCAGGATCGCGGCGGCCTGTTTTTTCCAGTTGGCGCAATTAGCCAATACTTCGTCGCGGGTCTGTTGTTTGCGCGCCGCGGTCTTATCCGTCGGATCGCCGATCAGGCCGGTAAAATCACCGACCAACATAATCACCTTATGACCCAGCTCTTGAAACTGACGCAATTTAATCATGGTAATGGCATTGCCAATATGCAACGCCGGCGCGGTCGGGTCATAGCCAGTGTACAAAGTCAGCTGTTCGCCGGATTTCAAGCGCTTTTCCAAAAAAGCTTTATTGGGATAAATATTTTCCACCCCGCGGGTTAACAATTCGTCAATTTTCTTGGCGTCGGTGTTTATTTTCATAATGATTTTATTTGTTCTTTTAATTTGTTTAATTTTTCTTCAGCGTCAGATAATTTCTGCTTCTCGCCGGCCACCACTTCTTTCGGCGCGTTCTTAACAAATTCTTTATTGGCTAATTTCTTGGTCAGCCCGGCAATATACGGCTCCACTTCGGCCATTTCTTTTTGTAAACGAATTTTTTCTTTGGCAAAATCCACCAGACCGGACAAATCAATAAACACTTCTACGCCGCTTTCCACAAACCCGACGGAACCGTCCGGCCGTTCGGCTTTTTTTGCAATCGTTAAATTCTCTAAACGTGCCCGAGCCATAATACTTTCGGTATTTTCTGATAATAACTCTTCTTTATTGCCGGCACCGATAAGCACATTTACTTTTTTCGCCGGTTCAATTTTATATTCAGTGCGAAGAGAGCGAATTTTTGTAATTACGCCTTCTACCAAATCTACATTAGCATGTATTCCTCTCCTATTTCCCGCAAAAGTAGCCGGACTAATCGAACTACGAATAACACCGAAAGGTACTCCTTTTGACGTAATATTAATTTTACCTTGAGGCCAATTTTCAATCATCAGAAGCTGGTCGGCACCATAAACTTCTTGCCAAATTGTCTCGGTTACAAACGGCATAAACGGATGCCAAAGTTTGAGTATCGTATTTAATATGTAATTTAATATCTCGGATTTTTCACCTTCAGTTTTAGCCACTTCTAAATATTGATCCGCCAACTTCCCCCAGGTAAACTCTTTTAAATTTTCCCCGGCCAAAGAAAATCTAAAATTATTTAAATCATCAGTAATAATAGATATTTTTTCATCTAACGTTAGCAAGATATCTTTATCATACAGAGTTTTCGGCTTCGGTTCCTTTGTATCTATTTTCGGATTTTCAATATTCAAAAGCATGAAACGCGAAATATTCCACAATTTATTCGTAAAATTGCGGAAGCCAGCGATCTTCTGTTCGCCCAAATTCAAATCATTGCCCGGAGAATTACCAATTAAAAGCGAGAGGCGCACGGCATCAGTACCATATTTTTCAATCACTTCTTTTGGGTCAATGCCGTTGCCTTTTGATTTGCTCATTTTCTGACCTTTTTCATCGCGGATCAAACCGGTAAAATACAAATTTTTAAACGGCACCTGCCCTGTACGATATAAACTCAAAATAATCATGCGAAACGCCCAGAACGGCAGAATATCTCGCCCCATCACCATTACATCGCTCGGATAAAATTCTTCATAATCTTTTCCATTCGGAAAACCTAAAGTGGAATACGCCCACTGACCCGAAGAAAACCACGTGTCGAGTGTATCGTCATCTTGAAAAAGCATATAATCACCGTGACGCTTATCAACGGGACACACCAATGGCTTATCACCAACAGCAACGGGAATTTTACCGATGCGTTTTTTAATTTTAATATTCGCGCGATCACTATCATTAGTAAATGATACCTCACTTATATTGTCTCTATCATCTTCGCACCGTGCACAATACCACACGGGTATTCTCGGCCCCCACCAAATCTGGCGCGAAATGCACCAGTCGCGGACGTTATCTATCCAGCTTAACATCACATCTTTAAATCTCTCGGGATAAATCTTGATTTCATTATTCTCTATCGCTTTACGCGCCGCATTTTTTAATGAAAAATTTTTATGGTCAACATTTACAAACCACTGTTTGGAAACGAGCGGTTCAATCGCCGACTTACAACGTTCACAAACCGACAAATTATTCGGGTAATCCTCTTCTTTTTCCAACAATTTATTCTCGCGCAATTCATTAATTATTGCCTCCTGTGCTTCGTTCACCGCCATACCGCTAAATTTGCCAAAGCCCTCATGGATTTTGCCGTGCTCGTCAATAACTTTAATTATCGGCAAATTATTTTTTCGGGCCATTTCCCAATCAACGGCTGAATGTGCCGGTGTCACACCTAAGGCGCCGGTGCCAAAAGTTGAATCAACCTCGTGGTCAGCGATAATTTTTATCTTTAGCGGCACACCGACGAAATCAACTTCAAACGTCTTACCTATATATTTTTTATATCGTTTATCTTTCGGATTAACCGCCACTGCCGTATCGCCCAATTTTGTTTCCGGGCGAGTGGTAGAGATGGAAAATGGAAAATTTTTGTCGTATTTAAAAGTATACAATTTCGTTTCTTGCTCTAGATGTTCCACTTCCACATCGGAGAGCGCCGTAAAACAACGCGGACACCAATTTATTATTCGCTCACCTTGATAAATCATTCTACTTCCGTTCTTATCCACTTCGTTATACATTTTTACAAATGTATCCAAAACGACATTTACCAATTCGGGATCCATGGTAAATTTTTCTCTCTCCCAATCGGCCGAAAGTCCAATCTTTTTTTCTTGCCCGCGCATATATTGCGCACGGTCTTTGCAGAACGCAAAAATTTCATCATAAAACTTTTCTCTACCCAAATCGTACCGAGTAATACCTCGCTCCTTTTTTATTTTCTTTTCATACACCACTTGCGACTGGATACCGGCGTGATCTTTACCCGGCAGAAGTAAGGTTTTTTCCCCTTTCATGCGATGATAACGTCCGAGCAAATCCATTACCACATAACCCGAAGCATGCCCGATATGCATTTCGCCATTGGCGTTTGGCGGCGGTAAAATATTCACGTACCGTCCTTTGGTGTTTGGTAAATTTTCGGGTTTAAAAAACCCGCTGTCCAGCCAGCGTTTATAAATCCCATCTTCGTATTTTTTCGCCTCGTAGGCCTTGGCTAATTCTTTCATACAAACAGCGGTCCTAATACACAATGTTTCAATCTATTTTACTATGTATTCTTAGCAAAAGCAAGCTACCCTATTTCATTTACGGACAATATTTAGCGGGATACGTATTGAAAAAAATAGCCTATACTATACAATACTTATATGGATAGAGACGAAACGAAAACAACCATAAGCACCTACGATAACTTCGCGAAGGATTACGCGAGGCACCGTTTTTTTCACCCAAAAAACATCGGAAGAGACTTACTTTATTTTATTAAAAAAAATAAAAAAGGTAGAATATTGGACGCCGGTTGTGGTGCCGGACACGATTCGGTACTTTTTGTATCGAAAGGATTCGATGTCATCGGTATAGATTTATCTGAAAAAATGTTGAGGGAAGCTAAAAAAAAATTACCAAGCGCCATTTTTAAAAAAATGGACATCAGAAAATTGTTTTTCCCAAGGAACTATTTTACTGGAATTTGGATGTCGGCATCTTTTTTACACATACCAAAAATTTATTCACAACAAACCTTAATCGAAATGCACAGGGTATTAAAATCTGGTGGTTTATTATATATCAATGCTGAAAAAGGGGCGGACGAAAAAATTATTCTTAAAAAAGAGTACTCCAATAAACCGAGGCTAATATCTTTTTATTATTCAACTGAATTAAGGAAAAAGATTGCCAAAGCTGGTTTTAAAATAATAAAGGAACGAACAGATGGCGATTTTTATGGATGGATAAGGGTATTCGCCCGAAAGTAAAACTTATTTTTACTTCAGAGTGGGAACGAGTTCGCTATGGTATGCCGGCCGGTTCGCCCAACCCTCTTCCCACAAAATGTCTTCGCTCTGCCATCTCCAAGGCTCTCGGGAGATTGTCCGAAGCGACATATAATAAATCCGTTAATTTACTCGGTTTATTCCGTAAAACATGATTTACAATTTCTCCATCCGACATGCCGGAATAATATTTGTGAAATATCTCTGGATATTTTTTTAATGTTATTGTTGTCATTATCTTCTCGTCCAATTGAACTTGCGATATTCTAGACAGACTACGGTGGACTCTATATAAATAATACGGTACGTCTAAAAAAATAATCTTATTTTTTTTACCCAACTTATATCTGGCATTTAACAATGCGACGCCGAAAGACCAGTCTTGCCATTTTTTAATACATTCACAATAAAAACCCGCCGAACGCGCATCTGATTTTCTATAAACAATACCTATCGGCACATGATGTTTGTGCATAACTAGATTTTCGGTAATTGTATGCGAGGATATTGTCGGGCCGCTAAATTCGCCAAACATTAAGCTCTGGCTGTGAACGAACGAAACATCATCATCTGAACTTAAAATGCCAATCGCTCGATCTATATACGTTCCGCCTTTCAATATCTGCGGATCCGTATTCAATTTATCATCCGCATCTATAGTGAAAATATAATCAAAAGTCGCAGCTTCTAAGCCAATATTTCTTGCTCTTTGTGCCCCGCTGTTCTGTCCAACTCTAATAAATTTTATTCTCTCATCAAAATATGGATGCTGAAATAACAATATCGTTTCTTTATCGTCAGAGCCGTCATCAACAACTATAATTTCATATGGATGTAGGAGAGGCTGATTATATATTGAGATTACCAGCTCGAGCAAATAATGACCAGCATTATAACATGGGATGATGATGCTGACGCCTTTTTTCCTATCCATAAAATTTACATAAAATCAAAAGTAACCTCCCTGCCCTGCTTCGATATGGCAATAGCAATATATTGTAATAACAGCATCGTTTGCATGTGATCTCCGAGGTGACTTCTGCTCTCACTATTTGCGAGCCAATTTGACATTAATTTACGATTACTGTCACTATGAAAAATTCCCCTATAACATTCTTCCGTAACATATTTTTCAGTTTTTAATAATGCAGCATTGGCGCGAGTAGAAATACGAGCAAACGCGTCAATATGATCAATACTGCGGTCGCCTACGACCGGCACGTCGTAGCATCTGATGCTTTCTGAAAATAATGTTGAGAGTTGGGCCTCAAAATCTACGCACGATATTCTCCCGTTTTTATTATAGATACCAGCCGGTATGTCTTTCCACGTTCTGATCGAGGGCGTCGTTTGCTCAAACGATATTGTGCCTAAAGTTATTACTCGGCCAGTTCTTTTAATTCTTAAACGATAAGTACAGACAATATCTGTTTCACCATATTTATTATGCCGTTTACTTAATCCCCAAATATCATCGTCATCGCCAAATAGTCTACTAACGTTCTTGGAAATCCTATCATTTTGATCTTTCGGGTAAGCCGCATAGCCCATAATAGACATACTGAATATGTCGTTTGGAAAAAGTAATTTGTTAAGTCTCAAAAATTGCGCTATCAAATCTAGATAGTGGTATGCTCCATGCATGAGCATCCCATAACCATACTTGTACGGGTGATCTTCTCTGAGATCATATTCAACGTGAGTATTCCAAACACCCCCTGCATGCCTAAAATGGAATGATGTTAACGGGCTTTTCAAACTAATCATTCTATCTCTGAGAGAAGACAGGGCGATGTCATTATATATCGGGTGATACCTGCTAAGCGTCATCACTGAATGATTGCCACCATTCGCAGCTGCTTCATTTATAAGCTCGCTCATTATTGAACAAATTTGTTTGGGTTGAAAATAATTATTGACCAATGGAACAAAAATCGGTTTCTCAACCAACGAATCTATCTTATTCTCAATACAATATCGTAAATACTCTTCGTGCGCTTTTACTTCTGTGGCAATATACACCTTTACCCTGCTCTTATTCTCAGCGATTTTCTTTATTAGAGGGCCGAACTCGTCAACATTAGACCAACTGTTTTTTTGTTGATGGATGAGATAATAAATACTTTCTGGTTTCACGTCAATTATTTTTGTTCGCCGTTCAATTTCCTTTTTCTGTGACTCTAGATCAATTATCGAGTAGGAGCTAATAAAACCGCAGTCGATAGCTTCTCTAATACATGGCAAATACTTATCAGAAACAATATCATCAAAACCGACGATGATTAGATGCGCTTTTTCCATAAATTATTTTAATCATCTTCAGTGAACCTGACAGATTAATTTAAACGACTCATTCACATAAAAATCTCGAGGGCCCCAATTCATGTTAATTTTAATGAAAAATGGCGGAAAAAGCAACTTGGATGACCGCGCATTTTGCTTAAACTCGCGAAAAATTGTTCACAGAGGCAAAAAAATGGCTGTATTTAGCCAAAATTTAACCGTTGACAAGCCCCTGTGGATAAGATATAATCACCTGTTCTGATTCCTATGTTAGATACCCCCGAACAACTGATAAAACTGATAGAAAACAGCCGGCGACCGCTGATTGTTTTCGGCAAAGAAAACGACGACGCCATCGCCGGGGCTTTGGCGTTAAATTTATTTTTAACTAAAAAGAAAAAGATGCCGACCGTGGCTTCGCCGGATTTTTCCGCCCCGACGCATCTTGGTTTTTTGCGCGGTGTGGCCGACATCCAGCCGGAACTGGCTCATCTGCAAAAATTTACCATCAAAGTTGATGTCTCCAAAACCCAGCTGGAAACCCTGAGTTATGATGTCAAAGACGGCTGGCTGGCCATTCATCTCACGCCTAAACAGGGCATCATTACTAAAAACGAATTACGCACCGCCCAATCCGGTTTCAAGTATGATTTAATCTTTACGCTCGGCGCGCCGGATTTGGAAGCGCTCGGCGATATTTTTTACAACAATACCGACTTGTTTTATCGCACGCCGGTCGTCAACATTGACCACCGCGCCGGCAATGAACATTTCGGCCAACTTAATCTGGTGGACATTGCCGCCACTTCCACCTCGGAAATTATTTTCAAACTGCTGGAAAAAATCGGCGGGTCGGAAATTGACGAACCGATCGCCACCGCCTTGCTCACGGGCATGATCGCGCAAACCCGCAGTTTCAAAACGCCCAATGTTACGCCGCACACTTTGAACATGGCCGGCCGGCTGATTGATTTGGGCGCTGACCGAGAAAAAATCGTCCGCCATTTATATCGCACCAAATCCATCGGCACACTGAAACTTTGGGGACAGGCGCTGACCAATTTGCAAACTGACCGAGCCACCGGCCTCGTTTGGACTACCCTCACGCGCGACGACTTTGCCCGTTCCGGCTCCACCGAAGCCGACCTGAAAGATTTGATTTGGGAACTAATCGGCAATTCGCCGGAAGCCAAATTAATTTTGGTTTTGTTTGAATCTTCGGATAATAAAAACGAAATCCACGGCCGGTTGACCGTGGAAAAAGATTTTGACGCTCTGGAACTCCTCAAAACTTTCAAACCTAAAGGCAATAAACGCGCCGCGGCGTTTGTCGTCGCCAATCAAACTCTCAAACAAGCGGAGGATGCCGTGCTCGCGCATCTGCGCGCCGCTACCGCCGCCGTCCAATTTTAAACCAAGCTTCTGCCACTCATCTCCGGCGGTTTCTCCAACCCGAGTAGATTTAAGATCGTCGGCGCCACATCGGCCAGCATGCCGACCGGCTGGACCAAACTCAGATCCCCTTCCGGCGGATCACCACTCGGTCCGGCCTGACCCATCAAGTCGTGGCTAATAATATACAACGGCACCGGATTGTTGGAGTGCTCTTTGTCGATATCGCCGGTTTCTAAATTTTTCACTTCTTCGGCGTTGCCGTGGTCGGATGTGATCACCACCGCGCCGTTTTTGGCCAGCACGTGGTCCACAATTTCGCCGACACATTTGTCGGCCGCTTCACAGGCCTTGATCGTCGCTTCGATATTCCCGGTGTGCCCAACCATGTCGCCATTGGCGAAATTGATGGCCAGCCAAGCGTACCGATCACTTTCAATCGCTTTTATGGCTTCTTTGGTCACTTCCGGCGCGGACATTTCCGGTTGATTGTCATAAGAAGCGACTTTCGGTGAAGGCACAATTTTTCTATCTTCTCCCGGGAACGGTTCTTCTCTGGTGCCATTTAAGAAAAAAGTGATATGGGCGTATTTTTCCGTTTCCGCCAGATGAAATTGTTTCAAACCCGCGCGGCTAACGGTTTCCGCCAATGAATTCAAAATCAACACCGGCGGATAAGCGACCGTGGCCGGCAAATCTTTTTCGTATTCGGCCAGAGTAACAAAACATAAATTGGCTAAATGCCGGCGCGAGAACTTGGCGAACTCCGGCAAAACAAAAGCTTTGGTCAATTCACGCGCCCGATCCGGCCGAAAATTAAAAAATATCACGGCATCGTTGTCTTTAATCGTGGCGACTGGCTGGCCTTTCTTATCAATAATGGCCGTGGGCAAAAACTCTTCATCATAATTTTTGTTGGCGTAAGCGCCATCAATCGCTTTTAACGGATCATCGGCCGTTCGTTCCGCTTCACCTTCGACCAACAAACGATAAACTTTTTCTATCCGGTCCCAATGATTGTCTCGGTCCATCGCCCAATAACGTCCGGACAAAGACGCCAACTTGCCGGCTTTCATTTCTTTCATCTTGCCGAGTAATTCTTCAATAAAAAATTTTCCGGAATTATAAATGGTGTCGCGTCCGTCCAGAAAAGCATGAACATAAACATTTTTCGTCAAACCGTTTTTCTTGGCCAACTCCAATAATTTAAACAGGTGTTCGTTGCTGGCGTGAACTTTTCCGCTGGAAACCAAACCCATCAAATGCAGATTGGAATTATTTTTCTTGGCGTGTTCCATGGCCGACAATAACGCTTGATTATTCGCGAAAGCGCCGCTGGCCATTTCTTGGTCAATGCGCGGCAAGGTTTGATAATAAACCCGGCCGGCACCCAGATTCAAATGTCCCACCTCGGAATTGCCCATTTCACCGAATGATAAACCCACCTCATTACCCGAGGCGGTCAGCGTCATGACCGGATAATTTTTAGCGTAGTTATCCAGATTCGGCGTGTTGGCGCGGGTGATGGCATTGCCGTCGCTATCCGGCGCCACCCCCCAACCATCGAGAATAATCAACACCACCGGTTTGTATTTAAAGGCCATAAAAAATTAAAATAAAGCCCGGCCCGTCATTTCTTTCGGCTTAGGCAAACCCATCATTTTTAAAATCGTCGGCGCCACATCGGCCAGTTTGCCGTGCCGGCGCATTTTTGTTTTCTTTTTATCAAACGCCTCGCCGATCAAAAATAACGGCACGGGATTGGAAGAATGTTCGGTGTCAATTTCCCCGGTAGCTAAATTTATCAGCTCTTCGGCGTTGCCATGATCAGCGGTCACGATCGCCTGGCCACCCCACTTTTCCACCGCTTTAATCACTCTGGCCACCTCTGTGTCCACCGTCCGGATAGCGATCTCGGTCGCGGCGAAATCTCCGGTGTGCCCGACCATGTCGGGGTTGGCAAAATTAGCGCAAGCGAATTTATAACCATCATGCTCGATGGATTTTATCAGCATATCAGCCACCAAACGCGCGCTCATTTTCGGTTTTTTGGCGTAATTGTCCACCGCCACCGAGCCGGCCTTTAACCAGCGTTCGTCGCAAAAATGCCGAGCGTAACCGCCATTAAAAAAATAAGTGACGTGGGCGAATTTTTCCGTTTCAGCGATATACAGCTGTTTGCGCGGACAGAGCATCTGGGTCAAACTATTTTTCACGTCCCGGCTGGGAAAAGCAGTCAGCATGTTTGGCAAATCCGGACCAAAATCAGTCATGGCCACGAAACGAATATTTTTCGGCACGCGAGCGCGCTTAAAAGATTCAAAATTAACTTTTTCAAAATCCGGTTGAACAAATGTTTTGGCCAACTCACGCGCCCGGTCGCTACGTAAATTAAAAAAGAAAATTATATCATTATCCTCCACCGTGGCCGTCGGCTTGCCATCATCCATCACAATGGTTGGGGTAATAAACTCATCGGTTTCACCGATGTTATAAGCCTGAACCACGGCCTCTTCGGCGCTGTGAGCGGTCCGACGCGTTCCCATGCCCTTGCCCAACACAATCGCCTCAAAAGCTCGCCTGACTCGTTCCCAATTTTTTACCCGATCCATGGCGTAAAACCGTCCGATAATAGTGGCGATTTTCTCCGTCTCATGCATGTGCTCGCGCAATTTTTTCAGATGATGGGGCGCGTCATGCTGGCCGGAATCCCGGCCATCGGTGAACAAGTGTAAGTATACTTTTTTTATTCCCTCCTGATAAAGTAAATCCAATAAGGCGTAGAGATGCTCCGGGCAAGAATGCGCGCTGTTATGATTGGAAAGCAGACCCATCACATGAGCCGAGGTTTTATATTTTCGCAAATGATGCAACGCTTGGTCAAAAGCGTTATTTTTGAAAAAAGTGCCATCCTTGATGGCATCGGAAATGTACATCGCGTCTTGTTTCACCACCCGGCCGGCGCCTAAATTAATATGTCCGGCTTCGCTGTTGCCATCTTCGCCTCGGCGCAAACCCACGGCCGTGCCGCTGGCGGTGATTTCCGTGTAAGGATATTTTTTAATCCACGAAAAATAATTCGGCGCGTTGACCGGCGTAATCGGGTTGCCTTTATTCTTGACCGGCGCGATCCCCCAGCCGTCCATGATTATAAGCAGAGTGGGTTTGGTCGTTGATTTTTTTGCCATAATTTAATCCTCTAACAATTCGAAGCGGATGTTTGACGAAAAAACATTGGGCTCCAACGCGGGAAAATCCGAATTTCGGCTTTTAACGCAAATGTCGCCAAAATATTTTCCCGAGGCATCGGCCAGCGCTTTCAGCTCCCGCAACTTGCCGGCGATGGCTCGGTCATCTTTCCCTAAATCTTCGCCTAAAAAAACCAGGTCATATTTCGGATCTTGGCCGGTTTTTGCTCGGAAGCGCGTTACTACATCGCGAAAATATTCACGGAAAGCAGCGGGTGTATAGCGCTCGAAGCGCATACTGATATCAACGCCATCAATTTTTTCCACATTTCTTAATTCCTCCAGATCGTCTTCTAACTCCCCACCCCTTTCGTTCATGCGCCCCCTAAATTGTGGATTATTTAAAGACATACGCGATTATGAAATTCCCAACTCCATTTCTATTTCCATCAACCGGTTATATTTTTCCACGCGTTCCGAACGAGACAACGAGCCGGTTTTGATAAAATCGGAGTTAACCGCCACCGCCAAATCGGCGATGAAGGTATCCGCGGTCTCACCGCTGCGATGCGACACATTAATTTTATAATTATTGGCCTTAGCCAATTTAATCGCCTGCATAGTTTCGCTGATCGTGCCGATTTGATTGACTTTAATCAAGATGGCATTGGCCACTTTCTCTTTAATACCGCGAGCAAAAATTTCCGGATTGGTGACAAATAAATCATCGCCGACTAAGGTAATTTTCTTGCCCAAACGGACGGTTAAATCTTTCCAGCCCACCCAGTCATCCTCGCTCAAACCATCTTCCACTAAAATCAACGGATATTTTTTAACCCAGGCTTCCAGCGTGGTGATCATTTTATCGGAATTACGGCCGGCTTTATCTTTTTCAAAATAATATTTGCCATCATCATAAAATTCCGAAGCGGCCACATCCAAACCCAAACTGACATTTTCTCCGGCTTTGTAGCCGGCCGCGTCAATCGCCTGCACTAAAACTCTCAAAGCCGCTTCATTGTTCGGCAGGCGCGGCGCGAAACCGCCTTCGTCGCCGACCGCGGTGGAGTAATTCTTTTTTTTCAAAATGCCGGCCAGCGCGTGAAAAATCTCCGTGCCGATGCGCACCCGTTCGCGCATCAAACGATGCTCGGGGATAATCATGAATTCCTGGATAGACAGACCGCTGTCGGCGTGCCGTCCGCCGTTCAACACGTTCATGGTTGGCACCGGCATACGCCAGCCTTTGGCTTTAATATTGTACAAACGACGCAAATACCGATAAAGCGGTTGGCGGGCGGCGGCCGCGCCGGCGCGCGCCACGGCCATGGATACAGCCAGAATAGCGTTGGCGCCCAATTTTGATTTATTTTTCGTGTTATCTAAAGCGATCATTTTCTGATCTATTTTTTGCAAATCATCGACATTCATGCCGACAATCGCCTTGGCGATAATCGTGTTCACATTTTTTACGGCTTTGAACACGCCCTTACCGCCATAACGCTTTCCGCCATCGCGCAACTCCCAAGCCTCGTGCGCTCCGGTGGACGCGCCCGACGGCACTTTGGCGGAAACAAATAAATCGTTGCTTAAAACCACACGCGCTTCCACCGTAGGATTACCGCGTGAATCTAAAATTTCTCTGGCTTGAATTTTTTTTATACGCATAGGCTCATTAAAACATAAAAATATGAAAGCATTAAAACAACCCGTGTTTTAATGTTCTCGTACCTGCCTGCCGACAGGCAGGTTCTAGTGTTTTTATAAATTCATTATACCACGCCAAAAGAATAAAAAAAAGAGGATGTTTTAGGCACCCCCTTTTTATTTTTCCGCTGATTACTGCGCCAATTCGTAAGTAATACTAACGTTCATGACCACGTCTTTACTGCCACCGGCCACCACATCAGGAGCACCGCCGCCAATACCGCCGCCCTCGGCCATCACATTACTGCTATATTTGTAATAATCGCCCCCGCTGGCGTCGTTCTCGTAATAGCTAACCACATTGCCCAAACGCACGCCGAGAGATTTAGCCAGATAATCGGCTTTCTTGGCCACGTCTTCTATGGCTTTGGTCCTGGCCTGGTCTTTCAAATTGCTCGAGTCGTCAATGGTAAAACTCAAACCGCCCACTTCGGTCGCGCCGTATTTACCGGCCAAACTTAAGACATCGTTGATTTTCGCCAAATCGCGAATTTTTACCGTGACCGAGTTGCTCACTTTATAGCCTTTAAGAATCTGCCCGCGCTCGGCCGTATAATCATAGTCCGGATAAATGGTGTAATTGGTTTGCAAATCTTTGTCAGCCATGCCCATTTTTTTCAAATCAGCCATCACTTGATCCATCACTTTTTTGTTCTCCGCCTGCGCCACCGATACTTCCTTATTAGTGTTGGAATAACCGATGGTCGTCACGGCAATGTTGTTATCGCCGGTTACTTTACCGATGCCATTCACCGTGATCATTCTTTCGCTCTTATCCATTTTGCCGATGGTATCGTGTTTTTTTAAATTGTTGTTAATTAACGTGCCCAAAAAGAAAATAAAATATACCATGGCCACGCCGGCTAAGGCTAGGAATAGCTTCTTGCCAAAACCATGCTGACCGCAACAGCCACCGCCGCAACCGCCGGCGCAACCGCAATTTCCGCCACACTCACAGGCCGCCTCTTTGGCCACCGTTTTTTTGCCAAAAGATTTCATAGATGAACCTCCCTTAAACATTTTTCGTCTGAAAAACGTTTAAATTATATAGATTAATATTTTTAAAAGTTTTTGCTTGCTATTTGCTCACGGCCTGAACTCCGGGCAAACGCTGGCCGCTCAAAAATTCCAGCATGGCGCCGCCGCCGGTGGAAACCAAATCTATCTCGTCCAGTAATTTTAATTTTTTGACTAATTCCACGGTTTCACCGCCACCGGTTACGCCGTAGGCTCGCCCCTTGGCGCGCGTGGCCATTAAACGGGCAACGGAGCGGCTGCCGAATTGATAGGGGTGTTGTTCAAACATGCCCATGGCGCCGTTCCACACCAAAGTATTGGCTTTTTTAATGTATTTAGCGAACAAAGAAATGGTTTTTGGACCAATGTCATAGATGCCAAATTTTGCGTCTTTGACTTTAAATTTTGCGTCCACCGGCACCACTCTGACGCCCTGGCCGTCCGCGCTTCCCACCACCACATCCACCGGCATGATAATTTTTTTATTTTTCAAAAAAGCCAAAGCGGTTTTTTTATGTTCTTTTTCTATAATCGATCGGCCGACCTTATATCCTTTAGCCCAAAGACAAGTATTGACGATACCACCACCGACTAAAATATTGGTCGCTTGCGGTAATAATTTTTTAATTAACGGAATTTTCGTTTCCATTTTCGCTCCGCCCAAAATCACCACAAAGGGTTTTTTCGGTTTAAGTAAAACCTGATTTAAGCCCTTCACCTCTTCCGCCAGCAACAAACCGGCATAAGACGGGAGATGTTTGGCCACACCCGACACGGAAGCGACATCGCGATGAGCTACGGCGAACCCATCCAAAACAAAGATGTCCGCCAATTCGGCCAAGCTTTTAGCCAGCTTGGCGTCGTTTTTATCTTCACCTTTAATGAACCGGATGTTTTCCAACAAAATTACGGAACCGTCGGCCATTTTAGCGATTTTTTGGGCCGCATTTTTTAATTCCACCAGCCCGACTTTTTTCCCGAGTATTTTTGCCAGAACTTTTTCCACCGGTTTTAAACTTAATTTTTTATCTGCGCCCTTCGGCCGGCCCAAGTGACTGACTAAAATAACTTTGGCGTCATGATGCAGTAAATATTTTATGGTCGGCAAACTTTTTTCAATTTTATATTTTTCTTTTACCCGGCCGTTTTTCATCGGCACGTTAAAATCTACGCGGAGTAAAACGCGCTTGCCGAAAAGGTTCTTTACGGAAGCAATGGACCGAACTTTCATAATATTTTTCACGACACACGATACAAATAGCACGACTCAACTATAACCAAAATAATTCATGCCCCGTCATATTTGTATCGTGTTATTTGCGTCATGCATCGTACAGATATTATACCATAATCGGCACGCGGACAAAAGCGGCTACTGGGTCAATTCGTTATATCCCGTCTCATCCGGCCACAAATAATGTTCGAACGCCCAATTGGCCAAATCGCGGGCCTCGCTAAAACGCGCCTCGTTGGTAGCCGCCCCCAGTACCACGGCGATTACCCGGTGTCCGGTCTTATCGCCCACCCGCACCACAAAATTATAGCGCGCGTCATTGATAAAGCCGGTTTTACCGCAAATATCTTTAGTGTCAAAATCATTAGGAATCCATTTGGTCAAAAGCCAATTGGTGCTCCAGACGCGTTTTGGCTTCGCGCTATTCAGCGGATGCAAATAATATTCGCCGATTTGCAGGGCCTGCAAAATCTTTTCAAATTTTAACGCTGCTTTGAGCATTTGGGCGGTGTCTTTGGCCGAACCGACGTTGTCGGAATCCAAGCCGGTCGGTTCCACAAAATGCATGGTGGATAAATTTAAATTTTTCGCTTTCTGATTCATTCGGCCGACGAATTCTTCGCCGGTTAAACCGCTAAAGCGGGCCAGCGCGCGCACGGCGCTGTTGGACGAACCGACCAGCGCGGCATTCCATAAATCGGAGAGCGTATATATTTCTCCCGCTGTCAGTTGGTGGCTGCTGTTGTCGCAGTCTGATTCTAAAACCGTAGTGGTGGCCGACCATTTTATCGGCAAATCCAAAAATACCATCATGGCCATAATTTTGGTAATACTGGCCAGCGGGCGCACTTCATCGGAATTTTTTTGATAAAGTACGGTGCCAGTTTGTTCGTCTGCCACCAAAGCGGCCAAAGCGGTGGTGGTAACCGGCGCCTCATCGACATTTTTCGCCAACGGAATTTGCGGTTGAGCCGTCGGCGGTTCGGTATAAATATCCCCGCCGGCCAAGCGCGGATGAGAACGAGGAAATTGATAAGCGCGATTCTTGTCCGCCGAAGAAAAAGAAACGGTAAAAATAAAAAGGAGCGATACGCCCAGTATCACCATGCCGAAAGAAGACAAAAAATCAAAAACTTTTTTGGTCATAACTTATTCAGCGACCGGCTGTTCCTGCCCCAACGCCTTCATCACATATTCATGATTATGCAAAATTTCATAATCCGGCAATTCTTGAATGGATTGATAGCCCAGATGACGCAGGTAATCCATGGTTATTTCATAAGTCGGCAACAGGGTCGCTTCCTCATTTTCTTTGATCAAACCGCGCAAAAGCAGGTTGCGCAAAATAATACTGCAATTCACCCCGCGAATTTGTTCCAATTCCGGCTTGGTAATCGGCCCGCAATAAGAAATAACCGTCAGCGTTTCCAGTTGAGGCCGGGTCAGTTCGCCGGTCACTTCGGCTTTTAAAAATTGTTCGGCCGATTCGCGATTGGCCGGATGAGAAACTAATTGATATTCTTCGTTATTTTCCAGAAGCGACACACCCGAATCCGGCTGGTTGTATTTTTGTTTCAGCGTTTCAATCGCCTCTTCCGCCGCGTTTTCGTCAACGCCAACCGCTTTGGCGATTTTTTTTAACGCCAACGGTTTGGAGGCGACGAACAAGATGCTCTCTATTTTTGACGTAGTGTTCATAACTATGTTTTGCTTATTTCCAAATCATCAAAAGCGTTTTTTTGTTTGATAGACGCGTCGCCGGATTTTACCAGTTCGAGCAAAGCAAGGAAGCTAATAATTACTTCCGTCCGACTCTCGGCTTCGGCCAGCATTTGCCGGAAGCTGATCCGCCCGCTCTTTTTTAACATGGCCAAAATTGATTCCAATTTTTGTTTAACGGTGACGGCGCGGTCAATACTGACTTTGGGCAAAGGATTGATTGGTTTAAGCCGTTTGAGCAAATTATAGAGGGAATTTTTCAAATCATCAACTCCGGCATTGGCCGGCGGAGTAAATCCTTCAGATTTTACCGGCGGTTCCAGCCGGCCATAGGCTAATTCCCCCGCCTCCCAGCGTTTGTTCACTTCCCGGCTCGCTTCCAGATAACGCTTATACATTTTCAACTGCTCAGCGAGTGATGGACCTTCGTCCGCTTCCGAAACCAAATCAGGCAGAAGATTTTTTGATTTGATGTACACCAATTTGGTGGCGATGACCAAAAAATCCGCCAGTTCTTCCGGCCGTTTTTCTCCCAGCTTATTCAGATAATCAAAAAATTGCTCGGTGACTTGGGAAAGAGCGATGTCGTTGATGTTCAACTTCTCCTGTTCAATCAGACCAAGCAAAAGATCCAACGGCCCGCTAAATTGTTCGAGTTTTATTTCTTTCATTTAAGTTTTTTGCGCTTTTCGGCGCGTGGCACATGAATAACATGTTTCGTCCGGCATGCGTTTCAGACACGGGTCGGCTCGTCCAGCGACTCGCCGCCCTTACGCTCGCCGCGCGATCCGCCTCGGGCGGAACCATGCTCGCGCGTCTGCGCGATAGTCTTCAACACAAGCCGGACGAAACATGTCTCAGGAAGCGGCTGGACAATTATTCTTGGCGCATCGCGCTACTTTTTTACTTTTATATTCACTTCATCCAGCGCCGATTCCGGCATCTCGCTTGGCGCGCCCATCATCAAATCACGCGCGTCACCGGTTTTGGGAAAAGCGATTACTTCGCGAATATTCGGCTCGTTGGCCAAAATCATCACCAGGCGGTCGAGGCCCGGGGCAATACCGCCATGGGGTGGAGCGCCGAATTTAAAGGCCTCAAGCATGTGACCAAACTGCTTCTGAATCCCCTCCTCATCAAAGCCCATAATTTCAAACACTTTGTGCAAGGCCTCCGGTTCGTGGTTGCGAATACTACCGCCACCGGCTTCGTAGCCGTTCAAAACGATATCGTATTGCGTGGTCAAAATCTTGCCGATGTTCTTTTTCTCCATCAGCCAGTCCATATGTTCCGGCTGGGGGCGGGAAAACGGATTGTGGCTGAAAGTCCAGCCGTCCTCCTCGGTTTTTTCAAAAAATGGAAAATCAATTATCCAGGCGAAAGCCAGCAAATTCGGATCATTTTTGTCTTCGCGCAAATCCGGCTTATCCGTACCATACTTATCCATTACTTCTTTATAGCTCAAGCGCGGAAACGGCACGGTTTGAATTCTTTTTTCCGGCGCTACTTTTTTCACCAAGGCAATCATCATTTTTTCCGTCAAAGCCAAGACATCTTCGCGCTCGACAAAAGACATTTCCAAATCCAATTGGGTAAACTCCGGCTGGCGGTCGCCACGCTGGTCTTCATCGCGGAAACAGCGCGCAATCTGAAAATACTTTTCAATTCCGCCGACCATCAGCAACTGTTTGAATTGCTGAGGCGATTGTGGCAGGGCGTAAAACTGTCCGGGATAAATGCGCGAGGGAATTAAAAACTCGCGCGCGCCCTCGGGCGTGCCTTTGGTGATATACGGCGTTTCCACTTCAATAAAGCCGTCTTGATGCAGAAAATCGCGCATGAAAGAAATTACTTTGTCGCGCAAAACCAAATTTTTTAGCATTCGCTCGGAGCGCAAATCCAAATAACGATATTTCAAACGCAGCTCTTCGCTGATGGCGCGCGTATCACTGTCCACCGCGAACGGCATGGCTTCGGACGAGGCGACAATTTTTATTTCTTTGGCCAACAGCTCCACTGTGCCGGTCGGCATGTCGGGGTTCACCTGTTTGGCCCCGCGCGCCTGTACTACGCCGCGAATTTCCAGTAGATATTCCAGACGGGCGTCGCGCATTGCCTCCAGCGATTTTTCATCCA
>JAQTYG010000031.1 GCA_028688375.1 Patescibacteria group bacterium | reverse complement strand
CCACTTCCGCGGCAAAATCGCACGATTTTTTCGCCATGCCTTCGCCCAGTTCATAGCGGTAGAAAGCTTTGACCGTCGCGCCGGCCTCTTCAGCCAATTTGCCAATCGTTTTGGTTTCATCTTTCACGAACGGCTGTTCCAGCAAACAAATCTCGCTGTAAAATTTGTCCATTTTGCCTTTAACAATGTTCTCAATAATATTTTCCGGTTTTTTCTGCGCGCGCAATTGTTCTGAAGCGATTTCGATTTCCTTGTTCAGTTCGGCCGGATCAACCGCCTCGCGATTCAAATAACGCGGCGCGGACGCGGCGGTGTGCATGGCGATCTCGCGGGCCAACTCTTCACTGCCACCGGACAAAACCACCAAAGCGGAAATCTTCCCGCCCAAATGCAGATAAGCGCCGAGGTTCTCACCCGCGCCTTTCGCCACCACGGCAAACCGGCGCAAAGAAATTTTCTCGCCAGTTTTAGTCACCGCCTCATTGAATTTTTCTTGCAAAGACGGTATGGCCTTGGCTTCTTCCACGTCAGCCGGCTTCATTGCTATCACCGTGTCAATAACTGAGCTGACCAAATCTTTGAAGGCATCGCTTTTAACCACGAAATCCGTTTCCGCGTTAATTTCCACGACAGCGCCGACATCGCCGGTCACTTTCACCGCGGTCAAACCTTCGGCGGCGATTTTGTCGTCGCGCTTGGCCGCTTTGATAATTCCTTTTTTACGTAAAAGTTCGGCGGCTTTCTCCATGTCGCCTCCGGCCTCATCCAAGGATTTTTTGCAATCCATCATTCCGGCGCCGGTTAATTCCCGTAATTTTGTGATATCTTGAGTGGTAGTCATAATAATTAGCAATTAGCAATGAACAAATGATGAAATGGCACGCTGAGAACTGCGCGCTGTGAACTGTGAACTGAATTAATCCGAACCTTCTTTCCTTAACGCTCGGCGTTCCACCTTCGGCGCGTCAATTTTCTTTTCTTCCACCTTCGGCATTTCGGCCTTCTTTTTCTCCAAATCTTTTTTACCTTCGTTAATCGCTTCGGCCACGACATCGGCGATAATCTTAATGGAGTTGACTGCGTCGTCATTGGCCGGAATCACGTAATCAGCTTCAGTCGGGTCAACATTGGTGTCGCACACGCCGATAATAGGCACTTCTTTGCGCAACGCTTCGGCAATGGCGGTTTTCTCCGTGCGCATATCGGCGATATAGAGAATGTCCGGCATCTTTTCCAGATTGGTCAAACCGATTAAATAGCGATCCATTTTTTCCAAATCTTTTTTAAATTTGGATTGTTCTTTTTTGGTGTATTTTTCCACTTCCCCGCTCTGTACCTGTTCCTTCATGCCGTGATACTTCTTCAACCGGCGTTTCATTTCTTCAAAGTTAGTCAACAGGCCGCCAATCCAGCGTTCAGTCAAAAATGGCATACCACAGGCTATAGCCGCCGCTTTTACTAATTCACGGGCTTGGCGCTTGGTACCGACAAATAAAATAACCTTGCCTGCGGCGGCGAGGTTTCTCACTTGGGTCAAGGTGTTCTGGAGCTCCGTTAAAGTCTTCTCCAGATCAATGATATGAATTCCGCCGCGCGTACCGAAGATGTATTGTTCCATCTTGGGGTGCCAGCGGGACTTTTGATGGCCGAAATGCGCTCCGGCCTTGAGCAACTCTAAAAGAGTCGGTAAATTAGGCATAGTTCTTTCCTTTTAACCTCCCAACCCGACCTCGGGGAATGGCCCCGAAGAGGAAGATTTATCCCGACTTGGGTCGCTCTTGGCGGCCTAACGTCGGGACGTGGGTTAGTGAGAGATGAATGATGGGAGGAGTATATAACAAAAGCCCCCGCCTGTCAAGAGACAAATACGGGGGCTTTTTGAGTGGAGCGATTAGGCGGAAATTTCCTCTTTCTTCGGCTCTTCTTTCTGAGCATCGGCCGGGCCAAACTCTTTGGCCAACTTGGCCAAGAGGTCAGAGGCCTGATCAGACTTCTCCATCGAAGCATCTAATTTACGAAGGGCTTCGGCGGAAGCGTCCATCTGTTCTTGGGACATCTTATTGGCTTCTGGATTCATAAGATTATGAGTTAATTTATTAAATTCAATAGAATTACTCTTAAATAACCCTATTGTTTATACAGTATAGCACATTTTTAAGGAAAAGTCAATACCTGGGTAATTTTGGCTAAGAAAGTGGGGGTGGCGGCGGAAACCTATATTTCAAGGTTCCCGCCGCCGTATTTTGACCCTCGCATTCAGATTTGCCCTCCTTTTAGGCAACGGCCAGTCGGCGGGTGACTTCCAGCTCCAGATCCGGCGCCGGCTTGAACATGGTGCCATCGTTCCTCTCGGTCACGATGAATCCAACGGCGATCTTGTCCGAATATTCCGGGAACTCCACCCGAATGGCCTCTTCCCCGAGACTCCGATCCACGACCCAGTTCTGCGTCGGCGTCCTGATGTTCTTGACCTTCAGCCAAAAGCTGACGGGCGCGTTCCGCAACTGGGACAGCAGATCCTCGTCGTCGGTTGACAGTTGAATGGTCAGCCGATAGGCCTCCCAGCGCACGTACTCCCCTTTCAGTCGGCGCAAGACCGACGGCAGGAGAGGCGTCTCCTTGCATATCTGCATGGTACACCTCCTTTAGGTGTGATTTTACTGGGGTTGACGAACAACTATAAGGTGGGGGAAGGAAAGAACTAAAAATGATAACCAGGTAAAATAGCACGTTTCCCGAGTTTTGTCAAGGGCTCACCCATAACCCGTAACCCATAGCCCATAACCGCCCCGCGACCTAAAATCGGGCGGATTTACAGGATACGAGTTGCGGGCTACGGGTTACGGAAGTGAATCGCTTGACAAAAAA
>JAQTYG010000007.1 GCA_028688375.1 Patescibacteria group bacterium | reverse complement strand
TGCTTTTTCACCTCGGTATCCAGCCAGTAGTCAAAGGAGTTCGCATCTCTGGCTTCGGGCGAGGGGCGGTGTTCGGACATATGGGGATACTATACCAAAGAGGGGGCGGGGGGACAAGGGGAAAAAAATAATTTTGAGCCCAGGTGGAAAATGTGGTATACTATAAACGTGATGAATCTTGAATGGGGAATTTGGAATTTTGCGGGAGAGAATCGCCGACTCCAATCTTCACTTTCTAAATTCATTATTCTAAATTCTATATTCCAATTATGCCTCAGCACATTCGCGAAGTGGAGCACGACGGCCTGCTTTGGGTTAACGTCTCTCGACAAACCGAAAAAGAATTGACGCAGATTCAAAAAAGATTTAATTTGTCCGTTCAGGATATCAAAGAGAGTCTGCCGCCTTTTCAGCGCGCGAAAATTGTCAAGCGGCCCGATTATTATTTCATGGTGCTGCATTTTCCGATTTTTGACCGCACCACTCGTCGGCTCGGCTTCACCGAGATTGACTTTTTCCTCTCGGCTAACTTTTTAATTACCGTGCACGATTCAAAACTGTCGGTGTTGGAGAATTTTTTCAATGAATGCCGGAAAAGTCAAGCCGTTAAAAAAGAATTTTTCAGCGGCACGGCGGTACACATTTTATTTGAACTTTTGACCCGTTTATTGGACGCGATTTTTCCGATTTTGCTCCACGTCAACGAGGATATAAACACGGTGGATAAAAAATTATTCGGAAAAATTCCCGGACGGGAAATGGCCGAGGAAATTTTACGCCTGAAAACCAGCATCGTCACTTTCCGCCGCACCATGCAGGGGCATCGCACGGTTTTGGAGCGATTGATTATGTACAGCGGGCGGGAGCTGGATTTGATGGCTTACCAAAATTACATCAACAATATCAGAGAATTTACCAATGAAATTTGGCACATGCTGGAAAGCCAGCGGGAGAGTATTAACGCCCTGCATGAAACCAACGAATCTATTGTTAATCTTCGCACCAACGAAGTGATGAAAACCCTGACGGTAATTTCAGTGGTAACATTTCCTCTCACTTTAATCGCCACGGTGTTTACCATTGACGCCAGCGGCCGGCCGTTGGTGGATTTGCCTTATGGTTTTTGGATTATCTGCGGGTTGATGATCATTGGTGTGTTGATCATGATTGGGATTTTCAAAAGAAAAAAATGGCTATAAAAAACAAAACCCTCCGATCATGTCGGAGGGTTTTTTAATTTTTGGCGTTTACTTCAGGTTCAGCTGGTAAACTTTATTCGCGTCTAAAATATAAGCGCTATTTTTTGTTTCTTCCACCACCATGCCGGTCGGAGCGGCCAGTTCGGCGCCGGTGATTTGGCGCACCAGCTTTCCGGTTTTATCCAGCACAATCAGGCGTTTGTTAACGCTGTCCAGGACGTAAAGATTGTTCAGGTCGGTGTAGGTCCAAATTTCGTCACCGCCGGTTAACGCCGGGTCAACACCCTGGACGGTAAAATCCACCCGTACGCCTTGGGTAAATTTGAATATTTCTCCGTTGGATTTCAAGACAAACATATCGCCGTCCACTGTCATATCAATGCCGTCGCGCAGATTAAAATTATTGTCTTTGAGCCAGTCCTTGCCCAAACCGTAGCCCGCCTTGGTGGCATCATGGCGATAAATTTGATTGGCTGACGCGTCTAGCGTATAGAGCCGGCGGTTGTAAACGATCAGCCCTTTTATTTGCGGTTGAGTTGAAGAGTAACTTATTTCCGCCTTTTTCAAACTGTTCGTTTTGGGGTCATACTGCATCACGGTTTTGGCATCATCGGCCAGCAAAGCAACGTAATCGTTTTCTTTGGGTACGGAAGCGGAAATATACCCGCTCAAACTGCTTTCCATTGGAGAAACGGTTTTATTTTCTTTGGTTAGCAAGTCGTAAACCAATACTACCGGGCTGGAAGAAGATATCCCTAAAATTTTATTATCAATTTTATATATTTTTTCCGCTTTTAAGCCGAGCGTCTGCCAATCCACGATTAAATTCATCGGCAGAGTGTCCAGCTTGCGCAATTTGGTGGTGAGCGCGGCCAAACGGGAGGAAATATCATCGCAGGTATTTTTATCTTCCGGTTGGCAGGTAAAAACAGCCAGCAGGTCGCGCGCTTTGATTGACTCGCGCTGAGCGCCGTCGGTATCGCCGTAGATCATCGCGCTCTCGGCCGCGTCAGTGGTATTTTTAATGGTTTGAAAAGATTCTTGGTAAATACGATTATCGGCCGCTTGTTTTTTCGCCACCTGTAAATAAACGATACTGCCGGCGAAAATCACGGCGAAAATAATAGAGGCCGCGCCCAGTATCTTGGTGATGAGCGGCAGATTTTTTAAACGTTGTTTAAAATCGTTCCAATCTTGTCCCCAAGCGTCTAAAATCGTCCGGCGGCGATTTTGTAAATTGGTCGCCACCATAAAAAGCATAATCAACCAACGACCGATACCTACCACAAATTTTGCCAGAAAAAAGAAAAAGTAATAGATACCTAAACCGGCGTATTTTAGCCCCTTCCAAATAATAGATAGAGTATTAGTCAGGCCACCCGCCTCTCCAACTTGTCGCGTGGCCGTACGTTGGCGCAGATGAGCCATATTTATTTGCGCCGCTGTCGGTGTTGGTTTTTCGGCCGGTTTTTCCTCGTCCGTTTCTTCGTCATTTTCTTCCGTCCTGGCTTTGGTGTTGATGTTATCAAAAAGAGAAGGAGACAAAGTGCGGGCGGTCTTTTGTTCGGTTTCAAACAGGGCGTTCCGTTCGGCCGACTTATCGATTTTGGCTGTCGGCGCGGCCGCTGCCTCTTGTTTATCAAAATGTATAATCAAACCGCCGTAGGAATAGCCGTTATCCATGCCGGATAGTACTTTTTCCAGGTGTCCGACGCTTTGTTCCGGCGCGCGGCCGGTAATTATTTTTTGCAACCGGTCGTGGTCGAAGCAGTCGGCTACATGTTTGGAAACGGCGATAAAATAATCGCCGCCGCTGATCTTTCCCTGAATGATTTGTGAGAATAGTTTGTCTTCCTCGTCTTCTTCCTGATTGGCCGCCACTAAATCCATTTTTTGATAACCGCCCTCTTTGTTTTTATAAAAAAGCAAAGCTCCCGGTTCGCCGCGAAAAGAAAAAGTTATTTCATTGCCGCGCAGAGCGCCAATCAGGCAGGTTAATTCCGCCTCCGGTCCGGCCAGAGAAAAATTTTCTTTATTGATTTTTTCTAAAATCGCCTCCAAGGTGTTTTTGCCGGGCTCGCTCGGTGTTTCATAGTAACTGTTTTCAATCCGGTCGATAATTTGCTGAAGATTGTAGGCGTCTTCTTTTTCGCCGTCGTTTATTTCACAAACGGCAAAAAAATATCCCTTGTCTTTTTCCTCTTCTTCGGTGGAGGGTTGAATGACGTGAAGCAGTACGTGCGACAGCTCTTGGTTGTCGCCCTCAACGAAGAATTCATTGAGTTTAAGCGTTTGGTCCATAGAATTTAGGTCATTTTGACTTTTACGGTTTTTTTTATTATACTATTTAATAAGCAAGCAAGCAAGTAAGCTAAAAAGCCGGTTTAAGTTAATAAGCCAGTAAGCTAATAGCGGATAAGCCGGCAAGCTGGTAGGTGGCGAATTTTTTGGCCATTTTTGTTTCTTGCCTCTTGGTCATTGGTTATTGATATTTTATGATTGAACACCTTTTTGGCTCAAAGACCCGTTTGAAGTTGCTTCAGATTTTTTTGTCTTGGCCGGACAAATTTTTTTACGTGCGCGAATTGGCCAGAATGGCCGGCGTCCAGCTCAATGCCGTGCGGCGCGAATTGACCAATTTGGAAAAAGTCGGGCTGGTTAACGCGGTGGTTTTGAAAAAGGGGGAAGGCGGCCACACCGGCGGGGAACGGTTTAAATATTTCCGGCTTAAAACCGATTCTTTGATTTATCCGGAACTGCGCGATTTGTTGGTTAAGGTACAGATTTTGGAAGAGCGTGAATTTGTGGAACAGGTTAGGACCCGGGCCGGAAAAATCGGCTTCTTGCTTTTAACCGGATTTTTTACCGGCGACAAAGAGGCGGAAACCGATATGCTGGTGGTGGGCCACGTCAAGCCGCAAGTATTGCTTAAATTGGTGCATGAGTTTGAAAGAAGCGTCAATCGGGAGATCCGCTATACCATTATGACGGAGAAAGAGTTCGTTGAGCGTCGTGAAATCGGCGACCGCTTTTTGTACAATTTATTTGAAGCCAAACACCTCTTGGCGGTGGATGAGTATCAGTTGTCGCGGTGAAAATAAGAATGCGAGAAAAACACAGATACGTGGTGTTGATGCAGTACGGAATAATTAGGTTATAATGTCCAACGACCAATTCCCAAATCCCAAATAAACCCCAAACTCTAATTTTCAAAATCGTTAAATTGTGATTTAGGATTTTCGTGCGATTTATTTGGTCATTGGTAATTGGGGTTTGGAATTTTCACTATGAAGTTATTGATTGACAACTCATTGGAGGACCAGGTGGTTTTTTGTCTGTCAATTTCGGACGGTTGGAAAAAATTTGTTTTTTCGCAAACCGTTCGCCCCAAACCGCTTTTGGTTTTTTTGGAAGCGCTTTTGTCAAAACAAAAAAAACACCTGACTGATTTGTCCGGAGTGGCCGTGGTCATCGGCCGCGGGCGTTTTACCGCCACGCGCATCGCCGTAACCGTGGCCAATACCCTGGCTTATGCCTTGGCCATACCGGTAGTTGGGGTAACAGAAGCGGATTTTAAACTGGTGGATAAAAAGTTAAAGCAAGCCAAAATCGGGGTTTATATCAGCGCCAAATACAGCGGCGAGGCAAACATCGGCGGAACTAGTCCGAAAGTATAAATTTTCAATTTCTAATTTTCAATCAATTTCCAATGTCGCAATTTTCAAACATCGGTCGCCAACGTCAATGGATTGTAAAATTAAAAAATTGGCGCATTGATTGAAAATTGAGAATTGTAAATTGAAAATTCTCGCCCATGCTTTCCGATTATCACAAGTACAGATTATACGAAATTTTGCCCGGCTTTAGCATTTGGCTGACGTTAATTTTGGGTGTAGTACTGTCTTTTGTCAGGCCGCTCTGGATGATATATTTTATTATCGTCTTCGACATCTACTGGGTATTACGAGTAATTTACTTTTCTTTTTATCTGGTTCTTTCTTGGACCAGGCTTCGCCGCGCTATGCGCACCGATTGGTTGAGCATGACAAAAAAAGAGTTTCCCGATTGGCAAAGAAAAAAGAACGCGATTTTTTTGCCGGTTTACAATGAAGAATATGAGGTGGTCGAAGCGACACTAGATGCCCTGCTCGCTTCCACTTATCCATCCAGCTTGCTTTATGTAGTTTTTTCCGGTGAAGCGCGCCAACAAGAACATTGGGATAAATTGCAAATAAAAATAAAAGAAAATTATTCAGGGAAATTCGCCGACCTTCTATTTTTTACCCACCCCGACGGTTTACCGGGGGAAATTGCCGGCAAGGGTTCCAATTTGCATTACGCCGAATTTGAATTTAAAAAATACGCCGACCGCCGCGGCTGGGCCTATGAAGATATAATTGTTTCGGCTTTTGACGTGGATACGGTGGTGCACCCGGAATATATTTCGCATTTGAATTACATGTATTGCCGTCACCCGCGACCGAGCCATAGTTCTTTTCAACCGGTTACTTTGTATAACAATAATCTTTGGGAATCCCCGTCTTTTTTGCGCGTGATGGCGTTCGGTACCACTTTTTGGACGCTGTTCAGTTTGGCCCGTTTGGATAATCTGGTGACTTTTTCTTCTCATAGCATGAGTTTTAAGGCGCTAATGGATTGCGGCGGGCATGCCAAAGATATTGTCAGCGAGGACTCGCGCATATTTTTTCAGTGCTGGCTGCGCTACGGCGGCGATTATGAAGTGACGCCGCTGTATATCCCGGTATCCATGGACACGGCGCGTGATGACAAATTTTTTAAAAGTTTAAAGAATTTGTATTATCAGCAAAGGCGCTGGGCTTGGGGCGTGGAGCACATTCCATATTTGATATGGCAGTCGCGTCAGCATCCGGAAATATCCCGCTGGAAGAAGTTTTTTGCCGTCTTCCGCGAGTGGGAAGGGAAGTGGAGCTGGGCGATGGTGGCTATTTTAATCACTTTGCTTGGCCGTTTGCCCTTGTACGTGGCCGGAGATTCGGTCCGCCAAAGCGCCCTGTTTTTTAACACTCCGCATGTGCTGGAAATTATGATGACTCTGGCTATGGTCGGTTTGTTTGTCTCCGCTATTTTGAGTATGCTGATTTTACCGCGCCGGCCGGTCGGCCATCCGCGCTACAAATATCTAATCATGCTGGCGCAATGGATTCTTTTGCCGGTTTCCCTGATTCTCTTTTCCTCTTTACCCTGCATTGACGCGGTTACTCATTTGATGTTTGGCCGATATCTCGGATTTAATGTCTCGGCTAAAAAGAGAGCTAATGTATGACTTTCGGAAAATTCATTAAAATTGCTTTGTTGACCATTCTCGCCCTGTTGACGGCGGCGGGTTCTTTTGTTTTTTTCTGGTATCGTTCCGGCGGATTACAAAAAACAATAGTCAGCGAGGTAGGTCGTCGTTTTATCAGCGCTGGCGGGCCGGCGGCGCCAGCCGGTTCACCGGCAGCGGAAGAACAAGCCAAACAGCTTTCCTTTGTGCAGGAATTTTTCGGTTTTCAAGAGCCGCAAACTTATTTGATTCTTTTTTTGAATAATACCGAATTACGTCCGGGTGGAGGTTTTATCGGCACCTACGCGGTGGTCAAGATGGGCGAGGGTTATCCCGAAGTGTTAAAAGTGGAAGGCACGGAAATTTTGGACAATTTAGCGCCCAAGGATTTTCCTTCAATCCCGCCGACGCCAATCAAACAATTTCTCGGCTTGGAACGTTGGTATTTCCGCGATTCCAACTGGTCGCCGGATTTTGCCGTGTCCGCGGCTAAATCATTAGAATTATATCGCAAAGAAAAGGGCACGGCGGCTGAAGAAATACATACTGTTATTGGTTTTACGCCGACATTGATTGAAGAGCTTTTAAAAATTACCGGCCCGGTGAGCGTAAATGGCGAAGAATTTACCGCGGACAATTTTACGGAAAAACTTGAATACGAAGTGGAATACGGTTTTGCCAAAAAGGGGATTACCGTTGACGAACGCAAAAAAATGCTGGTTGATTTGGCCAAGAGCGTGATTATGAGCACGGCCAAAAGCGCCCTGACCAACTGGGGCGCTTACAAGGATTTGGTGGAGCGTATGCTTAAAGACAAACAAATGATAATGTATTCGGAAAATAAGGA
Source organism: Patescibacteria group bacterium (assembly GCA_028688375.1). Lineage (GTDB taxonomy): Bacteria > Patescibacteriota > Patescibacteriia > Magasanikbacterales > GWA2-37-8 > JAPLWQ01. The sequence continues at coordinate 45,094 of JAQTYG010000007.1, read as the reverse complement.
TTATCAAAGCGTCTTTGCGGCCAAACATTGGGACGGAACGATGTCTAATGAAAATTTTGATTATTTGCTTTGGGCCGATGCCAATCTTGGGGCATTAAAAACCGATGTGGCTATCGACCGCACACTGAGCTATGAAATTAAACCGGCGGCGGATGGAAAATATATCGCGAAAGTAAAAATGACCTTCGTCCATCATGGCAAATTTGATTGGCGCACCACCCGCTATCGCGATTATGCCCGAGTATTTGTGCCGGCTGGCAGCCAGCTGATTCGGGCGACTGGCTCGATGAAAGAGGACTGGAGCAAAGAACCCGGCCCGATTGACCAGGGCATAGAAAACGGCCGACGCTGGTTTGGCGCTTTTATTTCCATTGAACCGGGCAAAACCGGAGAGTTGTCTTTTGAATATTATGTCGCGCCGGAAGTGTTGGAACGGCTAAAAGCCAATGATTATCGTTTGCTGGTGCAGAAACAACTCGGCACAAACAACGTCCGGTTGACATTAGGGCTTAATTTTGCTAAACAACTAGCATACGCCGCGCCGGGAGAAAGCCAACATAATCATGGCGACAACCGTTACGATTACAGCACGACGCTTTTAACCGACTTGGATTTTGAGGTAAGAACGAAATAATATGTTTATCAAGAAAATCGGTATTGATTTAGGCACAAATAATGTGCGCGTGTACGTCCCGAAAAAGGGGACGGTGATTAATGAACCGTCCGTGGTGGCCATTTCTAAAAATGACGGAAAAATTTTGGCGGTCGGTTTGGAAGCCAAAGACATGCTTGGCCGGACGCCCGATTCCATTTCCGCCGAACATCCGCTTAAAGAAGGCGTCATCGCCAATTACAAAACCACGGAAGCGATGTTGCGCTATTTTATCAATAAAGCCCTGGGCGGGGTGCATCTTTTTCGCCCTGAAGTAATGGTGGCGGTGCCGTCGGGCATCACTTCCACTGAACGGCGCGCTGTGATTGACGCGACTATTGCCGCCGGCGCTCGCGCCGCTTATCTGATTAAAGCTCCGCTGGTGGCGGCCATTGGCGCCGATATTCCGATTGGCGCCGCTTCCGGCCATATGGTGATTGACATCGGCGGCGGTACGGCGGAAATCGCCGTTATTTCTCTTGGCGGCATTGTCGCCTGGGGGTCGGTTAGAATCGGCGGTAACAGATTCGATTTGGCGATTGCGGAATATATTAGACGAAAATATAATTTGGCTGTCGGCGTGCATACGGCTGAAGAAATTAAAAAAACTGTCGGTTCGGCTATGTTTATTTCCAAGCCGTTGACGGTGGATATCAAGGGTCAGGATATGGTTTCCGGTCTGCCCCGCATTGTTACCGTCACTTCCGACGACGTAACCGAAGCATTACAGCATGAATTGGATTTGTTGATGAAAGCGGTTAAGGATGTTTTGCACGATACGCCGCCGGAGCTCTCCGCCGACGTAATGGACAAGGGAATTATTTTGACCGGCGGTTCGGCCCTGCTTCGCAATCTGGCGGAATTGGTGGTGCAAACCACCGGCGTGCCGACTTATGTGGCCGAGGACCCGCTTTTCTGCGCCGCCAAAGGCACGGGTATCGCTTTGGAAAATATTGATAGTTACAAACGCAGTATTTTGGCTACAAGATAACGTCATTAAAACATAAAAACACGAGAACATTAAAACAAAGCGATTTTTTGTGTCATTCTGAACGGAGCGAAGCGGAGTGAAGAATCCCTTAGGCGTTGTCGCGTCGTGTCATGCTGAACTTGTTTCAGCATCTCTCGGTGTCATTCCCGCGAAGGCGGGAATCCAGTCCCCGCATTTACAGGGCGTAGTGTGGCGAAGCCCTGTCATTCTGAACGCAGTGAAGAATCCCTTCGGCATTTAGTCTCGCTCGTCAGATGTACGTTTCGGACACGGGTCGCCTCGTCTGTGGTCTCGCCGCCCTTACGCTCATTCCGGCTATGATGCCGGAATTCCGCGATAGTCCTCAACATACATCTGTCGAGCTATACACTTTTGTCATTCCCGCGAAAGCGGGAATCCAGGACATTTTTTGAATAATTAGTATGTCAGAATCCATATCAAACAAAAAATATAATTATCTTATCGTCCCTTGTGCTGGCGACCCAAGATTTGAAGGCGATAAAATTATTTTTTCGGATTTGGAAAATGACAAAATTGAACCAAACACGAAATTGTACTTGGGAGCGGAAGATAGGATGAAAGCGGCCATTCTGATGGCGAAAGATGCCGAGAGAGTGGTATTGGTAGGCGGTTCGCAAAGTAAAGTAACGGCGATGTACATATATTTTAAGAAAGAGATGGACAGGCCGCAAAATAGCGATATCTCCAATTTAGAATTAATTTGTCTTGTTTCTAAACCGGATTCAACTGGAAATCTGAGCGCGTTTAAAAAATACCTCACGAACAACAAGCAGAGCAGTAAGCGTTTTAATATCGCGATTATTAGCAATGGTTATCATTTGCCGCGTTTGAAATTGATGTGGGAATCTCTTTTTGAAATGAAGCACTCAATGACGCGGCTCAGTGCGGAAAAAGAATTGAAAACGGGATTAACAAAAGATATGTACGTACAAGAATTAAAACGAAGAAAAATTCGTGAGGCGGCGGGGTGTAGGGATTGGGAAAAGGGGCGATATGATAATCAGGAAAAAATTGTTAAATGGGATGAAAAGAATTCAGATTTTTGGACGTGCGAAGAACTTAGTTTAGATTTTGAAGTCAAAAAATAAATTTAAACGAATGATTATATGATAAATTGTAAACAATGTAATAGCCCAACTTATGGTTGCGAGTTGTCGTCTGACGGGCTTTGCGAGGACTGCGAGGAAAAAAATAAGAAGCAATTAAAGGAGCGCAAAAACGCCGAGACAGATAGGCAGGAAACAATCGCCAAACCACCGAAGGTTAAATCACCAAATAAAACAATGCGTGCCATCGTTTCTGTATTATCAATTTTTGCGAAAAAAATAATCCAGATTATCGCTAAATCACCCAAAAAAACAATTCAGATTATTATTTTTGTATTATTAATTTTTGCGTTTACTTTTAATCATTACAGCTTCATTAAACCTTGCGTCAAGTGGGAAAAGGAGATCGCGCAAAAAATAAGATTTACTAAAATAGCACCAGTAGAAACTTACGAAGTTTCCAGATGCAAAAGATACGGAGTTTTTCCAACTTCTATAAGGTTAAAAATTCTCCAGACAAGGAGAATCCCAGCCGATTTAATTTTTATATTTATCGGAGCAGGAATTTTGTATTTCACAAAGGATATAAAATGCAAGAATTCTCCATAACATTGCTTTAAACATTTAATTAAACACCCCAAACATGTCCCTCAAACAAATTATAACCCACGCAATCGGCGGTGAAGGTTTTAAAAAAAATTGGTCTAAAATAAAAAAAGTGACGTGGTTTTTAACGATAGCCACCATTTTGGTTTCCTCAATTTTTACTTTTTACGTCGTATACGGCCTTGTATCAAAAAATGACGGCGGATTTTCAACCGGTGGCGCGATCGTCGAAAAGGCGTTTGATGATAACTGTGATGTCGCGGGCATAACGTTGCATGGTGAATTAGTCACATATATTCCTCAAGAAAACATTGGCGCGAATGGCAATATTACCGCCGACCTGGTTTCTTCCGAGGGCGTCGTTTCTGGGATATTATCAGCCGAAGCGGACACAAATATCAAGGCGATTTTGTTGGAGATTGATTCTTACGGCGGTTCGCCGGTGGCCGGTGAGGAAATTGCTCGCGCGCTGAAAGAGACGGCAAAGCCGACGGTCGTTTTAATTCGGGGCGCTGGGCTCTCGTCCGCTTATTGGGCGGCCACTGGTGCGGATAAAATCTTTGCTTCCAAAAATTCGGATGTTGGCGGTATCGGTGTTACCATGTCGTATTTGGACAACGCCAAACAAAATCAAAATGAAGGCTTGTTTTATAATGAATTAAGCAGTGGCAGATTTAAAGACGTCGGCGCTCCTGATAAAAAACTTTCGACTGAGGAAAGAGCTCTGTTGATGCGCGACGTTAACATTATTCATGAGAATTTCATCAATGATGTGGCGGAAAACAGAAAATTAGATGCTAAAAAAGTGGAAAAGATGGCCGATGGTTCGTCAATGCTCGGACAGATGGCTCTGGAAAACGGCTTGATTGACGAAGTCGGAGTTCAAAATGACGTCAACAAATATTTGCGGAAATTGACTGGCGAGGATATGAATATTTGTTGGTAAAATTTTTTTATATTTTTTTTATGTTTTGGGCGGCTATCATCAGTTTAATAATCTTGTATAGTTTTGTTTCTTGGATAGTAGAACTATCTTCAAATTCAAAAAAATATTTAGAGTTAAAGCCCAAACTGGATAACCTTGGAAGATTAGAAAGAGAGCAGGAACTAAAAATTGCGAGTGACAACGCAAGATTGGAAGATGAATCACGAAAGAAGATGAATGAATTTTCTCAAAAGATTAAACAAGCAAAAGATGCGCTAGATTTAGAGGCAAGACAATGGAATGAAAAAGTTTTAAAAGACAAAGAGGAAATTCAGATAAACAGAGAAGAAGTGCAGCTAATAGCAAACCAAAAATCAATGGGATTTCCTTGGCTTGCAGATGCGTATGCAGATTACTTTTCTTTACTTGACTTCCAGAGGGAGTCCTATTTGGCAAAGAAAAACCACCCCGCCTTTTCAGCCGCCGAGATTGTCAGAGTGATAAAAGAAGAGAAAAAAGAATTGTTAAGATCGAATAAAATTATTAGTTATCAAATTAATTATTACGAAAAATTATTTCCGTGGCTAACAGAGTTGATTGCAGAAAATGAGAACGAGGATATTCCCGTATGCATAGAAAGTGCTGATATCGATGAAAAAAATAACGAGGATCGCGCGAGGCAATTTTTGACCGCCGAAGAATATAAGAAATTGCCTTCAGTTGTACGGAATCAAAAAGCGTTGGATAGGTATCTATCTAATAGAAATAAATCAAAGTGGGCGATTGGAAGAGATTACGAAATGTATGTGGGCTATTCATTTGAACAAAAGGGATACGCTGTTGAATACAAGGGCATAATAGATGGGTTTGAAGACTTAGGGAGAGATGTTATAGCTAAAAAAAACGGAGAAGTTTGTATCGTACAATGTAAATATTGGGCACAGTACAAAGAAATACACGAAAAGCATGTCTTCCAATTATTTGGGACGACAATGGAATATTGGATAAAAAATTTTGAAAATAACACAAAACCCAAAACGTTTAAGGAGTTTGCTAAATTTTTAAATGAGAATAAACTTAGACCTATATTTTTTACTTCAACAGTCTTGTCAAATAAAGCCAAAGAAATGGCTGATGTGTTAAGTATTGAAATAAAAGAAAATGAACCAGTCGGAGAATTTCCAAGAATTAAATGCAATATTTCTGGTAGAGATGGAGAAAAAATCTACCACTTGCCTTTTGACCAACAATACGATAGAACTATCATCGAGAAGCATAAGGGGGAATTCTGCGCATTTACTGTGAAAGAGGCAGAAGATGCCGGGTTCAGGAGGGCGTTTAGACATAGGTATTAATTTTTTTTATGATCATCGGCATTGAAGCCAGCCATGCCAACAAAGAAAAACGCACCGGCGTGGAAGAGTATTGTTGGCAAATAATTCAACATCTTAAAAAAAATATACCCGCCGATGTGCGGGTAATTTTGTATAGCCAGACGCCGCTTTTGCCCGTGTTGTCTGATTTGCCGCCGAATTGGCAGCCGCGCGTTTTGCCTTGGGTGGAGAAACTGCCACGGCGATTGAGAAAGGGTTGGACGCAAACACGTCTTTCGTGGGAATTTTTACATCGTCCGCCGGATGTTTTTTTCGCGCCGGCACAAATTTTGCCGTTAATTTGTCCGGAAAAAGTTGTCGCCACCATTCACGATAGTGTGTTTGAAGTTGACCCGAAAGCGGCCTGGTGGGCCAGTCGGTGGTATTTAAAATTAATGAATAGATTAATTCTAAAAAAAGCGCGTTTGATTTTAACGCCGTCAGAATTCAGCAAAAACGAATTGAAACGCTTGTATAATTATGACACTGGTCGGGTGCGTGTGACGCCGCTTGGTTTTGATTCTCTCTCTTATCGGCGGTTTGACCTGCCGGATGAAGCAAAGAAAGAAATTCTCGGGCGATTTAAAATCACCAAGCCGTTTTTTATTTCCGTCGGCCGGTTGGAAGAAAAAAAGAACACAGCCAATATTGTGCGCGCTTTTAATTTGTTTAGAGAAAAACACGAAGCGCAATTGGTTTTGGTTGGATTTCCGGGAGTTGGTTACAAAGACGTCGCGACGGAAATAGAACACAGCCCCCACAAAGCGGATATTATTTTGCCCGGTTGGGGTACAAAAGCCGACATCGCCAAACTATATAATCTGGCCGAAGCGCTGGTTTTCCCGTCCAAATACGAAGGTTTTGGTTTGCCGGTGTTGGAAGCCATGGCTTGCGGCTGTCCGGTGATTGCTTCCGAGGGCAATAGTATGGTTGAAGCGGGGGGAGATGCCGTGTTCTATGTATCGGCCGATTCCCCGGAACAAATTGCCTCTGTCCTGGAGCGGATTTTCGCGAATCAAGACGAACGGCAAAAAATGGCGGCGTTGGGTCTGGCCAGAGCCGCGACTTTTTCCTGGGAAAACACAGCCAAACTGACCTGGTCGGCCTTGTCAGAAGCCGGCCGATAAGGTAAAATATCTTTGCTTAGAAACAGCGATATTTTAATGTTTTACTGATGATAATCGGCCACCGCAAAAACATTGATTTTCTGGAAACGGCGCTGGCCCAAAACAGTTTAGCGCATGCTTATTGCTTTGTCGGTCCGGACCAGGTGGGCAAAAGAACGGTCGCCAAGCATTTGGCGGCCAAAGCCCTTAAAACCGAGCCGGACAAGTTGTTGACGCATCCGGACTTTTTTTATCTGGAAAGAGAAGTGGACGAAAAAAAAGGCCGGTTGAAAAAAGATATTTCCATCGCGCAAGCCAGAACGGTAAATGATTTTTTGCGCAATCGTTCGTGGCTGGGCGGAGTGAAAGCGGTGGTGATTGACGAAGCGGAAAGAATAAATGAAGAAGCGGCCAACGCGCTGTTGAAAATGCTTGAAGAGTCGGTGGAGCACAGTTTGATTTTTCTTTTAACCACTAATGCCAAAGAATTGCCGGCGACTGTACGTTCGCGCTGTCAGACCATGGAATTTACTTTGGTGTCGGAGAGCGAAATTTTAGCCGGGCTGGCCGAACTCGGCCACGCTGAAGAAATCTCCGCCAAAGCCGCGTCAGCCGCCTGGGGGCGTCCGGGGCGGGCGATCGGATTGTTAAACGAAGAAGGCGCGTTGGAAGAATACGAAAGCGAGTTGGCGCGTTGGAAAAAAATTAACCACAGTCCTTTTTACATCAAACTGGCGGCGGTGGAAGATTTGTTCGGCGACAAAGAAGACGCCATCCGCGGCCGCGACCGGTTGAGAAAAATATTGGATTTGTGGATTATGTTTTGGCGGAGTGAACTTTTGACGCGGCCGGAAAAAAACGGCGCTAAAAAAATTGCCAGCGTCATTGATTCTTTGAGAAACGCGCAACAGATGCTCGGCGCCAATATTCATCCGCGGCTTTTAATTGAACAAGTTTTACTAAAAATTTAACAATTGTCATTCTGAATTTACTGTCATGCCGAATTTATTTCGGCATCCCACGGGATCCTGAAACAAGTTCAGGATGACAGAAAAAAATCAGGATGACAGAAAATTTATGCATAAAAAAATATTTATCGTTTTGGGTGCCGTTTGTCTTCTGGTTTTCACCGGCGCGAGCTGTATCACCCAACAGGCGGCTGTCGGGCCGATGGGTGTGTTTCGTTCCGCGGATAAAGGCGAAAAATGGACGCAAATCAATGCCTTGCCGACATCCCAGGGCGTAAAATCAATTTCCGGCGTTCGCACCTACCGTATTTTTGACGACCCAAGCGACCCGAACGCCTTTTATCTGGCCACGCGCGGGCAGGGACTTTATTACACCTATAACAACGGCGACAGCTGGCAAGCCGTGCCGTTTATGAACGGCAAGTTTATTTACGCCTTAGTGGTTGACCCGAAAGACAAATGCACCATTTACGCCAGTGACGGTCCGCGTGTTTATAAAACGATTGATTGCGCGCGCACCTGGGAACAAGTGTTCAATGAAACGCGCACCGGCGAGCGTTTGGTGGCGCTGGACATCGGAATTTTTGATAATAAAAAAATAATTTGGGGCGCGGAATTGAACGGAGATATTTTAATCAGCCGAGATGAAGGGCGCGGCTGGCAGGTGGTGAAACGGTTTAATCTGCAATTACAGGATTTGGCGGTGGACCGCGCCGCCACTACTACGCGCGTTTACGTGGCCACTTATCGGTCCGGTCTTTACCGCACCGATGACAACGGCGCGACCTGGGTTGATTTGCGCGAGGGAATGAAGAAATTCAACGACAGCAAAACGTTTTATCGCATTTTAATTAATCCGGCGCAGAAAAACAGTTTGTTTTGGGTGAGCAAGTACGGCATTTTGCGCTCGGACGACGCCGGCGTTACTTGGACGGATATGAAACTGTTGACCCCGCCCGGCGCGGTGGCGATTTACGGTTTTGCCGTTAATCCGAAAAATCAAAAAGAAATTTATTATACTGGCACGATTCTCGGTGAGAAAAATGCGCACATCAATTCCACTTTTTACAAAAGCACGGATGGCGGTGTGACTTGGGTGACGAAAAAATTGCCCACCAACACCATTCCGGCGGCGATAAAAGTGCATACGGTAAATGATAGTGTGCTGCTGATGGGCTTTACTTTGCTGAATTAAAAAATTATGAATATTAATGATTTCAAACAAGATTTTGTTAAGGCGATTGATTTCTTGAAACAAGACATTTCCGGCTTGCGCACCGGTCGCGCTTCCTCGGCTATGGTGGAAGATATTCTGGTTGAGGCTTATGGTTCGCGCCAGCCATTAAAGGCGGTTGCTTCTATTTCCATCGGCGACCCGAAAACGCTGAATATTGACCCGTGGGACAAAAGTTTGATGGCGGCGGTGGAAAAGGGGATTCGCGATTCCGGGTTGGGCATTAATCCAGTGAATGACGGCCGTTTGATTCGGCTATGTTTGCCGGAATTGACGGTGGAACGCCGACAAGAGTTAATTAAAGTACTGCATCAGAAATTGGAAAACGCCCGCATTTCGGTGCGCAAAGTGCGCGAAGATGTGCGCGAGCTGATTAACAGCGGAGAAAAAGACGGCGATGTGACCGAAGACGAAAAATATCGTTTGCAGGAAGAGTTGGAAAAACTAGTGAAAGAAATGAACGAACAAATCAAACAAATCGGCGAGAAAAAAGAACAAGAAATAAACCCGGTGTAATAATTTCCAATATCCAATTTCCAATGTCAAATCAAGCTCAAAATCAAAAATCCAAATCGGTTTTGACATTATCGGTTTTGGATTTGATTGGAAATTGGGAATTGGTAATTTGACATTAATTGTTATTATTCAAAAAAATTAAATTTTCAGTATGCCCGTTTCCTTAGACACAATAGTTTCCTTATGTAAGAGGCGCGGTTTTGTTTTTCCCGGCTCGGAAATTTATGGCGGTTTGGCCAATAGTTGGGATTACGGCCCGCTCGGCCATTTGCTGAAACAAAACATCAAGAACGCCTGGTGGAAATTTTTTGTGCAGGAACGCGAAGATATGGTGCCGCTTGATGCGGCCATTATCATGAATCCGCGGGTCTGGGAGGCCTCGGGCCATTTGGAAAATTTCAGCGACGAATTGGTGGAATGTAAAAAATGCCATCATCGTTTTCGCATTGACCACCTGCTCGAAGCCAAAGGCATTACGCCGAAATATGACAAGGAGCAGGTGAAAGTCCCGGCCGAAGTAACCTGTCCGGATTGCGACGGCAAACTGACCGAACCGAAAGCGTTCAATTTGATGCTGAAAACATTTCTCGGCACCACCGAAGACAGCTCCACCACGGTTTATCTGCGTCCGGAAACCGCCGGCAGTATGTTTATAAATTTTAAAAATATCCAATCGGTCACGCGCCGCCGGTTGCCGTTTGGCATCGCCCAAATCGGCAAATGTTTCCGCAATGAAATTACCACCGGCAATTTTATTTTCCGCACCCGTGAATTTGAAATCGCCGAGTTTGAGTATTTCATCCACCCGAATGACTGGGAAAAGGTCTTTGAGATGTGGCTGGGTGAAATAAAACGCTGGTGGCGCGACATTATGCAGGTGGATATGGATAATCTGGTTTGGCACGAGATTCCCGACGGTGAGCGCGCTCATTACAGCAAGCGCACAGTGGATGTTGAATACAAATATCCGTTTGGGGTGAAAGAATTGCATGGTATCGCTTACCGCACGGATTTTGATCTGAGTCGCCATGAAAAAGTTAGCGGACAGGATTTGCACTATACCGACCCGGAGACAAACGAAAAGTTTTTACCGCATGTGATTGAACCGTCTTTCGGCATTGACCGCATGTTACTGGTGGCCTTGCTCGAAGCATATTATGAAGAAGACGCCCCTACGTCGGAGGAGGGTGAAACGGAAAAACGCGTGGTGATGAAATTTCCCAAACACTTGGCGCCGTATCAGGTGGCGGTATTGCCCCTATCCAAAAAAGAAGAGCTGGCCAAAGTGAGTAAACCCCTGGCGCAGGAATTACGTCAACATTTTATGGTTGATTATGATGAAACCCAAAGCATTGGCAAGCGCTACCGCCGGCAGGATGAAATCGGCACGCCGTATTGCATTACTGTTGATTTTGATTCTTTGGAAGATAAAAAGGTGACCGTGCGCGACCGCGACACGATGAAGCAGGAGCGAATAGCGATAAAAAATGTCGTGGAATATTTAAAAGATAAATATAATAATTAAATATATGCCAGATAAAAATTTAGGAGGGGAGAGGAGCGGAGAATTGTTGAGTCGGTTTCATACGGGCAGACAAGATTCATCGGCTTTAGAACAGGCGGAAAGCACGATGAGTTTGGACGATCACATAGCCAAGGTGGAAGAATTGTTGATGTACGATTTGCCGTATAGAGCAAACGTAAAAGAAGGAGAAGTCGAAGCCGCGAAAGATTTGTTGCGACGCTTGAAAGAACAGAAAAAATTTCCTTCATTGCAATCATAAGTTATGCCGAAAGTTAAAACGTTAAAAAACGGGCTTAATTTTGTCTCCGTACCTGTTGGTGGCACCAAAGCGGCCACTTTTTTGGTGATGGTGCCCGTTGGTTCGCGCTATGAAAATAAAAAGATAAACGGCGCCTCGCACTTTGTGGAACATCTAATGTTTAAGGGCACGGCCAAACGACCGACCACCTTGCATATTTCGCGCGAGTTGGACGCGGTTGGGGCGCAATTCAACGCTTTCACCAACAAAGATTATACCGGTTATTATATAAAAATTGACGGCGCTAAACGCGCACTGGCTTTGGATATCCTTTCGGACATGCTGTTTAATTCTAAATTTGAGGCCGAAGAAATAGCCAAAGAAAAGGGCGTGATTATTGAAGAGATAAAAATGTATGAAGATAATCCCTCCATGGCGGTGGACCGGTTGTTTGACGCGCTGATGTTCGGCGATCGTCCGCTTGGCTGGGATATCGCTGGCACGATAAACGGCATCAAAAAGATGAGCCGGGCCGAGCTTTGGAAATATTACAAGGATGCCTACGCGCCAGCCAATATGGTGCTGGTAGCCGCCGGCAATATCGGGAAAGACATAAATAAATTAGCGCAAAAATATTTTGGCGTGACTCGGGCGACGGCAAAAATCGGCAAAGATGATTATATTAAATTTAATTGGTCCGGAAAAAAATCTCTGGCGCAAAGAGTATCCGCGCAAAAAAGAAAAATAGACCAGGCGCATGTGCTGATTGGTTTTCCCGGGTTGAAGTACAACGACCCGCGCCGTTATGCCATCGCCGTGATGCTGACCATTTTAGGCGCCGGTATGAGCTCGCGTTTGTTCGTGGAAGTGCGCGAAAAAAGGGGATTGGCCTATCGCATCCGAGCCTCTTCTTTTGCCCACCGAGATGTTGGCGCCGTAACTATTTCCGCCGGTTTGGACGTCGGCCGGCTCAAACAGGCCTTTGATGTAATTTTTGCCGAATGTGCGAAAATAACAGCGCAATTAGTGTCCAAAAAAGAACTGGAAGACGCTAAAAATAATTTGGCCGGCACGTTGGCCCTAACAATGGAAGATTCCAGCGCGCAAGCTGATTGGTTTGCGGAAAAGTTCTGGTTCGCGTCTAAAGTGGAAACTTATGAAGAGGCGCTTAAAAAAATAAAAAAAGTAACATTGGGTGAAGTCAAAAAAATCGCGGCGCAGATTTTTAAACCGGAACAAGCGCGAGTGGCTGTTATCAGCCCATTGGATAAGACTAAAATTGTCAAATTGTTAAATTAACCTTGTCATTCCCGCGAAAGCGGGAATCCATTCGAATATGAAAACCATCCATCTTTTTGCCAACTGGAAAATGTATCTTGATTTTGACGAGAGCAATATTTTGGCCAACGCGCTGGCGGCTCAAGCCAAAAAAAATTCGGAGCAAATCAAAATTGCCGTTTTCCCCAGCGCTTTGGCGCTTTATCCGGTTGGGCAAGTGTTGAAAGACGTCGGTTTGGCCGTCGGCGCGCAAAACGCCTATTGGGTGGATAAAGGCGGTTTTACCGGCGAGGTATCGGTCAATATGTTTAAAGAAGCCGGCTGTGAATACGCGTTAATCGGTCATTCTGAACGGCGTCATATTTTTAACGAAACCAATCACGAAGTACGGCAAAAATTGGAAGCGGCTTTGGCGGTCGGTTTAACGCCGGTAATTTGCGTCGGCGAAACCGCCGAGGAACGCCGAGCGGACAAAACCGAAGAAGTGGTGGAAATTCAATTGCGTTCCGCTTTGGATAAATTAGCCGTGGGCGCCGACGCGAAAATTTTTATCGCCTATGAACCGGTTTGGGCCATTGGCACCGGTGACGCTTGCGCCCCGGGCGAGGCCGAGCGCATGCATGGAAAAATTTCTAAAATTGTCACCGCGCTTTTGCCTAAAGTGGATTGCAAAATTCTTTACGGCGGCAGTGTCCGACCGGCCAACGTGGCGGACTATTTAATCGGTCCGCTGACCGATGGTGTGTTGATCGGCCATGCCTCGGCCCAGCTGGATAGTTTCAGCGAGATCATCAAACGCGCCGGTGAATTAGCCAAAGCGTAAATATGTATAATTTTATTTTTCTTGCCATTATTGTCACCGCGCTCGTCGTGGTCGCGGTGGTTGCCACGCGGAAATTTCCGCAAGTGGCCAATCTTGATTTGGATAATTTATCCGAAGAGCAGGAAAATAAAAAGAAGCGCGAGCTGTTGAGCCGACGGCTGGAAGCTCGCGGGAAAAAAGCGGAAAAAATTTGGGCGGAAAAAATGGTTCCGTTGGTTGATCTGTGGGGCAAATTGCAAGCGAAATTTCGGGTCTATGTCGGCCGAATAGAAAAACTTTTGCATTACGAAGAATTATTGAAGCACCGAACAAAAGTAAAAGCCATGCCGGCCGGAGAAAAAGAATATCAGATCGGCGAGTTGCTACAGCAGGCGGAAAATCATGTTTTGCAAAGTAATTTTGACAAAGCCGAGGAGCTATATATCGCCGCCATTAAATTGGATAAAAAATCCGTGCCGGCTTACCGCGGTTTGGCCGATACTTACATGGCCAAAGGGGCGGTGGACGAAGCTTTTCAGACCTATGCTTTTTTGAGCAAATTGTTGCCGTCGGACGATAATTTATTGGTAAAATTGGGTGAAATTGCCGAAGAGCGGGGGAGGACCGAAGAGGCGATCCAATATTATGAACAGGCGACAGTAATTAACGATTCGCTCTCTCCGCGGTTTTATCATCTGGCGGAATTATTGCGAAAAAGCGACCAGCCGGATATCGCGCTGGAGGCCATCGCCCAGGCGGTGGAGCTGGAACCCAAGAACCCCAAGTATCTTGACTTGTTAATAGAAACTGCTATAATATGCGGGAATAAAACGCTGGCGGAAAAGAATTTTGAGGAACTCCGCCTGGTAAACCCGGAAAATCACAAGCTAAATGAGTTTAAGGAAAAGATAGAGAAGATGCCGTTGTAGCCCCGAAGCAGTCCTGCTGAGCGGGACGCTGCGGGGTAAACTCAGCCTCGACGCTCCGACGTAAAGTCGGAGGTCGGGGTCCCGACTCCGCTTAAAGGCGGACGTCGGGATTGGTAGAATACCTTGTTTAAAAATTCGCCGTTGTAGCTCAGTTGGTAGAGCAACTCCATGGTAAGGAGTAGGTCAGCGGTTCAAATCCGCTCAACGGCTCAAATAGACCCCTTCTAGGGGCCTATTTTGTTTTTGTCATTCTGAGGGATTCGCCGGCTGGCGGAGACCGAAGAATCCCTTCGAAATCGCCCAAGGGATCCTTCGGCTCACCGCTTTGACGCGGTTCGCTCCCGCCAGAGGCGGGCAGGCAGGATGACAACGAAACTCCTGCAGGAGTTTCGTTGTCACTTATCCACAGCCCCTTAAAATAAGGCGAAAAATGTGCTATAATATAACGGTGAGAAATTCTTTGCGAAAAATTTCGTAGTTTTTCAAAACAAAAATCATTTTTTGTAATATTTTTATATATATAATGCCTATAGGAAATAAAACTTAATTTTAAAAATAAATAATTTATTAATAAACTCTTATTTAATATGAGTAACATAAAAAATATGTTTTCCTTTCGCCGGAGCGGTCTGGCCATGGTGGCGGTATTAATCGCCGGGGCCTGGTTTTTATTTAATGCGGCGCCGGCCAAGGCGGTGAATTGCACTTGGACTGCCTCTACCAGCCATCTCATGAGTTTGGCGACAAATTGGGATGATGGGTCTCAAGGTCCTTGTGCTGATGTTGCGGGTAGCAACTTGATTTTTGATGGCGCCGCTACCACCACTTACGCTACTTGGGACGCCACCATGACAACAACAGCCGCGATTACCGTCAACAACGACTACACCGGAGTAATCACAATTGGCGCGGCCACGGCCACCTCCACAGGCAATTTTTTGCAAAATGGCGGTACTGTTTCCACCACCGGCAGCGGCGTGTGGAATATAGGCGGTAACTTTACTATTGCCACGGGAACTTGGGTCGGATTATCGAGCCCGACGATTAGACTTTATGGCGCCAGTAAGACCATAGTAGTCACCACCAGTGCTCTTACGAGTTTTGCGTTTCCTAATTTGATTATTGACAACGACCGCACAGTAACCGGCGATGTTACTACAACCGGCGACATAACTATAAATTCTAGCGGTACTTTGATTTTGGGTACTAACAGTTTGGCCTTAGCCGGTAACTTATCAAACTCCGGCGCTATCGTTCAAACCGGTGGTTCAGTCAGAACAACCGGCGCCAGCAAAACCCTCGGCGGCACCGGCATTACCGACCTCTACAACCTGATCATCGGCGGTTCCACCACCATTTTGGGTGATGTTACCTCCACCAATGTTTTAACGATTAACACCGGCAGTTCCCTGGTCGGCGGAGCCGGCACCATCAAATTAACCAAGACCTCAGGCGCGCCGTTTGTGATTAACGGCACCGGCAGTTTCTCCGCCTCCACTTCCTTGGTTTATTATGAAGGCGCCGTCAATGCCGTGGCTACCGGAACTTACTACAACCTGACCGTCAGTTCCACTGCCACGCTTTCCGGCCATGTTACCACCACCAATGTCCTGACCATTCCGGTTAACGGCACACTTGACGCTGCTTCTTACAACATCGTGTTGACGAAAGAAAGCGGTGTGCCATTGATTAAGAACGGTACTTTCACCTGTTCCGCTTCTACCGTGGTTTACTCCGGCAGCACCTCGGCCACGATTGCTTCTACCACCTACTACAACTTGATAGTTAATACTGCCGGTACTTTGGGGAATAGCGCGACCACCACCGGTAATTTAACGGTCAATTCCGGCAAATCGCTGGCTTTGTCCACCTATAATTTTGTGGCGTCCAGCAGTATCGCCAATTCCGGCACTATTACTCAAGCGGCCAGTGGTTTGGTTACCATGTACGGCGTGAACGTCACTTTGGGCGGTACCGGTAATACCACACTCTACAACTTGACTATCCAAGGCGCGACCACTACTTTGGCCGGTAACGTGACCACGACTAATCAATTAAAAATCAGCGCTGATAGAGAATTAGTGGCGGGGAATTTCACCTTGACTCTGCCCGGCACCGGTACGCCATTGGATAAAACCGGCGCGCTTTTCACCGCGTCCACTTCCAATGTCATGTATACCAACTCCAGCGCCACTCTCGCTTCTTCCACTTATTATAATTTAACCATTGGCGCCGGCACGGCTACCCCCAGCGCGAATTTGACCGTGGGCAATAATTTAACCGTCAATGCCAACGCCACCATGGCTCTGTCCACTTATGATTTAGCCTTATCCGGCAATCTTGCCAATTCCGGTACGACCACGCAGGAAGCGTCTGGCACAGTTACCATGAGTGGCGCCAATGCTACTTTGGGCGGAACCGGTAACACCACCTTGTTTAACCTAACCATTTCCGGCGCGACTACCACTTTGGCCGGTAGCGTGACCACGACCAATATTTTGACTATTAGCGCCAATAAAGAATTAGTTGGTGGTGGCGCTTACAACATTCTTTTAACCAAAGCCACCGGCTCACCGCTGGTCAGAACCGGCACCTTTACCCCGGCCACGTCCTTGGTGATTTTCTCCGGGGCGACTGACGCGACTATTCCGGGCGGAGCCTATTATGGTTTGACCGTTAACACCGTCGGTACTTTAGGCGCCAGCGTTACCACTACCGGTGACTTGACTGTCAATTCCGGCATGTCGTTGAATTTATCTACCTACGATTTGGCCGCTGCCGGCAATGTCGTGAACTCCGGGTCTATCATTCAAACTGGCGGTACGGTTAGAACAACCGGCGCCAGCAAAACCCTCGGCGGTACCGGTATCACCGACCTGTATAACCTGGTCATCGGCGGTTCCACCACCCTCCTGGGCGATGTTACTTCCACTACTTACTTAACCATCAACACCGGCAGTTCCCTGAACGGTGGAGCCGGTACTATTAAATTAATCGCGGCTTCTGGCGCGCCGTTCGTCATTAACGGCACCGGCAGTTTCTCCGCCTCCACCTCCTTGGTCTATTACGAAGGCGCTGTTAACGCCGTGGCCACCGGAACTTACTACAACCTCACCGTCAGTTCCACGGCCACGTTATCCGGCAACGTCACCACCACCAATGTCCTCACGATTCCGGTTAACGGCACCCTGGACGCGGCCACCTACAACATCGTCCTGTCTAAGGCGACCGGCGTACCGCTAATTAAGAACGGCACCTTTACCTGTTCCACCTCCACGGTGGTTTACGCTGGCGCCACTTCGGCCACCATCGCCTCCACCACGTATTACAATTTGATTGTAAATACGGCCGGTACTTTGGGGAACTCGGCCACGACTACCAATGACTTAACCGTCAACTCCGGCGGATCGCTGGCTCTATCCACCTATGACTTAGTGGCCGCCGGTAATATCGGCAACTCGGGTACCATCACCCAGACTTCGGGTACCACCACTTTAACCGGTACGGCTAAAACCCTCGGTGGCACCGGCAACACCACGCTTTACGCCACGGTCATCGCCGGCACGGTTACTTTAGCCGGCAATGTCACCAGTTCCAACACCATGACCATTAATACCGGCAAGACCTTGACTGGTGGTTCCTACGACCTCACTCTGCCGGCCAATGGCACGCCGTTCATCAAGACCGGCACTTTCACTCCGGGCACTTCCGATGTCCGCTACACCGGTTCCGGCCCGGTCACCACCACGGTCGCCTCCTACTATGACCTGACCCTGGGTTCCGGCATCTACATGCTCGGTCTGCAAACCACCTCCACCGGCGCCTTCACCAACAACGGCACCACCACCTTGTTTGCCGATGGGCTGTTGTACGCCGCCGGCACCTACAACAACAACGCCACCACCACGGAACTCGGTGTCATTATCCACACCCACGAATCATCCAAAATCACCGACAGTTCCGGCACGGAAGTGGCCTTGTTGAACACTGGCACCAACTCCGCCTATGTGACAGTGGAAGAACAAGACGCGAACAAGTACGCCAATTTGGTGGAGACCATTTCCATCACCTTAACGGAAAACACCCGCTCGGATTCCGAGGCCATAACCTTAACGGAAACCGGCGTTGATACCGGCATCTTCCGCAGCGCCGCCATCCCGTTCAGCGTGGCCGCCGTGGCCGCGGCCAATGACGGCACCTTGCAAGTATCCGGTTCCGGCGCGCTCACCCTGGCTTACACTGATTCCAAAGACAGCACTGATACCGGTTCAGACACCGCGTCCTTCTATGGCACCGCTTACTCCGCCGGCGGCACCGGCTCCGGCACCACCGGTGGCGGCGGCAGTGTCAATATCACTTACCCGGTGTTAGGCAGTCCGGCGGTCACCGTTAGCGGTGGCACCACCGTGACCACTCCGGCCGTAACCCTGTTGCTCAGCGCGACTAACGCTTCCCTGGTGGCCATCTCGGAAAATTCCGCCTTCGCCGGCGGTACCTGGGAGACCTACGCCGCTTCCAAGTCCTTCACCTTGTCCGCGGGCAATGGCGCCAAGACCATTTATGTTAAATTCCGTTCTGCTTCCGGTGGCGACTCCGCCGTCCAAACCGTCACCCTGACCAAGAACATCACCGGTGATGTGGTCGCTCCGCCGGCCGGTGGCGTGGGCTGTCCGACCTTAGTGGCTGGCGACATGGTCAAAGTATCCGGCAAACCGGCCATCTACGCCGTGAACAGCGCCTTAAAGATTCTCTACTTCCCCTCCGGCGATGAGTTTAAATCCTGGCGCCCGACCTATGGCGGATATCAGACCATCTCTCAAACCTGTTTTGACTCATTGAATGTCCCAATCTCCTATCCGGCCGCGGTCAACTACCACCCGGGTTCTTACGTGGTTAAACGCGCCTCCTCCGACCAATTGTACGTCGTGGAACCGAGCAACAAGTTGGCTAAAATCACCCCGGCCCTGGCCACCTCGCTCTATGGCGCCGCTTACAAGGTCATGACCGTCGCCGATCCGTTCTGGCCCCATTACGTCAATCGTGGCACCGATGTCACCACGGCCAAACCCCATCCGGGCATGCTGATTAAAGTCGGCACCGTCACTTACTACGTGGACACCGACAACCAGCTCCGGGAAGTCACCGCCGCCGGCTTAACCGCCAACGGCTTCCAGACCAAGTTCATCCGCACCCTCTCGGCCTCAGCCATTGAGGGCATGACCAAGGGCGCCACCATCACCGCCGAGATCAAGGCGTTGACGGATAAGACGCAGGGATAAAATAGAGGAAAAAGAAGTAAATATCGCCCCGCATCGTGCGGGGCGATTTGTTTAGCGGTTAAAGCCCTGGAATCGCTCGTAGACCGGGCCCCTCACCCAGTCTGGTATAAAATGCGGGCGGAGTGAGGGATTGACTATAACGTGAAAATATGGTATATTATGCCTCGCATGTGTTTTAATGCTAAAAATGCGCCGTGCCGTCTTAGCTCAGCTGGCAGAGCAACACTTTTGTAAAGTGAAGGTCCTCGGTTCGAATCCGAGAGACGGCTCTAGGCGTGTCGGGCAGGTAAACCGTAGGTCGTCGGTCCGAGCCCGACAGGTGGCTCGGAGGAAAAAAATTTGTTTTGGGCAGGTACCAAAGTGGCCAACTGGGGCAGACTGTAAATAATTGCAGCTCCCAAGGGCAACCTTGAGATGAAACTCTTTGGGATAACGGTGAAAGCTAAATCCGCCGACGGCGGACATGCCAATACCGTGGGAACCCGATTTAATTTTAATTGGGGCGCCGTAGAGACTAGATACCAAAGTACCCCTCGCGGGTAAAGATATAGTCCATGCCAAAAGGAAACTTTTGGGTTAGTGAAATCTGCTAGCTCCGCCTTCCTAGGCCCGCCCCTCACTTGCCCGTTCATTTGTTCGCGATAAAAATAATTTTTTATGGGTGGATACCAAAGTGGTCAACTGGGGCAGACTGTAAATCTGCTGGCTCCGCCTTCCTAGGTTCGAATCCTAGTCCACCCACTTAACATGGGGCAAGTGAGGGGTGAAAATCCTAGCCTGCCCACAACGCTCGGCGTTGTTGCAGAGACGCTCAGCGTCTCACAATATAAATTAATAATTAGAAAATATGCCGTCAAAAGAAAGAGAGAACATGATCAAGTTGGAGTGTTCCGAGTGCAAGCGCGTTAATTATTTCAGTCGCAAAAACAAAAAGCTGCTGAAGACTCGCTTGGAAATAAAGAAATATTGCCGCCACTGCAAAAAGCACTTGGCGCACAAGGAAACCAAGTGATAAAATTTTAAGGGGCGGCGCCCAAACGTCGCTTCTTTAAAATGGGGGGTTCGTATAGTGGTAGTACGGTGGTCTCCAAAACCACCTGCGTGGGTTCGATTCCTACACCCCCTGCAACTTAACAAAACCTGGCGAAAGCCGGGTTTTATGAATATTACGGAGGGAGCAGCCACCCCCCTTGACAAATTAGAAAGCATGCCTCGCGGCCTTGTTCGGCATGTCTTTTAGGGCTATAATATAGGCAATAAGGTCTGGGCCAGAAGGAGAAAGAAAGGGGGGTTTTTATATTTAAAAACGCGAGAAACCAGCGCGCTCGGAAACCGTCGATGTTAAAAGACGCTAAGCGTGCGGAGAAAGGCGTCGGTTTTTCATAATAAAAAAATAAGTTTTTTATTCATTCAACCTTAGGAAATATAAATTTTTGCGAAATTTGAATTTTCGTCAGGTTTCATAATAAAAAATAAATTTTTTATTAATTCAACCTTAGAAAATATGGAAAAAGATAAAATAAAAAAAACAGCGGGTCGTAAAAATGGTTTAGCCAACGAAATATGGCAAACCACTTGGACATACGTGAAAACAGTGGTGGACACTGTCAGAGAGCCGTTTTTGATTTTGGATAAAAATCTTCGGGTGGTGGCGGCCAATGAATCTTTTTACCAGTTCTTTAAAGTTTCTCGGGCCGAAACGGAAAATGCGTATGTTTACGACATCGGGAACAAACAGTGGAACGTCCCGTCCCTAAAAAGATTGTTGGAAGAAATTGTGCCCAGGGATACTTTTTTTAAAGATTTTGAGGTCGACCACAATTTTCAGTTGATCGGAAGAAAAATCATCTTTCTTAACGCCCGCCAGATTTTTGGGGCGCGAGACAAGTCATTGCCACAGTTGATTCTCTTGGCCATGGAAGACGTCACGGCCAAGGAGCTGGCGGAAAAGAAATTGGAGGAATACACCCAGCGACTGGAGGGGGCGGTGGAAAAGCGCACCGCACAGCTGGAAAAACGCATCAAAGAGCTGGAAAAACTGACCAAAATAATAGCCGAGCGGGAATTAAAATTGGTAAAATTGACAAAAGAAATCAGTGAATTGAGAAAAAGATTGAGGAAGTAGGGCGCGCGCGATAATGACCACGAGACATAACATGCCTAAAAAAAAGATACAAAAACAAAAAGCATGTGATTACGGCGGTTCTGGAAACAGATGTATGTCTGGGCGGGCGTACGGGTTTTGTTATCTGTTCCGCGCGTTGTTTGAACATTCTCCGGATGCTATTTTTTTAGGACATTTGGAAGGCAAATTTATTGCCTGCAACAGGGCCGCTTACAAAACTTTGGGCTATACGAAAGGCGAATTACTGGGGAAGAGCGTAAGAGAAATTATTTTCAAGGAAGATGCCAGGTCTGTTTTTCCGAAGATAGTCAAAGATTTGTTAAAAAAGGGTTCGGTGACGTCAGAAGGTCGCATTGTCAGAAAAGACAAGACAGTTTTTCCGGTGGAAGCTTATTTTAGGTTGGTATATCAAGAAGGAAAACCGATGGTTTTTGCCATCGTGCGCGACATTTCGCATCACAAAGAAATTGAGGAACAAATCAGCGCGGAAAGAGAAAAAGCGGAAAATTATCTCAAAATGGTCGGGGCGATGATTGTCGTCCTTGATAAACAGGGGAGAATTATTTTGATAAATCAAAAGGGAAATGAGATTTTGGGTTATAATAACGGAGAGTTACTGGGAAAAGATTGGTTTACCACTTGCTTGCCCGCGGAAAACAGAGAAGAGGTGAAAAAGATTTTTGGGGATTGTATTCATGGTAAATTGAAATTTGTCGAATATTACGAGAATAGTATAGTCGCCAAGAACGGAGAAAAGAAATTTTTATCCTGGCACAATTCCATATTAAAAGATAAGGGCGGAAAGATTATCGGGATTTTAAGCTCGGGAGAAGATATTACCGAAAGAGAAAAAACAGAAGAAGAGTTGTCTCGTGTCAGAACGCTGTACACCTCAATCGTGGAAAGCAGCAATGACGGGGTGGTGATTTTGTGCGAAAATCGCGTGAAATTTTTTAACAAGCAAATGTTTGACATGGTCGGATACACGGAAGTGGAGGCGTATAACAAGCCGTTTATAAATTTCATTGATGACAAGTATAAAAAAATGGTGCTTGAAAGGTATAAAGCCAGACTTGCCGGGAAGAAAGTAAACCCAAGGTATGAGATAGAATTATTGAGAAAAAACGATAAATCTTTTCCGGTGGAAATTAACGCGTCGTTGATAAGTTTTGAGGGTAAACCGGCCGTGTTGTCAATTATAAGAGATATCACGCAAGCCAAAGAGATAGATAAAATGAAAACGGAGTTTGTTTCTGTCGCTTCGCATCAATTGCGCACTCCGCTTACCGGCATTAAATGGTTTTGTGAACTTTTGTTGGGGGAAAAAGCCGGTGTTTTGTCTGACAAACAAAAAGATTATATTGAGCAGATTGCGACCGGTAACGCCCGAATGGTCGCTCTGGTGGATGATTTGCTGGACGTTTCGCACATTGAGGCCGGCGAAAAATATAATGTAGTTTTGAAAAAAGAAGACATCTCCGCCATTGTCACGGAAGTCGTAAAAGAGCAGATGGTGTTGGCGCAGAATAAAAAAATCAAGATTGAATTTCTCAATGGCGGCCTGAAAAAGGTTGTCGCCAGGGCGGACAAAAGCAAAATATCCCAGGTTTTTATAAATTTGATAAACAACGCCGTTAAGTACACGAAATTCGGGGGAAAAATAATCATTGGCTGTGAAATCACCAAAGAAGGCGCGACTTATTTTGTGAAAGATAATGGGGCGGGAATTCCGGCGCGCCAGCTCAACAGATTGTTTGACCGGTTCTTTCGCGGTGAAAACGTCATGTCCACCGAAGGAGGCACCGGTTTGGGTCTTTATATCGCCAAATATATTGTTGACAAGCACAAGGGTCGGATATGGTGTGAAACCAAGGAAAACAAGGGCTCAACTTTTTATGTTTTTTTACCAACAGCATAATTGATTATTAATTTTTTATTATGCGCAAAGTACTTATTGTGGAAGACGACAATATTTTGTCAAAGGCCGTCAACGCGGCTCTTGTGGACAATGGTTTTGAGACCTTGATCGCGGTAGACGGAGAGGATGCTCTGGTGAAAGCCAAGCAATTTAAGCCTGATTTGGTGCTGTTGGATTTGTTGATGCCGAAAAAATCCGGAGAAGAGGTTTTGACCGTCATGAAAAAGGATGATGAGCTGAAAGATATCCCGGTTTTGATTTCTACCGTTAAATCCGACGCCGATTCCATTGCCCGCTGTACGGCGCTGGGCATTAAGGCGTATTTTATCAAGGCGCATTATACTTTGGAAGAAATCGTGAAAGAAGTGAAAAAAGTGCTGAAATAATGACTGTAAGAAAAACCGAGCAAGCGCGATGTATTATTGAAATATTAAACAGGCGAGGCGCAAAATTTTTTGCGTTCGCTTAACTCATATTTATGAAAATGAAATTTCTCGTCGCGGCGCTGATTGTGAGTGGGGGTTTGTTTTTTACCGCCGACGCGCAGGCGTTTAGCGTCAAAGCCGAGCAGTCGGTGTATATTTCGGCCGACCAAACGATTGAGGGTAATTTTTACGTTGCCGGACAAAACATTACCGTGGACGGCGCGGTGAATGGCGATATCCTTTGCGCCGGACAAAACATAATTATCAATGGCCCGGTATCGGGCGACGTGCTTTGCGTCGGGCAAGCCATCAATATCAATGGTGAAGTCGGCGGCAATGTGCGTTCTGCCGGAAATCTAATCAATATCACTAATAAAATCAGCCGTAATGTCATGGCTTTCGGCGCCAGCGTAATTTTTGGTTCTAAATCCGAAATCGGCGGCGACGTTTTGGCGGCGGCGGCCAGTGTGGACGCGCGCGGTAAAATCGGTGGAGAAATTGTCGGTGGCGGAGCCAGTGTTGTGATTGACGGTCCGGTGGGTAAAAATGTCAGTTTGGATTTATCCTGCAATTCAGCGAAAAAAGATCAGCCGTGCGGCAATTTGGCTATCGGTAAAAACGCGGTCATTGCCGGCGCCTTGAGTTATCGCGCCGATCAAAACGTAAAATTTACCAACGACGGCACAGTCACCGGCGGGGTAGTCCGTTTGGAACCGAAAGTAAAAAATGTTGAGCATAAAACCAATAAAAATGGCGCCGGTGCTTTGGCCGGCATTTGGGTGTTCACGCGCATCATCGCTTTGTTCGGCGCTTTGATTTTAGCCGCGATTTTAGTGGCGATATTCGGTCGCCGATTGAACGGGATTTCCGAAAAAATGTCCGCCCACGTTGGCGCGGCGTTTGGTTGGGGCGCGGTCTTGCTTATCGTGGTGCCGGTGATTTGTTTGTTTGCGGCCATCACGATTATCGGCTTGCCTGTGGCCGGTGTTCTTGGTTTAATTTGGCTGACGGCAATGATATTGGCGAAAGTCATCGGCGCGATGGCCATCGGCGAAAAACTGATGAGCCGATTCAACCGAACCGGCAAATCATTGTACGGCCCGGCTTTGCTCGGGGTGTTAATTTGTTATTTACTTTTCATCATCCCCGTGCTCGGCTGTTTATTGTCGCTGGCGGTGTTGCTGTGGAGTTTAGGCGGTCTGTGGATGTATTTTAAGGAAACGCTCGGCGCGAAATAAAAGTAAAAATACCATAGAAATAAGTGTGAAGCCCGACAGAGATTTTTGAGATTCTGCTCGGGCGAAGCGCTTTGTGCCGGGCTTACACCCCCTGCAAAAATTAACACCACCGAACTTATTTCTCGGTGGTGCTGTTTTATTGGCTTTTTTGTCAGTTTTAGGCTAAGATATAAACCAATTTTACCCCGTTAAATAGCCCGTCAAATTAACAGGGAAATGTAAAAATTTTTGTTTAACAGGGTTTTCCCCGTTAAATTTTGCCAAGAGCGGATTATTTAACAGGGTGAAATAATTTTTTGCTTTCAATTGTATTATATCCGTATGCCCATGCCTGAAAATTTGAGCGATGAGCAGCTGGTAATCGTCGTTAGGGAGGTGGAAAAAGAATATTTCAGCGAAATTATCCGGCGCTACCAAACAAAATTGTCTCATTATTTAAGAAAATTCATAAAAAGCGGCGACGAGCTTGAAGATGTACTTCAGGATGTTTTTATCAAGGCCTACCGCAACTTGTATGATTTTGACGCCGACAAAAAATTTTCACCCTGGGTCTATCGCATCGCTCACAATGAGGCGCTCAATCACATCAAAAAATACCGCAAAGAATCCGTTTCGCTCGATGACCAAGAATGGGAGTTGATTGATGAAAAAACCGATATCAAAGAAAAAATTGACTCAAAAATTTTAAAATCAAAAATCGAGTTGGGGCTTTCGCGAATGAATGATAAATACCGCGAACCGATCATATTGTATTTTTTTGAACAAAAAACCTACGAAGAAATCAGCGATATACTTCGTTTGCCTCGAAACACCGTCGGCACCCTCATCGCCCGCGGGAAAAAAATATTAAAACAATTATTATCCGATGAAGCATATGGAAAAAAATAATGTTGAAGAAAAAGTAATGTTACAAATCAAAACCGGGCGCGTAAAGTTGCGCTCAAAATATATTTTTTTGGCGGAAAAACTCGGGTTGGGCAGCGCGCTCGCGCTCTCCGTCATGCTAGCCGTGTTGTTTTTTAATTTGGCGCTTTTTTACCTCAAGGCCTCCGATAATATTGGTTATCTTAGTTTTGGCAGTCTGGGCGTATTCGCTTTTTTGGAATCTTTTCCATACGCGCTGGTCGCGGGTTTAATCATTCTTGTTTTTGCCGCCGCGTTGATTGTCAAAAGAGGCGGATATTTATACAAAAAACCGTTTGGCCGGATCGCCATTGGCTTGGTTTGTTTTATTTTGATTATCGGAGTTATCTTGACATTTACCGACATCGCCGAACGCATCGAACGGCGCGCTTTCGGTCCGCATCCGGATGGTATGTTTTTCCGTCCATTTTTAGGGCACGGCCTTGACGAACGCACCGGGGGAACTGCCGGCCGCATTATTGAATTGGGAGAAAATTATATAAACATCCAAAGTCCGCGCGATATAACCGTGGTTGATTTATCCCATCTTGAATTTCCGCTTCAAGCGCCGTTGTCAGCCGGCCAGTTTGTGATTGTGGTGGGCGAACGCCGGGACAAAATTTTTATGGCCAAGAGTTTGCGTATCGTCGGCGAAGGAGAAATGCCGATGATTCGCCGCGGAGTACACCGCCGTTTCGGCGAATTTATGCCGCGCACGCCTCCTCTTCCGAATTTTTAATAAAAAACTTATTTAATAGAGTAAGTATGAAAAAATTTCTCGGCCTTATAATGAAGCACAAGATTAGGACGTTAATTATTTTGGCCGTCGTCGTGTTCGGCGGATATTACGGCTGGCAAAAATTTTTTCTGGCCGCCATGCCGGTCCGTTATGTCATCGTCAAAGCCGAGCGCGGAGTTTTGATTTCCTCCATCACCGGAACCGGGCAGGTTTCCGCTTCCAATCAGGTTGATATTAAGGCCAAAACCTCCGGAGATGTTGTTTCCATCAATACGAAAATCGGACAGGAGGTTAAAGCCGGCGCCTTGTTGCTTTCGTTGAGCGCGCGCGACGCTCTTAAAACCGTCCGCGATGCGGAAGCCAATCTGGATTCGGCGAAAATATCGCTGTTTAAATTAACAGAGGCCGCTGACCCGCTCACTCTGCTTCAATACGAAAATTCTTTGGCGCAGGCGGAGGAATCAAAACGCCAATATGAAGACAATTTGAATAAGGCCTATGAAGACGGGTTTACGTCCGTCTCTAACGCTTTTTTGGATATGCCGGCCGTTATTTCGGGTTTGAACAGCATGATTTATGGAAATAATTTTGAAGCCAATCAGTCAAATCTTGATTATTACGCCAATCGCGGAAGCGGGAGCGGCGAGGCCGACCGTATTAAGGTGACCGGTTACCGGGACAATCTTGACGCCTCGTACAAAATCGCGCGCGCCAGCTTTGATATTGTTTTTGACGATTATAAATCGGCCTCTCGGGCTTCCAGCAGTTCTACCGTGGACGCGCTCGTCGCGGACGTTTATGAAATGACGAAATTGGTCGCGGATACAGTGAAGAATTTCAAAAATTTTCTTGATTACGTCCAAGATATGATTGAACAATCGCCCAGCCGCACCGTTACCGTCCCGACTTTAATGACCACACATCAAAATACATTGGAAACTTATACCGGCACGACCAATTCTCATTTATCAGGTCTTTTGTCGGCAAAACAAACAATAAGCAACACAAAAAATCAAATTATTAATGCCGACCGAAGTATTGCCGAAAAAATAATTTCTCTCGCCGACTTAAAAGCCGGAACTGACCCGCTGGATTTAAGGTCGGCTCAACTTACCGTTGAACAGCGCGAAAATTCGCTTTTGGACGCCAGAGAAAAGTTGGCCGATTATTACGTGCGCGCGCCTTTTGACGGCGTGGTGGCGGCTTTCACTCCGAAAAAAGGCGATCCGATTTCGTCCGGCGCTTCGCTTGGAACGCTTATCACCAAACAACGCATCGCTACCGTCGCGCTCAATGAAATTGACGTGGCCAAGGTTAAGACCGGCCAAAAAGCGACAATCACTTTTGACGCCATTGACGGTTTGAGCATCACCGGCGAAGTGGCTGAAATTGACACCATCGGAACCGTCAGTCAGGGCGTGGTTAGCTATAATGTTAAAATCGGTTTTGACGTGCAAGACGACAGAATCAAACCGGGCATGAGCGTCACAGTTAATATTATTTTGAACAGCAAGCCCGATGTGCTGATGATTTCCACCTCGGCGATAAAAACCCAAAATGGCGCAAGTTATGTTGAAGTAATGGCCAGCGGTACGCCGCAAAAAACCCCGATTACCACCGGTGACTCAAACGATACAATGACTGAAGTTGTTTCCGGCTTAAACGAAGGTGATGAAGTGGTGACACAGACGGTTACTGGCGCTACCACCGCCGGCGTTGGCGCGGCCGCGCAGTCAACTAATCGCGTTCAGGGCGGAATGATGTTCGGCGGACCGCGCGACTGATAAAAATTCTTCTACCGAGTATGATTAAATGTGAAAAAATCACAAAAAGTTATTTTGTCGGCGGCACGAGAACCTCCGTGCTTAAAGACGTTAGTTTTGAAATTGGGGAAGGGGAGTACGTGGCGATTATGGGCCCATCCGGTTCCGGCAAATCAACTTTGATGCACATCCTCGGCGCGTTAGACCGGCCGACCAGCGGACAATATTTTCTTGACGGTAAAAATGTGTTTGATTTATCGGAAGAAGAAATGGCCGCCATTCGGTCGGAGAAAATCGGTTTTGTTTTTCAGTCATTCAATCTTCTGCCGCGTTCCACTGTTTTGCGCAATGTCATTCTGCCTTTAATTTACAACGGCCATGTTCCCAAAGCCACGCGCCGTGCCAAGGCGGAAAAAGCCCTTAATGCCGTTGGTTTGGAGACCGACCAATGGACGCATCTCTCCAATCAATTGTCCGGCGGACAAATGCAGCGCGTCGCCATTGCTCGCGCTCTAATCAACGACCCAAGCATTATTTTGGCCGATGAACCGACCGGCAATCTTGATTCCAAAACCGGCGCTGTCGTGCTGGACACATTTCAAAAATTGAACAAAGAAAGCGGACACACCGTTATTTTGATTACTCATGACAAGCACGTGGCCGAGCACGCAAAAAGAATTATTGAAATAAAAGACGGAGAAATTATTTCTGATTCACCCTGTTAAATAATTATTTTTTAGAAAGATTTGCGTCGGAATGCGCGAATAATATAAATTAACGGGGAAATATAAAATAAGTTTATTTAACAGGGCAAACATGATTTTTTCCGACTTATTCGAAGAAACAATTTTTTCAATGTCCTCAAACAAATCCCGCTCGGCTTTGACTATTTTAGGCATTGTTATCGGCATCGCTTCGGTAATCGCCTTGATTTCCGTTGGTCAAGGCACATCAAAGGGCATTACCGACCGCATTGAATCGCTCGGCACGAATTTGTTGGTTGTCATGCCCGGCCAACAAAGACAGGCCGGCAATATTGTGCGCGGTGGAATGGGCTCATCGCAGACATTAACGCTTGAGGACGCGGAAGCGATTAAAACCGGCGTTACAGATATCACCGCCGTCGCCCCGACAGTTAGTGCGCGTAAACAGGTGGCGGTGAAAGGAAAAAATACCAACACTAGTATTTATGGCATTGATACAAGTTATTTCGGCATAAAAAATATTGAGATGGAATTGGGCGCGCAAATTACCGACCAGCAGATAAAATCCAGGGCGAAAGTCGCCGTTCTCGGGCCGACTACGCGCGACGACTTATTCGACGTTGAGGCAAATCCGGTCGGACAGAAAATAAAAATAAGCGGCCAGGAATTTACCGTCATTGGCGTGACTAAAGCCAAAGGCGGCACTGGGATGGGCAGTTCCGATGATTTAATTTACATACCGTTAGCCACCGCCCAGCAATATATTATCGGCAATCAATCAATCAGCAACATAAATATTCAGGTGTCATCGGCTGATTTGATGAGTTTTGTCCAAGCGCAAGTCCAGGAGCTGTTACTGCAGCGCCACCGCATTGCCGACGCGACTCAAGCGGATTTTAGCATCATGAACCAAGCCGACATGTTAAGCGCCATGTCATCCGTGGCTGATACTTTAACCTTGCTTTTGGCCGCCATTGCCGGCATTTCACTTTTGGTCGGCGGTATCGGAATTATGAACATGATGTTGACCACGGTAACCGAACGTACCAGAGAAATCGGTTTGCGCAAGTCACTCGGCGCCACCAGCAACGATATCAGCAGCCAATTTTTAGCCGAATCAGTGTCGCTGACATTCATTGGCGGCATTATAGGAATAATTGTCGGCTGGGGGGCGTCGTTGTTAATCGGAAAATTGGGGAGTTTAACCACGGTCATTACTCTTTGGTCGGTGTTGTTGTCGGTCGGAGTATCAACTTTGGTCGGTGTTGTGTTTGGTTATTATCCGTCAAGGCGTGCCGCCAAACTGGACCCGATTGACGCTTTACGTTATCAATAATTATCAATTAACAATAAACAATTAGCAGTTTAACAAAATAATAATTTTTTCGCCGGCAGGCGGATCCGCCTCGGGCGGAAACGGTTTAACGATATAAATTTTATGCGCAGATACATCATTATATTTTTAATTTTTTCAGCCGTTGCGCTGGTGGCGACTGGTTGCGCCGTAGAAAATTCTAAAAATCAGAATGGTAATTTTCCCCCGCGCCAAAATAACGGTGATAGAAGCAGTTCCAGTACCGGACGTGTGAATTTCGGTACGCCGACCAGTATTGAATATCTGGCGGTTGGTAAAAAAATTACTATTATGGGCACGACCAACGCCGATGGTACGGTGAGCGCGCTGAACATTATGCTCGGCGAAATGCCGATATTTGGCCAAGAATTTCGTTCCAGCTCCGGAAGATTCGCCTCAAGCACTATGCCTAACGCGCAAGAAGCGCCACAAAATTTTCAACCAACATCCGGCGATACCGGCCAGTGGCAGCGCCGCGATGGCGGAGACCGGTTGGATGGTCGGGCAGGCCCTCCTTCTGACGGGCAAAGAATAAATCGCTCAGCCGGGCAAACCAGAATTTCCGGCGAGATTTTGGAAATAGACAAGTTTGGTTTGGTATTAAAATTAGCCGACGGTGGTTCAAAAATAGTTTTTTATTCGGATAAGACCGGCGTGTTTAATATGCCGACCTCCACGCCGCAATTCGCGCGTCCTGACGCGTCATCAACAACGCCTTCAGATGTCCCGCCGCGATAGTAATTAAACTTATAAAACACTCTACAAAAATTAAGGGCCCCCCGACGTAATACGCCGAGGGGCTTTTGTGTTGTGCCGCGTCCGGGCGCGACGGTTAGTCCATCCGGTCCCGCTCCACCTCTTCGATCAGCTCGTTTATCCAGTAGACGAACGAGGCGGCCGCCTCGAAGGAGACGGTGGTGTGGACCTTGTAGGGAAAGTGGAAGTTGGGCTTGGCCCAGGCGGGCGCTTCTTTGTCTTTGCTGATGGAGGCGATAAGGCCGGGGAAGCCAAGGCCCTGCAGCCTCTCGACGACGGCGGTGCCGGTGAGCTCGTCCATGCTCTCGTCCAGGAGCACGATGTCGTGCCGACAGCTGATGTCCGGGTAGCAACCTTCGTGCTGAACGAACATGTGGGTGATGATGTAGGGCCAGCATTCCAGGATCTCGAGGATGCCACTGGTCGCGATGGCGCTATCGTCCACGATGGCCACGTTCACGGTGTGAATCGGCCGCCGCATGAATTCCTTGAGTTGCGGCATGGCCCGACTCAGACTGAAGTCCTTGTCCCTTTCTATTTTTCCCATGTTTTTCCCTCCTCTGGGTTGAATGAACCGAAAGAGCGTTGTTGGTTGGCTGTGTTTTAACAAATTTGGCTATTTTTGTCAATGTTGTTATAATTAAAATAATAATTTTAATTATGATTTTGAAAGAAATTGCCAACCGCCGTTCGGTTCGAGAGTTTAAAGACGAGCCGGTAAGCGAAGAGGCGATAGCGGACATCATTAGAGCCGGACAGTTCGCGCCGACCGCCATGTCCAGTCACGCGGTTAATTTTATTGTGATCCAAAAACAGGAAATTAAAGAAGCCATTTTTAAAATAATCGGCCAGGAATTTATCCGCCGGGCGCCGGTTTTAATTATTCCGGCGATTGATACCGGCAAGTCCATTTTACCGGTGCAGGATTTATCGGTGGCCACGGAGAACATGTTTTTGCAGGCCACGGCGCTGGGTTTAGGTTCGGTCTGGAAAAATTTAACCGACCAATGGGCGAAGAAAGTAAAAACGCTTCTGAATATTCCCAATAATTTTCTCATCATCAACATTTTGCCTTTCGGCCGGCCGGCCAAACCGCCGGTACCGCACGGCGATGCTGACTTTGATATCAGAAAAATTCATTACGAAAATTGGTAAAATGAAACCCGCCTCTTCAGCGGGTTTTTAAATTGAAAAGCCCCGATTAGCGCGCGCACCGTACGCGTTAATCGGGGCTTGTTCGGGAGTCCTTGTCCTCCGCTTCATTGTTGTTCTCCTCCTGTCACCGGTCGAGCGGGCCGGCTACGAAGACGTGCATCTTCTCCTCCGGGTTCCACTCGATCCAGCCGTACCGAAGCCGACCATCGTACTCGACGCGCGCCCGGATCTTTCCCGGCTTGAACATGTCGGCGATGAACCCGCGACCGGGAACTTCGCAACCGGCGATTTCCACGTCCATGTTCATGCTGTTGCCCTGGACGAGCACGGGCTTTTTCGGCAGGATGACGGAAAATCGTTTCCATTCGATCGGCATACCCGTCCGGACGACACTGCAGACCAATTGTTCACTGTGCATTAGGGACTCTCTTTCTGCCTCCTTTTTTGAAAAGAACGGCGTTGGTTGGTGCGTGGTTTCTTAACGACGTATTTAACCAGAAAACGCCAGCCCTGTCAAGTCCCTCACTCAGAAATCGCTTTTGAAAAATTTTGCGTGTAAGATATATAATGTTGACAAAATTAAAATTTTTGCCGGAACCTTGTTTTTCTAATAACACGAAACACTGCGATTTCTGAGTGAGGGGTCAAGCCCTTCCGTATCAAGGTTGACAAATCGCTCCAAATATAGTATGTTTGGCTCAAGTTCGCTCTTTCTGAACCAAGAAAGGACCAGCCCTTGGCGAGAATACAGAAAAAAAAGAAAATGTGGTTTCAAATCTTCCAAAAAGGGGAGAAAACCCTGTGGTTAGCCCCGGGGTTCACGGCCGAACAGGCGATCAGGTTTTGCGCTTATCGGCAGATGTTTTGCCCGGAAGCCTTGGCGGAACTTACCGCCGAGCCATACAATACTGATTTCGCTCGCGGCTGCCCCCTCTGCCATTGTCCACCTCCCACCTTTCAACCGGGTTTGCCCTGCCCCAAATGCAGTTAAAACACGCCCTTTGCGCAACCGTCCGGTTGCGTTTTAAAATTGTTGCCAGTCGAGATTTTTTTTGGTATATTACCTGCATGATTTCCCTTGAAGAAGTGAAGAAAATCGCGCGATTGGCGCGAATTAAACTGACCCCGGCGGAAGAACGCCGGCACGCCGCCACCATGACGGCGGTTTTGGATTATATGAAAATTTTAAATGAAGTTAATACCGATGACGTGGAACCGACGGCGCAGGTGACAGGGTTATCCAATGTGATGCGAGAAGACATAGCCGTGCCGGCGGATAATAAAAAAGAATTGATGGCGCAGATGCCTGAGGTTTATGCCGGCGAATTAAAAGTGCCGGGAGTTTTCGCCGAAGAGCAACTATGAATCTAAATGAATTAACAATTAAAACGGCGAGCGCCGGTTTGCGGAAAAAAGAATTTAGCGCGGTGGAATTAACCGAGGCTTGTTTGGCGAAAATAAAAAAGCGCAATAAAACGCTGAATGCTTTTATTACCGTCGCCGAAGATGAGGCGCTGGCCGATGCTACCGCGGCGGATAAAAAAATAAATAATAATTCTAACCTGCTGGCCGGTATTCCGTTTGGTGTTAAAGACGCGATTTGCGTGGCCGGGATGCGGGCCACCGGGGCGGCCAAAATTTTGGATAACTATACCGCGCCTTATGAAGCAACGGTGATTAAAAAAATCCGTTCTGCCGGCGGAATAATTATCGGAAAAAATAATTGCGATGCTTTCGGGCATGGCGCCAGCAATGAAAACAGTATGTACGGACCGGTGCGTAATCCGGTTGATGAAACCAAAGTGGCCGGCGGTTCCTCCGGCGGTTCAGCGGCGGCTGTGGCCGACCATGAGTGTATTTATGCTGTGGCCGAGGACACCGGCGGTTCCATTCGTCAGCCCGCCAGTTTTTGCGGGGTGGCCGGTTTGCGCCCCAGTTACGGCCGGAATTCTCGCTACGGCATTATGCCGATGGCTTCTTCTTTAGATACGGTCGGTCCGATGGCCAAAACAGTGGAAGACCTGGCTTTGATCATGGAAGTTATCGCCGGCCATGACCCGAAAGACGCCACCACCGTGACTGATGCCGTGCCGGCTTATACCGAAGAGTTGGAGAAAAGCGTCAAAGGCATGACGGTGGGCGTGCCGGTCGAAT
This sequence comes from Patescibacteria group bacterium, assembly GCA_028688375.1. Lineage (GTDB taxonomy): Bacteria > Patescibacteriota > Patescibacteriia > Magasanikbacterales > GWA2-37-8 > JAPLWQ01. Next base: position 10,371 of record JAQTYG010000007.1, on the reverse strand, counting down.
ATTTTAATGTTAAAGGCATTGACCCGGAAGTGGAAAAAATAATTGACGCGAAAATTGACGCGCTGAAAAAACTTGGTTGTAAAATTGTGTCAGTCAGTTTGCCCCATACTAAATACGCCATTGCCGCTTATTATATTCTCGTGCCGAGCGAAGACAGCTCCAACCTCGGCCGATTGGACGGTGTGCGTTACGGCGTCCGCGCCAAAACAAAAAATTTATTTGACCTATATGCCGAATCTCGCGCCGCCGGTTTTCCTGAAGAAGTAAAACGGCGCATTTTGATCGGCACTTATGCTTTGTCCGCCGGTTATTATGATGCTTATTATAAGAAAGCGCAGAAAGTGCGGACATTAATTAAACGTGATTTTGATGAAGTGTTTAAAAAAGTTGACGCTTTAATTACTCCGACTTCGCCGTTTCCGGCTTTCGGTCTTGGCGAAAAAGCCGGCGACCCACTGGCCTTATATCTTTCCGATATTTTTGTCAGTCCGGCGGCTGTAGCCGGCGTGCCGGCGTTATCCGTGCCGGCCGGTGTTACCAAAGCCGGTTTGCCGGTGGGCGCGCAACTGATTGGCCCGCGGATGGGGGAAAGCGTTATTTTACGTTTGGGGCATCACCTGGAAATTAACCAGTAATAAATATACGAATATGGAGGAAGAAATAAAATCAGCTGAGCCCGCGGTGGAAGACAACGAGAAAAAATTAGTTACCACCGGCGAGATGGTGGATTACCGAGAATCCTGGCGCATTTTCCGCATCATGTCGGAATTTGTGGAGGGCTTTGAATTTTTAGGCGAATTAAAAAATGAAGTCACCGTGCTGGGTTCGGCGCGTTTAAAACCAAATACCAAATATTATAAAATCGCCGAAGAGCTCGGCCGACTTTTGGGCAAAAACGGTTTTACCACCATCACCGGTGGCGGTCCGGGCATCATGGAGGCGGCCAATAAGGGCGCCTACGAAGCCGGCGGTAATTCGGTCGGTTTGAATATTCAATTGCCGTTTGAACAGCGGATTAATCCGTTCGTCAAAAAATCCGCCGCTTTTTATTATTTTTTCACTCGTAAGGTGATGCTTACCTCGCCGGCCAACGCTTTCGTTTTTTTCCCCGGCGGTTTCGGCACCATGGATGAATTTTTTGAAGTAGTGGATTTGATTGAAATGGGGCACATGCCGGACGTGCCGATTATTTTAGTCGGTTCGGAATTTTGGCGTCCGCTGGTTGATTTTATGCGGAAAAAATCCGCCGCCACCGTCGGCTCATTGAATGAGGCTGATTTGGACAAATGGCAGGTGGTGGATGACGCCGAATCGGCTTTTGAGTTTATCAAAAATACCACCGACCGCCCCAATATTAATAGCCCGCAAGGCGCGGAAAAACATGAAGCCGAATGGCGTATCTTCCGCATCATGTCCGAATTGGTGGACGGTTTTGAGTTTTTGACAAAAGTGAAAAACGACGTCACCGTGCTCGGCACCAAAAGCATCTTGGCCGGTTCCAAATATTACAATGCCGCCTATGACACGGGAAAATTGCTGGCGAAAAATCAATATGCCGTGGTCACCGGTGGCGGTACCGGTATCATGGAAGCGGCCAGCAAAGGCGCTTATGAAAGCGGGGGAGAGAGTATTGGTATCAATATGCGCGTTAAATCAATGGAACGGCGCAATAATTATTTGACTCGTTCCATCGGCTTCTCTTTTCCCTTTGTGCGCAAACTAATCATCACCGCGCCGTCCCGTGGCTTCGTTTTTTTCCCCGGCGGTTTCGGCACCATGCACCAATTATTTGAATTGCTGACGTTGGTGGAAACCGGCAAAATGGAACCGATGCCGTTAATGCTTTACGATAATGAATTTTGGCAACCGTTGACTGATTTTATCAACAAACTTTATACTGAATTTAAGACCATTAGTCACGGCGATCAGGATCTGGTAAGAGTGATCAATCGTCCGGAAGATGTGATTGCTTATTTGAAGTAAAAAATGATTCCTTATTTTGAATTTCATACCATCAACCTTGGCCCTTTAACCATTCAGGTTTGGGGGCTTTTGGTATCGCTCGGCGCGCTGACAACGCTGTGGTTGTCCCGGCGGTGGGCTAAAAAAATGGCGTTGTCCTCGGACATTATTTTAGATATTTTTGCTTGGGGCTTGGTCGGCGGTCTGGCCGGCGCGCGGATTTTTTATGTGATTTTTTATGAACCGGCGTTTTTTCTGGCTCAGCCGACGGAAATTTTTAAGGTTTGGCATGGCGGAGCGTCTTCGTTGGGGGCGTTGCTCGGCGCGGCCGTGGCGATTTGGGCCGTGGCGCGCGCAAAAAAAATTAAATTAAAAGATTTTTTGCCGTATTTGGATATTATGACTTTAGCGATGTGGCCGGGTTGGGCGATCGGGCGCGTCGGTTGTTTCCTTATTCATGACCACCCGGGGCGGTTGTCTGATTTTTTTCTGACGGTGAATTTCCCGGCTGGCGCTCGGCATGATTTGGGGCTGTACGAGTCGCTGTTGGCGCTATTTATTTTTGTTGTTTGTTTGATTTTTTATAAGAAATTTCTTCAGCATCCGGGCCGGCTGTTTGTCGTGTCGTTTTTGATTTATGCTGTCGCCCGGTTTGCGTTGGATTTTTTGCGGGCGACGGATTTACTCGGCGCTGATATTCGCTACGCCAGTTTAACCCCGGCGCAGTGGGGGATGGCGGTGTTGTTTTTGGGGTTGACTTTTGCGCTGTTAAAGAGTAAAATCGGAAAACAAAAAAATACATCAGGAGAGGTCGCCTATTCGCCCTAGGCGAACCCGCCTTTGGGCCCAAGGCCCATCAGCCTTGGGCTGAGGGCGGGGTGGTCGATGGCGCTTATTAATATGTATTACGTTTATATTATTTATAGCGAAAAGTTAGATAAAAAATACATCGGATATTCTACTGATTTAAAACAAAGGATGAGTTACCACAATAGCAAGAGGTCTCCTTTTACCGCCAGAGGTATACCCTGGAAATTAATCTATTATGAAGCGTTTCTGTCAGAAGAAGATGCAAAACGAGAAGAACTATTTTTAAAATCAGGAAAAGGTAGGGAAAGAATAAAATTTTTGTTACAAAATATACCAGGAGAGGTCGCCTAGTGGTCGATGGCGCATGCTTGGAAAGCATGTATACCGCAAGGTATCGAGGGTTCGAATCCCTCTCTCTCCGCTCGTTAACAAAGCACCGCCTTAAGGCGGTGCTTTGTTAACGGTTGTGTAGAAAGAGAGGGATTCGAAGGGTGCGAATGAGGCGAGCCCGTAGGGCGAAGCCGAGATGACGAAAATATGCCAGTGGCATATTTTCGGGCACCCAGGACGCGAATCCCTCTCTCTCCGCGTAAAAATTCCCTAAAAAGGAATTTTTTGTTTTAATCTTTCAACCAGGTCAAAAAAGTGGTAAATTATAGGTGGTTCTTTTTCTCGCGCCGAAACGCGTAATTCTGCGCGTCAGGCGTTTAACCGTCCGCCAGAAAGGAGGCAAAAAATGGCGACGTTTGTGGGTATCTCGGTTAGTGTTCTGGGCAGTCCTCATGCTTGGTGGTTTGCGGTCAGGGACGACATCCGCAACCATCTGCTTGACGAGACCAGCGCCAGGGGGGTGCTGCGCGAGCTCCTGGCTCGGGCCTCGTCCCACCCTAAAGCTCCGTCGCTCTCGGTCCATTCGGATGTTTTGTCGGAGCTCTGGGGAGAACTCGCGGCCTTCATCGTTGAAGGCTGGATCCCCGCCGGAGAAGTGATCGATGCTCTCAAACAGCTCCGCGCCACCAGGCGCCATCTGCCGTTGCCCAAAAGGGTGCGCGACCGCTGGGCCGGAGGTCATGACCGATGCGTCCACGAGAGCAAACGCGGCGTCAGCCAGAGGCTGAGAAGGAAGGGAATGGTGTGAGCGCATGCAGAAAAACGGGCGGTTAGCAACCCCGGTAGAATCTCTAACGGTACTTTGCCGGGTTTCCCCGGTAGAGGCCGAAGGCATTCTACCGGGCTTTTCTTTTTTGCTTATTTAAGCTATTATATTAGATAAGCGAACCTAATTTACGTATTTTTTAGTGACTATGCGCTATTTTAGAGCATTGTTATTGTTTACGGCTTTGCTGTTTTTTTCCGGTTGTAGCTTGTTTAGCGGGGATTACCAAACCCCGGGTGTGCCGGCCACCAGCGACGAGGTATCCGCCGATTTTTCCGACAGCCAAAAAGTACTGGAAGGCCGTTTGGATGAAGTCGCTAACGGCATCGCCAAACCGGGCGAGGCTTCGCCGGTATTGCAACAAAAATCCGCCGCCGACGATTTAACCGCCGGGGCAACTAATAACACGCAAACTATGGTAATCGATAAAACAAAAAAATATTACGCCGTGCTTAAAACCGACGCCGGCGATATGACCGTGGAATTTACCGCCGACAAGACTCCGATTACGGTTAATAATTTCATCACTTTGGCGGCTAAGAAGTTTTATGATAATACGATTTTTCATCGGGTGATAAAAGGTTTTATGATTCAAGGCGGAGACCCATTGGGCAACGGTACCGGCGGTCCGGGTTACCAGTTTGCCGATGAACCGTTTGACGGGGAATACACCCGCGGTACCATGGCCATGGCCAATTCCGGCCCGAACACCAACGGTAGCCAATTTTTTATCATGCACCAAGATTACGCCTTGCCGAAAAATTACGTTATTTTCGGGTACGTGATTCAAGGATTGGAAGTGGTGGACAAAATCGCTCAAGCGCCGGTCACGGCGGGCGCTTCCGGAGAAAGTTCCAGCCCGGTTACGCCGGTTAAAATTTTGAGTGTTGAACTTTACGAAAAATAAAAAATTATGCTAGCCGTCTTTTGGTTTAGTTTCCTGTATCAGCCGCTTTTAAACGCGCTGGTTTGGATCTACAACAGTTTAGCCGGACAGAACATGGGCTGGGCGGTGATCATTTTGACCGTTTGTTTACGTTTGGTTCTTTTACCGTTATCCTTAATCGCTCAGCGCGATAGCGCGCGACAAAAAAAGATTGAACAAGAGGCGCAAAAAACCGCGGAGTCGTTCAAAAATGATCGGGTGGCGCAGAACGAGGAATATCGGCGCATTATGCGCGCCAACCGGATTTCTCCTTGGGCCAAAGTCACGGTGCTGGGCATCCAGCTTCTGGTTTTAATTTTGTTGTATCAAGTTTTCATTAGCGGTATTTTCGGCGAACGACTGGTCAAAGTGCTTTATGGCACCGTCAGTTTCCCGGGCGCGATAAATAATATTTTCTTCGGGCACAACATCGGGGTATATCACGACGCGTTGTGGGCCGGTATTTGCGCCGCTTATCTCCTCGTCTCTATTTTTTTGGAAAAATTCACCGACAAAAAATGGGAAAAATCCGAGGCGATTTTTCTCGTTTTATTTCCGCTTTTTGTTTTTGTCGCCCTCTGGATTTTGCCGATGGCCAAGTCTCTCTTCATCTTGACAAGTATGGTCTTTTCTGATACATTGGCCTTCATCAGATGGATTATTTTTCCCGCTCCCAAAGAGCCGGAAAATGCGGTAAAACACCCTTAATATGGCTGGAGATTCACTGGACAAATTAATGTATTCATTCGTGGTCGAGGACGTCCTCAAGGGCTTTTTTATTCACGTGCCGCCCGGTTATGTGGCTTGCGTTTATGATATGGGCCGCGGTGTTTTGAAAAAAGTATTAACTCCGGGCTTACATTTAAAAATTCCTTTTTGGCAGAAAGCCAAATTGTTCAACACTCAAACATTGGAGTACAGTGTCAACCGACAATTTAACGTGGAACTGGCGCGCGCCTTGGGCGATATTCCGATTGCCGCTATTACTTTGGACAACAAGCGCGTGGGCGTGGAGGGGACGATTTTGCTTCGTTTAGACGTCCATCAGGTACCGTCAATTTGGCAAACCATCGGCGAAGATTTTGTGGAAAAAATTGTTCGGCCGACCATTCGCAGCCGCGTGCGCATGGTGTTCTCCCGCTTTAATTATCAAGATATTATCGGCGCTCGGCGCGATGAAGTGGAGGAACAACTGAAACATGAATTGGAAAGCATTTTTTACCCGCGCGGTATTTATGTGGAAAACGTGCTGTTAAGCGAAATACAGATAATCAGCGGTAATAAGGAATAACGAAGAAGAAATAAAATAAAGACCCCCAGAAATGGGGGTTTTTGATTGTTTCCATGAAGGGGTCCCGGCCCCTCACTCAGCCCCGCAAAATGCGGGGCTGAGTGAGGGGTTGACACTGTGGATAAGCTCTGGTATATTATCACTCAAAGCAGTAGAGTGATAAAATACAGGGTATGAACGAACGTCAAAAACAACTTCTAAATTTAGTGATTGAAAGTCACATCACCACGGCCGAACCCATCGGTTCTCGGTTTTTAATTTCCGAAGCGGGCTTGGATTGGAGCGAGGCGACCATCCGCAACGATTTGCGCGCCTTGGAGGAAGAAGGCTATCTGACGCATCCGCATACCAGCGCCGGCCGAGTGCCGACGGAAAAGGGTTATCGGTTTTATTTGAAAAATTTGGATTTGGCCAAAGCTAAAATTTCTAAAAAAGACAACGATGTTCTCGGTATGAGTTTGAAAGAGGCGACCGATCCGGAGCTTCAATACAAACATTTGGCCAGAACGCTGGCGGAGCTCTCGGGAGAAACGGTTTTTTTTGCGCCGTCTCCGAATAAAGTATATTTCGCCGGCCTGTCCAATTTGTTCGCCAAACCCGAGTTCCGCGCTTTGGAGCTGGTGGCTGACCTGTCGCAAATTTTGGATCACTGCGACCAGTGTTTAAATCAGTTTTTTGAAGACGATGGGTTTTATGATATGCCGAAATTTTTATTGGGCAAAGAACACGATTTCGGCAATATGCTGGCCGCGCTGGCGTTCAATCGCGACGAGGGCAGTCTGCTGGTAATGATCGGGCCGATGCGCATGGATTATTCCCGCAACTACGCGTTAATGAACCGCGTTAAAGAATTAATGTAATTTTATGCCGGCTGAATATAATCCTGAATGGAAGCAAACCTATCCCGAGCCGACTGTCGGCACGTTGATTTACAACGACGAGGGCCAGGTACTGTTGGTTCGTTCGCCCAAGTGGGGCGAGCGCTGGCATATTCCCGGCGGACACGTGGAGCTGGGCGAAACCTGCGAGGATGCCAACAAGCGTGAAGTGATGGAAGAGACCGGTTTAGAGGTTGACCGGGTGGAGTATCTTGGTTTTCAGGAAGCCATTGCGCCGAAGTTTTTTCACCGCCAGGCCCATTTTATTTTCTTGGATTTTGCCGCGCACATGTGCGGTGGAGAATTAAAGGCCAGCGATGAGATGAGTGAATGGGTTTGGGTGGATCCGAAAGAAGTTTTGGCGGATAAGAAATATAAAATTGACCCGTTTACCGGCACGACGCTGAATAATTTCATTAAACATTTTGAAAAGAATAACGGCGGTACGGCGGAAGAATACAAAACTAATTGGCACAGAGCGCTGGCTGATTATCAAAATTTACAAAAAGAAACCGCTACGCGCCGGGCCGAGTGGGCGCAAATGAGCGAACAGCAGATTTTGGAGGAGTTTATTCCGGTGTATGAACACTTGAAAACGGCCGTTACTTGTCATTCCCGCGAAGGCGGGAATCCAGACGCTTGGATGGATGGAGTAAAACATGTCCTCAAACAATTTGCCGATATTTTAAAAAATCACGGCGTGGAAGAAATAAAAACCGTGGGTGAAAAGTTTAATCCGGAATTGCACGAAGCGGTCGGCCACGAGCCGTCCGATAACGCCGAGGAAGATGAAATAATTAGAGAGATTTCCGGCGGCTATACCATGGGTGGCCGGGTGATTAAAGCGGCTAAAGTTATCGTTGCAAAATAAATTTAATTTATATGCAAAAAATATTTCTTGCGGTAGCGGTCGTAAGCGTTTTAATTTTCACCGGTTTTGGCTGCGCTAATACCGCCAGAGACAGTTCCGGTATGACGGCGGAACAAAAAAAAGCCGTTGCGACGGCCAAGCTCGATGCTTCGGTTGACGTCAACATTTCATATTTTGTGTCGCCAAACGGCCCGGACGATAAACTGAAATACTGCAACGGAGCTGACATGGATAGCGCGGGTTACAAAAATTCATTGACCAAGATGGTAACATCTTCGTTCGGATATTTTGGCGGCAATTTTTCACGAAGCGCTCTTATTAATGAAACAATAAGGCGGGCCGCGATAGAAGCCGGTTTTTCTCCTAATTTAGCTGATACCGTAGGTTATATCAAAGTGGCGAGCGGCACTGCATATATTAAACCGACCGACGGCTGGGCCGGTGTTTCAATCTATCTTTGCACCTGGCAGCCATTCGTTGAGAAAAATTTGGAACAGTTTACAGAAATAAAAAAAGTTGACTGGTCAATTTCGCAGGAGGATTTTAACAAGATTTAATCAATATATAATAATTATTTTTTATATATGAGCAAAGTATTAGGAATCGATCTCGGTACCACCAATTCCTGCATGGCTATCATCGAAGGCGGTCAGCCGAAGGTGTTGGAAAATAAAGAGGGAGCGCGGACCACGCCGTCAATCGTGGCCATCTCCAAATCCGGTGAACGTCTGGTCGGCCAACTAGCCAAACGCCAGGCCGTCACCAACCCGGAAAACACTTTGTATTCCATCAAGCGTTTAATCGGCCGTCATTTTAATGATGCCGAAGTGCAACGCGATTTGAAATTGATGCCGTACAAAATCGTGCAGGCCGGTGAAGGTGTTAAGGTAGTGCTTCAGGGAAAAGAGTTCAGCCCGCAGGAAATTTCCGCCATGATTCTCGGCAAAATGAAATCAGACGCGGAAGAGCGCCTGGGTGAAAAAATTACCGACGCGGTTATTACCGTGCCGGCGTATTTTGACGATTCCCAGCGCCAGGCGACCAAAGACGCCGGCGTGATTGCCGGTTTGAACGTGCTGCGCATCATCAATGAACCGACTGCGGCCGCTCTGGCTTACGGCTTTGATAAAAAGACCGAACAGAAGATCGCCGTTTACGATTTAGGCGGCGGGACTTTTGATATTTCCATTTTGGAAGTGGCGCCGGATAACGTTCAGGTGCTTTCCACCAATGGCGACACCCATCTTGGCGGTGATGATTTTGACCAGGTCTTGATTCAGTGGATTTTGGATGAATTCAAACGCGACCAGGGGATTGATTTGAGCAAAGATAATCTGGCGCTTCAGCGCATCAAAGAAGCGGCGGAAAAAGCCAAGATTGAATTGTCCACCGCGCAAGAATCAGAAATCAATCAGCCGTTTATCACTTCCGATTCATCCGGCCCGAAGCATTTGGTAATGAAATTAACCCGCGCCAAACTGGAAGAATTGGTCGGTGATTTGGTGGAGAAAACTCTTGGCCCGGTGCGCAACGCTCTGTCTGACGCCAAATTGGAAACCAAAGATATCAACGAAGTGGTGTTGGTTGGCGGTATGACCCGTATGCCTTTGGTTTTATCCACCGTGGAAAAGTTTTTCGGCAAGAAGCCGAACATCACCGTCAATCCGGATGAAGTGGTGGCGATCGGCGCCGGCGTGCAGGGTGGTATTCTTAAAGGCGAAGTGAAAGACATTTTGCTTTTGGATGTGACGCCATTGTCGCTCGGCTTGGAGACCCTGGGCGGAGTGATGACCAAATTGATTGAGCGCAATACTACCATTCCGACTTCCAAGACGCAGGTGTTTTCCACCGCGGCCGACAATCAGCCGGGCGTGGAGATTCACGTACTGCAGGGCGAACGTCCGATGGTCGGCGACAACAAAACCCTCGGCCGGTTTATGCTGGACGGCATTCCGCCGGCTCCGCGTGGCGTCCCGCAGGTGGAAGTGACTTTTGACATTGATGCCAACGGCATTTTGAACGTGAAGGCGAAAGACAAAGCCACCAACAAAGAACAATCAATCCGCATTGAGGCGTCCTCCGGCTTGTCCAAGGATGAAGTGGAGAAAATGAAAAAAGAAGCGGAAACGCACGCCACCGAAGACAAGAAAAAACAGGAATTGATTGAGTCTAGAAACATCGCCGATACGATGGTTTATACCACCGAAAAAATGATGAAAGAAGTGGAAGAGAAAAAGATTGATATTACCGCCGATGAAAAGAAAAATGTGGAAGAAGGTTTGAAGTGGGTGAAAGAAGTAAAAGATAAGGATGACGTAGAGGCCATGAAAAAGGCTTGTGAAGCGCTGTCCAAGTCGGCGCAGGCGGTGGGGATGAAAATGTACCAAACTGAACAGAATAAGAAAACAGCCCCGACGGAAGGTCGGGGTCCCGACTCGACGTCGGGAAAAACTGAAGAAAAGAAAGACGAAGGCCCGA
>JAQTYG010000006.1 GCA_028688375.1 Patescibacteria group bacterium | reverse complement strand
AGGCAATTATTCTTTACTCTTCATTCCTTACTTTTATTTTTGTACTTCTACACCCTTCGTAGTTCGTTACATTTCTTCTAACTTCCAACTTCAAACTTCTATATTCCATCTAATATTTTTTTATCAATTCGGTCAGTAATTTATCCAAATCAATTTCATCCAGAAAATTAACCTTTTTATTGTTAATAAAAATTTCCGGGCCTTTTTTCAGGCCGAGCGATTTCGCCAAAGAAACCGAAGCGTCAATTCGCGCCTTGGCTTCGGAAGAATTCAAACAATATTGCCAGGCGGACAAATTGAGTTTTTGTTCCTCCAGCGCGGCGGATAGGTTTTTTTCCACGTTAATTTTTCCGCGCAAGAGGATAATCGCGTCCAGGTAATCCCAATATTTTGTTTTGTCCTGTTTGAAGACGCACCAGGCGGCTTGATGCGGCAGGTAATCGCCGGCGGAAAAAAATCCGGAGTAGGGCATGTCTTTCCATATCAAACGCACTTCGGTCGGGTGCTCACTGACAAATTTTTTTATCTTGGCATGAACTTGTCGGCCCGAGTCGGAGTTTAAATCAATAAATTCAGTTACGGTGATGGCCGCGCCCTGATTGCCGTAAATCGGGTCGTTCGGGTCAACCGGAATTTCCACCGCGGCCTCCTCAATCAGCGGTTTGTTGGCGCGGTCAATAGAAATATTTTTCGTTTGGCGGATTTGGTAAAATAACAAAACGGCGAAGGCGATTACGACGGCGAAAGAGATAAAATAAAACTTTTTCATATAGTCGGCCGGGCGATTATTTTAATCTTAAATTTTTATTTCAAAAATTCCGCTTTGCGACGCATCGGTAAAAATGACGCGCTTGTTCGTCTCGTCGTAAGAGATGTTAGATACGGAATAGTTGCCATTGGTCGGAATAACGGTTTTTAAACCGGAAGCCAAGTCAATTTTGTAAACATCATCCGGCGTGCCGGCGGCTATTTCCGGCTTCAGCCCGGCGCCTTGCGGCAAAGTGCGCGGCACGGCGCAATAGATGGTGGTATCGCCGGCAAAAGCGCATTTGTCGGCCCAGGTATTGAGCTCGAAACTCTTGCGGTTGGAACCAATCTGCTGTCCATAAGAATCAACTACCCATAATTCCGGCTTCAAGTCGGTGCGCGAGCTGTAAACGCTGTATAAAAGCTTTTTTCCGGTCGGCGACCACTGCGGTTGGAAGCCCAAACCTTCCACAATCGTGGATTTGAAATTTTCTCCGTTCAAGCCGACAAATAAAATTTCCTTGCGATACAAACCCTCGGCGTTGCCGGTCATGGAAAAACCGACGGCCTGGCGGCTGGGCGACCAATCAATAATGACTTTATCGGCGTTGTCGCCCATCGGCTCAATCAATTTGGTACCGGTGCCATCGTCATTAACCGTAACCAACCAGCGATTTTCTGAGGATAATCCCATGGCCTTGGCGGCTATTTGTGTGCCATCCGGAGCGAAAGAAAATTCTTCCCAGTGTTTCGGCAGAGTGGCTTGTTTTTGCGTTTCAAAATTGTAAACGGTTTTGGAGCCGTCCGGATACTCCAGCACGGCCTTATCGTTATTCGGCGCCCAAGTCACTTTTTGTACATTGTAAAACAGTTGTTCGCTTAATGTTTTAGTCGTGCCGTCCGGCTGGACGCGATAAAATTTTCCGTCATTGGGATTGTAATAGCGGACATCACCGGCTTTGTCCAGAGAAGAGTAAGACGGAGCCGCTTCGGAAATTTTTGTCACCGCTTCCGGGCGATAATAACTCGGTTGTTCTCCCGGAACGTAGCCGGCCGTCGGCAAGACACCCGCTCCCGGGGCGCCGGGCGTGGTGGTAGTTACTCGTCCGCCGGCTGACGGCAAACCGCCGGGAGTAGTTGGTGTGGCCGTCGGGCCGGTCGGGATGACTTCGGCCAGCGGCCCGGCTTTTTTAAAAAGATAATACAGCGCGAAGGCCAATAGGGCGGTGATGGCCAGTAAACCGATGATTAACAAGATTCTTTTTATGGTGTCGGACATAGAAGAGTTAGAAAGTTCGTAAAGTTATAAAGTTTATAAAGTGACGGATACCACGGCCGCTATGTTTTACTTTATTGGTTTAGTTGGTTGATTTGTTGGTAGTATTGTCTGATTTGTTTTTGCAGGGGCGCGGCCTGTCTTTCTTCTTCCGCTTTCGCTTTTTGTTTCGCCATTTCGTATTCCATTTTTAACTTGCGGGTAGCGACCGAGCTTGGGCCGAGATTAAATCCGGCCAGCGTGAGTAAAAATACCGCTATAATGACTAGTATCGCGATCAACGGCACGACAATCGTCCACCACAAAGAAGCAACCAGCGCGCCCATGTATCTGATTATTTTCACGGCATTCACCCAGCGGTCTTTCATTTGCGACGCTTGATATGTTTTTTTGGGGACAAACAATTTTTTCTCCGTTTCCTGGCTGATTTTTTTGGTTTGTTTTGTTAACAAATTGATTTGTCTTTGCGCGTTGGTGATGGCCGCTCTGGCCGCGCCGGTGGGCTGTCCGCCGATCATTTCCCGCTGTCCGGCCGCGGTGGCTTGCTGTTCTTCGGTTAGACCACCTTCGCCTTCCGGGGTTTCCTCTTGTTCCGCGCCCTCTTCCTCGGTTTTTGCCGGTTTTTTCGCCGCCCCTTCGCCGATATCGCCATGGCCCAGAGTGGCTTCCTCTTGGGCCGGGGCGCGGTTTTGCGCGGCGATTTGTTCAATCTGCGCGCCGGCGAGCTGCAACGCGGCCGCGCGGCGAGCTCTGGCTCTGGCGCTGTCCAGCTCGGCTTGGCGCTGGCGCTCTTTGGTCATGGCCGCTAAGTCAAAATCTTCCTCGTTATTGTCATTGAGATTTTGCGCGGCCATAGTAATCATTTAATCTTAATCGTTTGTGTTTTTTTATCCGAGACCAGCACATATTCTTTTTCCGCCGTTCCGTTTATTATTTTTTCCGCCATTAATTTCTCTATTTCCGAACGGACTTTTTGCCGAATGTCGCGGGCGTTATTATTTTTTTCCGGCAGTTGGCCGACCATTCGTTCCAAAATTTCGTTCCCCGCGCTGATTTTGGTTCGGTATTTTTCCAATCGTTCGTTGAGCTGGTTTATTTCCAATCCGGCGATGGCCGCCAGATTAGCGGCGGTCAATTCGTTAAAAAAGCAAATCTGGTCTAGGCGATTAATTAGCTCGGGGGAGAAGCGCTCCTTCAGTTTGTCCGTCAGACGCTGGCGGTTGACCGTACTCGCGTCTTCGCTTGCGCCAAAACCGAGCGAGTCCTTTTTTAGCTCGTCCGCGCCATGCGAGGTCGTTAGTATTATTATAGCATGTTTTAAAGAAATTTTCTTGCCGGTGGCGTCGGTGATATGGCCCTCTTCCAAGACCTGCAACAGCAGCTTTAAAATGTCCGCGTGGGCTTTATCAATTTCATCAAATAAGACCACGGAATAGGGGTTAAGTTTGAGCCGGTCGGTGAACTGGTTGGCCTCTTTGTAGCCGACATAGCCGGCCGGGGAACCAAGCAGTTTGGAGGCGCCGAAAGCCTCGTTGAATTCCGACATGTCCAGTTTAATCAGCGCGTCCTGGTTGGGGTAGAGGGTTTTGGCCAGAATTTTTGCCAGTTCGGTTTTGCCCACGCCGGTCGAACCGACGAACAATAACGAAGCTTGGGGCCGATCCGGATTGGACAGTCCGAGTTCGGCTTGGCGGATCAGGCGGATTATCTGTGAAATGGTTTCGTCTTGTCCGACGATGGCTTCTTTAATTTGCGCTTCAATTTTTTCAAATTTTTCTTGGCTGTTCGAAACCAGTTCGGTCGGCGCCACACCGGTGATTTTGGCGATTTGGCGGATGATATCGTCGGCGTCAACAATGCCGTAGTTTTTGGCCGGCTGGTCAGCCAGATTTTTTTCCAGTTGGGTTATTTTTTCTCCCAGCTGTTTTTCTTTGGCTTTCAATTTTAACGCTTCGTCAAAACGATCATTCAAAGCGGCCTCTTCTTTTTGGCCGGTGGTTTGGCGCAGTTCTTCGCGCGTTTGCCATAAAAGATTTTCTTCGGCGCTGTTTTTGGCGTTCAGCCGTTTGGCCGCCGCCGTCTCGTCCAAAATATCAATCGCTTTGTCGGGTAAAAATTTTCCGGAAATATATCGGCTGGAAAATTCCACCGCCGCCTCAATCGCCGGGTCGGTAATTTTTACCTGATGATAATTTTCGTAATTTTTTTTGATGCCTTTGAGGATTTTAACGGTTTCTTCGGCCGATGGTTCACGCACGATAATCGGCATGAACCGGCGTTCCAGAGCGGCGTCGCTTTCAATATGTTTTTTGAACTCGGCCGGGGTGGTGGAACCGATACAACGAATGTGCCCGCGAGCCAAAGCCGGTTTGAGCAAGTTGGCGGCATCCATGGTGCCTTGGTTGGAGCCGGCGCCGACGATATTGTGCATTTCATCAATAAAAAGAATGGCGTCCGGGTCGGCCGAGGCTTCGTCAATCACTTCTTTTAGCCGGCCTTCAAATTCACCGCGGTACATGGTGCCGGCGATTAAGAGGCCCATATCCAGAGCGTAGATTTTTTTGCGGAGTAAGATGTCCGGCGCGTCGCCTTCCGTGATTTTTTTCGCCAAACCTTCCACGATGGCGGTTTTGCCCACGCCCGGGTCGCCGAGCAGGACCGGGTTATTTTTTGTCCGACGGGAAAGAATTTGGATCAATCGCTCAATTTCCATTTCTCGGCCGATGACCGGATCAATATTTTTTTGCGCTTCCGGGTCGGTCAGGTTGACGGCGAAAAAATCCAAGGCCGATTCGGTTTTTTTGCCTCTTTTTTTGCGCGGGGCCATGGCCGGCATGATCGGCTCCATCATATTTTCCTGAATTTTTTCGGCTGCTTCAGCCACCTCGCCCAAACGCGGGAATTGCGCGGCGCTGGCCAGCATGGCGTCAAGTTCTTTTTGGATCGTGGCCTTTTTTATTCTATTCAATTTAAGGAAATCGCCGACGCGCGGGTCATTCATTTCCAAAATAGCTGCCAGCAGGTGTTCGGTG
The DNA here is from genome assembly GCA_028688375.1 of Patescibacteria group bacterium. Lineage (GTDB taxonomy): Bacteria > Patescibacteriota > Patescibacteriia > Magasanikbacterales > GWA2-37-8 > JAPLWQ01. The sequence goes on along the minus strand of JAQTYG010000006.1, from coordinate 49,299 downwards.
CCGAGAAAATTGTGGCTGTTTCTCTGCGCCACAATCAGCGCTTTTTCTAAAGCCGACTTGGACATCGGCGAGAGCGGGGGGAGTTGGCTTTCGGTCACCTGTTGCGGTACGGCGGCGCCGAGCGAGGGCTCGGCCGGAATGGCGAGGAGCATTTGTTCCATTATTTTGGCGTCGGGTTTGGCGTGATTCAAAATTTCCGCCGCCACCGAGCCTTTTTCGTTTATCAGGGCGAACAAAAGATGAAGCGGTTCTATTTCGCGGTTTTTTAGCTGGTTAGCCATTTGCATCGCTTTGGCCAAAACCTCCTTTAAATGGGTGGAAAATCGGTCAAGAAAATTCATAGTTGTTTGATATTTATTTTCGGCTATTATATAATGAATAGCACCTGAAGTCAAAGCTAATTTTTCTCTAAATTATGAGTATTTCGAACATATTTAAGGCCTACGACGTGCGGGGAATTTACCCCAATGAATTGAACGAAGAACTGGCGGAAAAAATCGCCCGCGCTTTTGTGGTTTTGCGGAAAAATGAACTGAAAAAAGAGGCGCTGACGGTCGTGGTGGGCCGGGATATGCGCCTGTCTTCGCCGGCGCTTCACCAGGCCGTTGTCCGCGGTCTGACTGGGCAGGGCGCCGACGTGATTGACGTCGGACTGGTTTCAGCCCCGACTTTTTATTTTGCCGTTTGTTATCTTGGCGCCGACGGCGGGTTGATGGTATCGGCTTCGCACAATCCCAAAGAATACAATGGCATAAAAATTACGCGTGAAAATGCCAAACCGCTCGGCGCGGGGAATGGGATGGAGGAAATAAAACAAATGACCGAGGCCGGCGAGTTTTCCGAGCCGGAGAGAAAAGGCGAAGTCACGATGCATGAAGGAATTCTTGGTGAACAGGTAAAATATGAAGAGCGGGGGATTGATTTGAAAAAAATCCGCCAGTTTAAAATTGTAGCCGATCCGGCCAATGCCATGGGCGCGCAGTATTTGGGAAAATTATTTGCTGATTTGCCGCAAGTGGAACTGGTCAAAATGAATTTTGAACTGGACGGTTCTTTTCCGGCGCATCAGGCCGACCCGTTTCAGGAAAAAAATATTGCCGATTTGAAGAAAAAAGTTCTGGCGGAAAAAGCCGACCTGGGCATTGCCACGGATGGCGACGGCGATCGGATATTTTTTATTGATAACGAAGGCGGACTGTTGGAGCCGGCGATTTTGCGGGGTATTATGGCCAAAATTTTTCTGCGCCAGTATCCGGAGGCGACCATTTGTTACGATATCCGTCCGGGAAAAATTACCGAGGACATGATTTTGGCCAATGGCGGAGTGCCGAGCGTGACGCGCGTCGGCCATTCGCTGATTAAGAAACAAATGTTGGAAGTGGGGGCGGTGTTTGGCGGAGAATCATCCGGACATTTTTTCGTAAAATTTCCGCACGGAGTTTACGAGGCGCCGATGCTGGTGATTTTGAAATTGCTTTTAGAATTAACCGAGGCCGATAGAAATTTGGCCGATTACGCCCGGCCGTTAAAAAAATATTTTCATTCGGGCGAGATAAATTTCCAAGTGGCGGACAAAAATGCCGTGTTAGAGCGTCTGCGCGAAAAATATTCCGACGCAAACATAAATGAACTGGACGGTTTGACGTTCACCTATCCGGATTTTTGGTTTAATGTGCGCTTGAGCAACACCGAATCCTTGGTCCGGCTAAATTTGGAAGCGCGAAGCAAAGAATTGATGGAAGAAAAAACGGAGGAAGTGAGTGGGGTGATAGTGGGGTAAACATCTCGTGTCCCTCCCTTACCAAGGGAGGGCAGGGAGGGTTGCCGGAGATTTAAAATGTATGACGAAAATATTTAATCGTCGTAAAAATGTTGATTTTCGGAATAAATTACGTCATTCAATGACAAAATCCGAAGCTGTTCTTTGGAAGCATATCAATTGCAGTTCGTTGGGTTATAAATTTCGCCGGCAACATGGAGTCGGGAAGTATGTCGTAGATTTCTATTGCCCTAAATTGAAATTGGCCGTTGAAGTTGACGGCATTACGCACGGCAACGAAAAGGCGTTTGAAAAAGATGTGACAAGAGATGAGTTTTTAGAATTAAACGGCATTACGGTTCGTCGTTATAACAGTGGACAAATTTTGAATGATTTGAAAAATGTTCTTGCCGATTTATATAATGTTTGTATAATCTTAAATCAAAAATGGGTCGCTGCCTCGGCAACCACCCCCAGCCCCTCCTTGGAAAGGAGGGGATAACACAAAATATATGTCCGTAAAAAAACATAGTCGCAACGGTAGCGTGGACCGTTCTTGGCAAAAACGCCGGGCCGACGCGTTCGGTAAAGTCAGCGACGGTTTGGTGGACGTGGCCAACGCTAAGAAGCAAAAAATTTCTGACCGGCTGAAAGCCGTCGGTCTAAAAGAGAAAAAAGTTTATAAGGCAAAGCTGGGCGATGATATGCGCACCTTCGAATATACGGTGACAAAAATCGACCGTTTGGCCGGCGATGTCTGGCTCAAATCGGAACGTGGCCAAGTGCGTAAAGCGCGGGTGTTTGATGTGATATTCGGACCGGTAATCCAGCTAAAAAATAAAGGAAAAAAGTAATGAAGGATTTAAAAAGCAGGTCTAGATGACCCGCTTTTTTGTTGTTTAGTTAAACTCCCATTGTCCGTAATTTTTGTATTCTATCTTCCACCGGCGGATGGGTGCTCATCAGCGCGGCGAATTTTTTGCGTCCGCCTTTGAATGGATTGGCGATAAACAGATGCGCCGTGGCGGTTGAGGCTTTCTTCATCGGCAAATTTTCATTGGCAATTTTTTCCAGGGCGTTGGCCAACCCCTCGGGATAACGCGTCAAAAGCGCGCTTGAGGCGTCGGCCAGATATTCGCGCCGGCGGGAAATGGCCAGCTTAATCAGTTCGGCGATAAGTGGCGAAAGAATAGCGAGAATAATACCGACAATCATTAAAATGGCAAAAAGTTGCGAGCCGCCATCACGGTTATCACTTTTTCCTCCGCGAAATAGTCCGCCGGAGCGCAACATAAAGTCGGCCATAATGGTAATCGCGCCGACCATCACCGCGACCAGCATCATAAAGCGGATGTCATAATTTTTTATGTGCGACAGTTCGTGGGCGATGACGCCTTCCAATTCCTCGTTGGTCAATTTTTCAATCGCCCCGCGGGTGACCGCGATGGAGGCATTTTTCGGGTCGCGGCCGGTGGCAAAGGCATTTATCGCCGGGTCTTCAATCAAATATATTTTTGGCATCGGCGTGCCGGCGGCGATGCAGAGATTTTCCACCAGATGAAAAACATATTTATTGGCGTCATGCTCAATCGGTTTAGCGCCGGAGACTGACAAGGCGATTTTGTCACCGGAAAAATACGAGATAGCCGTCATGCCCAAAGAAAACAAAACGGCAAAAATTATTCCGCTATATGTTCTGCCCCCGCCGTAAATTTGGTCAAAAGTCCAACCAAGCAAAATAATCAGGGCGATGAAAATCATCGCCAGGAAAATTGATTTGCGCTTATTGGAGGTGATTTCGCTATACATAAGGATGTAATATCATAGTATTCAGACCCTGTCTATTATATGTATTTTTTTTGGATAATTCAACTACAGTGACTGTAATTCTGAATTTGCGAAAAAAATGGCGGTAAGCCCTGAGGGCTTACCGCCTGTATCTCCGTTAGAGCCAGCAGTCCGGATCTTCATCGAGGTAGTCACTCCGGTACCATTCGGGGCCCGGGCGCGGCAACCGCCGCAGGTAAAGCGGAGTTTGCATGAACCGCATTTTCCTTTAAGCTTTCTTCCGACGAGCGCGCGGACGAAGGTACTCTGAGAAAATTCGCGGGTCATTTCATCCGGAGTTTTTCCGATAATGTTCATGATCGCTTGATTGGGCAAAACCGGGCATGGCAGCATTGAACCGTCCGGTTCCACGCTAAAAGTGCCGATTCCGGCGATGCATCCGCCGTATTCTCCCTCTTCCCCGGTTTTCATATTGGCCACATAAGCCAATGGGTCATTCACGTCGATCATTATTCCAGTATGGCGCTTCCGCAACGTCGCTACCATTTCGATAAGCTCTTTTTTCGTATCCCGGTCGAAGTAAAGGCAAGATCGCTTAAGCGCATTTCCGACGGGAATGATGCTCGCGATGGACAGCACCTTGGCACCGTGCGCTTCCGCTAAATCCGCCAATTTCTCGACCTCTCCCAGTTGGTCTTTCTGAATAGAAGCCCTTACTAGGCATTTAATGCCGTCGGTTGAGCTAGCCAATTTGATGGCTCTGAGAGCATTTTTGAAGGCACGAGGATGGTGGCGGAACGCGTTGTGTCTGACTGAGTCGACGCTATCGAGACTGATTGAGACGCGGACTTCTGGAAATTCTAGAGATTTAAGCATTTCCAAATGTCTGGTGTTCAAAATAAGGCCGTTAGTCGTCAGAGACAGGAAAGCGGATTTTTTTACATGTTTCTTCAGCGCGCGGATTATGTCATTGAAGCGCGGGTGCAACAACGGCTCGCCGCCCGAGATGAGGAAACCGCAGCCATCCGACATGTGGCGGCAACTAAATTCTGCCAGTGCTTGGAAGTCTTCAACCGCCAAGTCGACATCTTTAAAGTCAGAGTAAGCTCCGCGACAGTGTTCGCACCGCATGTTGCATCGTGAAGTGATATTGACCTGGACATGGCAGAATTCCATGTCGAAAATCGCTTCTTCGGTTTCGACTTCAAACATCATGTCCTTCTTTCTTTCGGCGTTCTTAAAAAAGGCCGAAAACACGAAGTGTGTTTCCGGCCGTTGCACAGAGATGGGCCAGGTCATGAAAGGGGTGTCAGTTGACGTCGCAAGTCATGCAGCGACACTTGAGTACTTTCACCGCGACGCGCTTTTTAAGTCCCGTCTTCATGTTCCACCTCCTTCCTGTTGGTTTTGAAAAGAGCGAATTTGCTCGAATCAACGATTATACGTTAACACAAACAAAACTCGGTGTCAACCACCGCATGGAATGGATGCAAAAAATACCCAGATGGGAAGGGGCTAGCCCACCTTTTTCCTCATCGGCCAAATCTTTAATCCATGAAAATTTCGCATGCCTGTTGTTTTTTTGAAGCCCATTTTTTTATAAAAAGGTACCGCATAAAGTGACGATTTAATTTTTATTTCTTTTGAATTTATTTTTTTTGCCTCAGCCTGAAACCGTTCCATCAGTTTTTTTCCTGTTCCGTTATGATGATATTTGCCGTCAACAAACAGGTTTACAATTTTGCCGGGGTTTCCCCTGATTAGACCTATGATTTTATTTCTATCAATTGCAACGAAAAAAATCTGTGTTTTTTTAAATTTTTCCAATAGATCAGTCGTGGAGTTTTTTTCCGGGTCATAATAATCGATATATTGTTGTACGGCTTTTTTATTAAAATATTCTCCGCTATTGAATTGCGTATAAGTGTCGGCTATTAATAGCGCGGCGGGCACAGTATCCCGTCGTTGAAATTTTCTGAGTTTCGACATCGATGAAAGTTAGAATTGCACTTTTACATTTTGTTTCTCACCCTCGCTCGCCTGGAAGAAATCATACTTGGCGAATTTCAGCATGCCGGCGATCATGTTAGTCGGGAAGACCTGAATCTTGGTGTTGAAGTCACGGACGTTGCTATTGTAAAATCGGCGAGCCGCTTGGATTTTATTTTCCGTGTCGGATAATTCGTCTTGCAGCTGCAAGAAATTTTGGCTGGCTTTCAAATCCGGATAGCTTTCCGTTACGGCGAACAAAGATTTCAAAGTATTGGACAGCATATTTTCCGCTTGTTCGCGTTGAGCCAAAGTAGCGTTTTTGTCGTCATGCACGCTCATGGCCGCGGCGCGCGCGGCGGTAACTTTTTCCAAAGTACCGGCCTCATGAGACATATAACCCTTGACCGTCTCCACTAAATTCGGGATTAAATCATAACGGCGCTTGAGTTGAACATCAATATCGCTGAAGGCTTCATCCACCTGATTTTTGCTCCGAATTAAGCCATTAAACGTGGCAATCAGCCAAACGGCCACTATTGCCAAGACAATAAGAATAATGTAAACTATACCCATATAACGTGTATATTAAGGTTAATTAATTTTAGCCTTTTATATTTTACCGTATTGGCGAAAAAAGTAAAGAAATATGACCACGATTTTGATTTTCATCGCCGTTTTGGCCGTACTCGTGCTGTCGCATGAAATCGGTCATTTTGTCGCCGCGCGCAAGAGCGGGATCGGCGTGTATGAATTCGGTTTTGGTTTTCCGCCGAGAATTTTTGGCATCCAAGTTCGCCATGAAAAAGAATTGGCCAAAATCGCCGAGCAGGAGAATATTTCCGTGGAGATTGGTCGCGAACAAACTGCCCTCGGTGAAAATATTGTCACGGAAACGATTATTGACGAGAAAAAAGAGATTGACGTGATTAAGTCGGTTAGGCGCTGGCGTTTTGTCTGGGGCAATCGCGAATTAACGCCGGAAGATAAACAATACGGCATTGTTTATTCTTTGAACTGGATTCCGGTTGGCGGGTTTGTGAATATTAAGGGAGAAGAAAAAGCCAGCACCGACTCGGATAGTTTTACCGTGCAAAAAACTTGGAAGAAGGCTGTTGTAATCGTGGCGGGCGTAGTCATGAACGTGTTATTGGCCGCGGTTTTGTTCTCCATCGGCTATATGATCGGCCTGCCGACGATGGTGGATAATATGAAAGATGTCAGCGCGATCAAAGATCGCCAAGTGACTATCATGCAAGTCCTGCCGGGCAAACCGGCGGAAGCAGCCGGCATCAAAGCCGAAGATGTGGTGGTAAAAATTGGCGATTTGGTCAACCCGCGTCTGACCGAAATGCAAAATTACGTTAATGACCACCGCACCGAAGAAATTTCCGTGTCCATAAAGCGCGGGGAAGAGATTTTAACCAAAAAAATTAAGCCGATTGTTTATGAAGATTCGGGTAAAGGCGGTATCGGCGTCGGTATCGCGGAAATCGGCACAGTGAAGTATATTTGGTATAAAGCGATTTGGCGCGGGTTTATTGATACCTTTGTCTATATCAAAGAAATTTTTGTCGCCTTTTACTTTTTGATTATCGGTTTGTTTGTTGGTCGTGGCGCCGGGGACGCGGTGTCCGGTCCGATCGGTATCGCCGTGATGACCGGCCAGGTAGCCAAGATGGGCTTCATTTATTTGTTGCAATTTACCGCGATTTTATCTTTAAATTTGGCGGTGATAAATATTTTGCCGATCCCGGCCTTGGACGGCGGGCGGTTGCTGTTTTTGGCGCTGAATAAATTTAAAAAAATTAATTTTGCCAAATACGAACAAACGGCTCACGCCATCGGCTTTGTTTTGCTGATGCTCCTGGTGGTAGTGGTAACGGTGCGGGACATCGGCGCGTTTAAAGGCGTATTCGTGGATTTTTGGAATAAGATTTTTTAAAAACTATGAAAAACAAATTGGATAAATTAAAAATTTCCGCGCTTAAAAATATTCAACAGGCCGAAGGCCTGCCGGCGCTGGAAGAAGTGGAAAATAACATTCTCGGGCGCAAGGCCGGTGAACTGACCGAACTAATGAAGGGGCTGAAGGACTTGCCGGACGAAGAGAAAAAAATAACCGGCCAGTTGATGAACGAGGCCAAAAAAGAAATTGAGGCGGCGATTGGCGCGCGCCAAGAAGAGCTGGCCGCTAAGTCCTGGGCCGGCGATTTGGAAAAAGAAAGAATTGATTTGACCGCCCCGGCTTTGCCTAAAATGGAGCGCGGTCATTGGCATCCGGTTAGTATCGTCCAAAAAGATTTGGAGGAGTTTTTCGCTTCCATGGGCTTTGTCGTTGCCGACGGGCCGGAGCTGGAGAGCGAGTTTTTTAATTTTACCGCTTTGAATATTCCCGCCGATCATCCGGCGCGGGATTCGCAGGACACTTTTTACATTAAAAACCATCCGAATTGGGTGATGCGTACGCACACTTCACCGTTGCAGATTCGTTCCATGCAAAAATACGGCGCGCCGCTGCGCGTCATTATGCCGGGAAAATGTTATCGCAACGAAGCGACCGACGCGCGCCACGAGCACACTTTTTATCAACTGGAAGGCGTGGTAATTGATGAGAAAATTACCATGGCGCACATGAAAGGCGTGCTGGAGGCGGTGGCGAAACATCTTTACGGTCCGGAAACAAAAGTACGTTTGCGCCCGAAATTTTATCCGTTCGTGGAACCGGGCGTGAACGGCGAAGTAACGTGTTTTTTGTGCGGTGGCAGTGGTTGCCGGGTTTGCAAGCAAACCGGTTGGATGGAAATTTTTGGCGCCGGCATGATTCACCCGAATGTGCTGAAAGAGGGCGGAATTGATCCGGAAAAATATCAGGGCTTTGCCTTTGGTTTTGGCTTAACTCGTTTAGTGATGCTCAAATACGGCATCGATGATGTGCGCCTGCTTGAGAGCGGTGATTTGCGATTGGTTAAACAATTTTAGTATGAAATTATCTTTTGAGTGGTTAAAAAAATACGTAAATTTGCCCGACTCCGTTCCGGCCCAAGAGGTGGCGGAAAAATTGAAATTGGCTACGGTGGAAGTGGAAGGCGTGGAGCTACAGGGCGCGTTACTGGGCCACGTGGTGGTGGGAAAAGTTTTATCGGCGGAAAAACATCCGCAGGCCGATAAATTAAAATTGTGCCAAGTGGATGTTAAAAATGAAAAATTACAAATTGTTTGCGGCGGGTCCAACGTCCGCGCCGGGATGCTGGTGGCTTTGGCCAAAGTCGGCGCCAAAGTGAAATGGCACGGGCAGGATGAATTAATGGAATTAAAACCGACGGCTATTCGCGGGGTAGAATCGTTCGGCATGATTTGCAGCGCTTCCGAGATCGGCTTGGAAGCGATTTATCCGCCGAAAGAAGAAAAAGAAATTATTGATTTATCCGGCACGCTGGCGGAAAAACAAGTCGGCAAACCGCTGGCTGAAATATTGGGTTTAAATGATACGGTTTTTGAAATTGACAACAAGTCGCTGAGCCATCGTCCGGACCTCTGGGGTCATTATGGTATGGCGCGCGAAGTGGCCGCGTTATTTGGCAAGTCGTTAAAAGAATACAAAACTAACGCCGTTAAAGCGGCGAAGAAAACGAATTTTTCTTTGGCGGTGGAAGTGCCAGATGCCAAGCTTTGCCCGCGATATATGGCAGTGGCGGTTAGCGGAATAAAAATTGGTGAGTCGCCGGAGTGGCTGAAAAAAGAATTGTCCGCGGCCGGTTTACGCCCGATTAATAATATTGTGGACATTACCAATTATTTGATGTTGGATTTGGGCCAGCCGATGCACGCGTTTGATGCGGCGCAATTAGCCAGGAATAAGGAGCAAGGAGTAAAGATAGTTGTACGGCCGGCGGAAGAAGGTGAGGTTCTCACCCTGCTCGATGGAAATAAAATTGAATTGACGCCGGAAGATTTGGTAATTGCCGACGGCGAGAAACCGCTGGCGTTGGCCGGCGTTATGGGTGGAGAATCGAGCGGGATCAACGAAAAAACCGAGACGATTATTTTTGAATCAGCCAATTTTAACGCTTCGTCCATCAGAAAAACTTCCGTGCGCCACGGTTTACGCACCGATTCATCCGCCCGGTTTGAAAAAGGGTTAGATCCGAATTGGTGTGAATTGGCCTTGAACAAGGCGGTGGAATTAACTTTAAAATTTTGTCCCGGCGCGGCGGTAACCGGCGGAGTAAAAGACGCGGCCCGTTTTTCTTTGGCCACCGGTCCGATTGTGGTGGAAAAAAATATTTTTGCCAAGAAATTAGGCGAGGATATCCCGGAAAAAGCAACTAAAAAGATTTTGGAATCTTTGGGTTTCGCGGTGAAAGATAAGGGCGATAAATTGTCGGTGATAATTCCCAGCTGGCGGGCGACCAAGGACGTTGCCATTGCCGAGGATTTGGTGGAAGAAGTAGCCCGGATTTGGGGCTATGATAAAATAAAATCCGCCATGCCGGAATTCAAAATTATCGCGCCGGAAAAAAATTTCTTGCGGATTTTGGAGAATAATGTCCGCGCGGCGCTGGTGAAAGATATGGCGTTTGACGAGGTGTATAATTATTCTTTTGTCAGCCAACAACAAATTGATTGGCTGGGCGACCGAGCGGCGTACGTGGAATTAGGCAACCCGCTGTCCAAGGAAAAGCCGTTTTTGCGCCGTTCATTATTGCCGAATTTGCTTGAGAACACCGTAAAAAATATAGAATATTTTGATCCGATAAAAATATTTGAAATCGGAAAAGTATTTTGGCCGGATTTGCCCGGTGTTCGTTCCGACACGAATGGCGGAGAACTTTTGCCGAGGCAAGATACTTTTATCTGCGCCGTCTATGCCGGGAAAAAAGTCAGCAATCCTTTCTCGTCCGTGCGGCGCGTCGTCAAACACGTGTTAGAGTCGGTAAATTTGAATTTTGAGATTAAAGAGCCGGCCGTATCGGCGCCTTGGGCGCATCCGACCCGATCGGGCGAAATAATTTGCGAGGGGGGCGTGATCGGCGCGATTTATGAGCTCAGTCCTTTTACGGCGAAAAAATTTGGCTTAGCTTCTCGAGTGGCGGTGTTGGAAATCAATTTCGATTTATTGGTTGAATTGGCGGGCCAGGCGAGAGGCATTGCTTACGAAAGGTTGCCGGAATTTCCTTTAGTCACGCGTGATTTGGCTTTTACGGTGGGAAAAAATATTACTCACGCGCAAATTAAAACGGTTTTATCCGGTGTGGATAATCTGATTAAAAATGTGGAATTGTTTGACGTTTACAGCGGGCAAGGCGTGGCGGAGAACAAAAAAAGCCTGGCCTATCGGTTGACTTTGGCGGATCCGGAGCGAACGCTGAATTCGGCGGAGGTGGATGTGGTGGTGAAGAAAGCGGCTGATGTTTTGAAGAAGAAATTTGAGGCGGAAGTCAGAAGCTAATTTTTGTGCTATAATAGATACCTAATTTTTAACTAGGAGGACTATGATCGAAAATTCTAAGGACATTCTTTACATCGTGATTTCGTTTTGTATTTTGTGGGCGACGGTGTTTCTTTGCTGGATGTTTTATTACGCCGGGAAGATTTTGAAAAACGTTAATCAAATTATTGAAGAGTTCCGGGTGCGCTTGCAGGCGCTGGCCGATTCCATCGGTTATATCCAGGAAAAAGTGGAAGATATTTCCTGCCTGATGAAAACGGTTTTTTCCGGCGCGGGTACGGTGGTGAAAGATATGGTTAAGGCGAAAGCGAAATCGTGGATGGAAAAACGGGAAACGGGTTTCAACCGCTCGGCCAAAGAGGCGGTGGATAAAGCGGTGGAGGCGGCGGCTGCCGGGATGAAAAACGCCACGCGAAAGATAAGCAAATAATAGAAAACCCCGCTTTCCGGCGGGGTTTTTTTGTTTCTTGCTTTTGCCCATAATTTACGGTAAGATAAGCCCACAATATGGCTTCAAATTTCGTGCATTTGCACACCCATTCCCACTACTCGCTGCTCGACGGTCTGCCCAAGATTGACGAGCTGGTTAAGGCCGCGAAAGCGCGCGGTTTTAAGGCCCTCGCTTTGACCGACCATGGCAACATGTACGGGGCGATTGAGTTTTATGAACAATGTCTGAAAAATGAAATCAAACCGATTATCGGCCTGGAGGCGTATATCGCGCCGGAATCGCGTTTTGAAAAAAACGGACCGGATAATAAATATTATCATTTGATTTTGCTGGCGTTGAATTACACCGGCTATAAAAATTTAATGAAGCTGTCGTCGCTGGCGCATCTGGAAGGATTTTATTACAAACCGCGAATGGATAAGGAGTTGCTCAAACAATATCACGAAGGATTGGTGGCGACTTCCGCTTGCCTCGGCGGGGAAATCGGGCGGGCGTTATTGAAAGAAAATAATTATGAGAAGGCAAAGAAAATCGCCTTGGAATATCAGGAAATTTTTGGCGTGGGAAATTTTTATTTGGAAATGGCCGACCTGCCGGCCTTGGAAGGACAGACCGAAACCAACGGTCGGTTAATGGAAATAGCCAAAGAGACCGGCATCCCGTTGATTGTTACTCGCGATATTCATTATTTAAATCCGGAAGACGAGGAGGCGCAGGATATTTTGACCTGCATTCGCGACGGCGTAACCATCGATCAGCCGGACAGGCATACTTCGGTCGGGATTGATTGCTCCATGGCTAAAGGCGAAGAAATCGCCAAGCGTTTTAAACACATTCCCGAGGCGCTGGAAAATACGGTGAAAATCGCCGAGCGGGTGGACTTGAAATTGGATTTGAACAAATGGCATTTTCCGCCGATTGAACTGCCGGCGGGGAAAACCGCCGATGAATATTTGCGCGAACAAGTTTATGAGCGTTTGCCAAAATTGATTGAAATTACCCCGAGTGTCAAAGAGCGCGCGGAATACGAATTAAAAACCATCGCCACCAAGGGCTACTCGCCATATTTTATCGCCGTGGCCGATTATGTCGGCTATGCCCGCGAACATGGCATTATTGAGACGACCCGCGGTTCGGCCGCCGGCTCCATTGTTTCGTTCGCCATGGGTATTGTTTCCGTCAACCCGTTATTTTTTAAATTGCCGTTTGAACGCTTTCTAAATCCCTTCCGCCCCAGTCCGCCTGATATTGACGCGGATTTTGCCGACGACCGCCGTGACGAAATGATTGCCTATGCCACGCAGAAATACGGCGCCGACCGCGTGGCGCAGATTATCACTTTCGGTACGATGATGGCGCGCGGGGCAGTGCGCGACGTCGGTCGGGCGTTGGGCTATTCATATTCTTTTTGCGACCAGGTGGCTAAACTAATTCCGGCCGGCGCTCAGGGTTTTCAGGTGACCATTGCCTCGGCCATGGAAAAAGAACCGGATTTGAAAAAAATGTATCAGGAAAATGAGCAGGTGCATCGTCTGTTGGATTTGGCGCAAAAAATTGAAGGTTGCGCCCGCCATACTTCCATCCACGCGGCCGGCGTGGTGATCGCGCCGACGCCGTTGACTGATTTTACTCCGGTTCAGCGCGAAACCGGTGGCGATAGAATTATCACGCAATACGAAATGCACACGGTGGAGGCGGCCGGACTTTTGAAAATGGACTTTTTAGGTATTCGCAACTTGTCCATCCTGGGACACGCCGTGGAAATTATTGAAAAAACCACCGGCAAAAAAATTGATATTCATAAATTGCCCTGGGACGACAAAAAAACCTACGATATGCTGGCGCGGGGCGACACGGTTGGCGTGTTTCAGTTGTCCGGTTCAGGCATGACGCGCTATTTGAAAGAACTGAAGCCGGAATCCATTTTTGATATCATGGCCATGGTGGCGCTGTTCCGCCCGGGCCCGATGGAATCCATTCCCGAATATATTAAACGCAAAAATCATCCGGAGCTGGTGGAATATTTGGACCCGCGGATGAAAGATTATCTGGACCAGTCGCTCGGCTTGATTGTTTATCAGGATGATGTCTTGCTCACTTCCATCAATTTGGCCGGCTATAACTGGGAAGAGGCGGATAAATTCCGCAAAGCCATGGGCAAAAAAATCCCCGAGGAAATGGCCAAACAAAAAGAAAAATTTTTTAAGGGCTGTCGTGAATTCGGCAAGTTGTCCGAAGCGAAAATTAATGTTTTGTGGGAGCGGATTGAACCGTTCGCCGCTTATGGTTTTAACAAGGCGCACGCCGCCAGCTATGCCGTGGTGGCGTATCAGACGGCTTATCTTAAAGCCAATTATCCGATCCAATACATGACGGCGATTTTAATCGCCGAGTCGGGCGACATTGATAAAGTGCCACCGGTCATCAGCGAGTGTGAAAAAATGGGTTTGAAAGTTTTACCGCCGGATGTCAACGAAAGTTTTAGGAATTTCGCCATGATTCAGGCGGAAGAAGGCGTCAGCGCCCACATCCGTTTTGGTTTGAACGGCATAAAGAATTTGGGCGAGCATATCGCCGACGCGATTTATCGCGAGCGAAAAAATAACGACAAGTACAAAGATTTAGAAGATTTTTTGCGCCGAGTGCAGGACAGAGATTTGAATAAAAAATCTTTGGAGTCGCTGGTGAAATGCGGAGCGATGGATTCGTTCGGTTATGACCGTGGCGTACTTTTGGCCAACACGGAAAATCTTTTATCTTTTTCAAAAAATACGCAAGAATCGGCGACGGCCAAACAGAATTCTCTTTTTGCCGGCACGCAAATTGATATGAACCAAAAAGTCCGCATCAATCCCGCGCCCAATGCCACTTCGGACGAAAAAATGTTTTGGGAAAAAGAATTGCTTGGGCTTTATGTGACGGCCCATCCGTTTACGCCTTATGAAAAAGCGATGCACGGAGTAGCGACGCCATTAAGCGACTTGGAACATCAAGCGAGAGGTCAGTGGGTGATTGTCGGCGGGGTGATTGACAGCGCGAAAAAGAAAATCACGCGTAAAGGCGGAACAATGATGTTTGTAAAAATTCAGGATTTGAGCGGTAGTTTGGAATTGTTGGTGTTCCCGAAGACCTACGAGACGACCAAAGATGTCTGGGTGGAGGGGCGGATGGTGTGCGTAGTCGGCCGGACTTCGGAAGAAGAAGGTGACGATAAATTGTTCGTGGAAAAGGCCTATGTTTTGACGCCGGAAAATGTGTCGGCGATTATTTCTCAAATGTCAGTGGGCGCGCGGATGGATAGCTCCGCTTATTTGCCCAAAGTGGCGCGCAAGGCGGCGGCAGAGAACGGCGTGGAAATTACACTTTCGGCCGCCGAGGTCAAAGCCAAGGCCGACGCGCTAAAAGCGATCTTGACGCGCCATGTGGGCGCGACGCCGGTATATTTGCTGGTGGGGGAGAAGAAAATTAAAACGTCATATAGCGTGAGCCCGGGGGAGGGGTTGGTGGAGGAGATAGAGGGATTGTTGGGTGAGAGTAGGGTTAGAGTATAGCGTTAGTAATTGTCATCCCCGCGAAGGCGGGGATCCACGATTTTATGGAGGGGGAATTTTATATTTATATTTTAGCGAGCAGGCGCAACGGAACATTGTATATTGGTGTGACGAATAGTTTATTGCGTAGAGTGTATGAGCACAGAGAAGGTAAAATCGGAGGGTTTACTGAAAAATATGGCGTTCACATTCTCGTATATTACGAAGTATATGATGATGTTAGAAATGCCCTTTCGCGTGAGAAACAATTAAAAAAAATGGAATCGTGTGTGGAAAATAAGATTAATCAAAGAAGCAAACCCGGAATGGCGAGATTTATATAGCGAGCTAAAACCATTTTAATGGATTCCCGCCTTCGCGGGAATGACAATAGAGTATGCCCGAACTTCCAGAAGTAGAAACAATCAAACGCCAACTCAATCATGAAATTGACGGTAAAAAAATTACCGGCGTGGAGGTGCTGGCGGTAAAAACCGTGCGCACGCCCAAGGCAAAATTTTTAAAAGGCGTGGTTGGCGCGAAAATAGTGAGCGTGGAGCGTCGCGCCAAACTTTTGATTTGGAATTTGAATAATGGCCGGTCTATTTTGACGCATCTAAAAATGACTGGGCAGTATGTTTATGACGGCGAAGCGCACAAACACACCCGGGTAATTTTTTCTTTTGGGCCGAAATCGAAGATCATGTTTAATGATATGCGCCGGTTTGGTTATTTGAAGTTGGTGAAGACGGCGGACTTGCCGAAGTTTTTAGAAAAGGAGTATGGGCCGGAGCCGTTGGAAAAGAGTTTTACCGCGCGGAAATTTGCCGAGGTTCTGAAGCGCCGGCCGAATATGAAGATTAAACAGCTGATGATGGAACAAAAATTGCTCGCCGGCGTGGGAAATATTTACGCGCAGGAGGCGTGTTTTATGGCGCGGATTTTGCCGATGCATCCGGCGAAAAGCTTGAAGCCGACGGAAATAAAAAAACTTTACGACAGTATTCGCCAAGTAATGATCGAGGCGATAAAATACGGCGGTACTTCGGCGGAAAATTATTTGAATCTGTACGGCCAAGAAGGCGGGTTTGTGCCGCGGCTTAAAGTTTACGGGCGGGGAAAAGAAAAATGCCGCCGTTGTGGCAGCATTCTGAAAACCATCAAACTCTCAGGTAGAGGAACCGTTTACTGCGAAATGTGCCAGAAGTAGGTGCTCGCGTTCAATTTGGTGTGTCCGACAGATCGGCCTTGGGCCGAGGAGGGAGGGGGACGGTGTATTGCGGAGTTTGTCAAAAGTGATTTTGGCAAACGGAGTCCGCCTTGGGCGGACGGGAATTGTCAGCGGTGATGTGGTGGTTGACAAAACGCCTTTTTTTTGTTAAAATGTTTGTACTTTTTGTCCGCCTGCGCGCCAGGCTTCGACAGGACACGTCAGGGTAGCTCAGCCGGTTAGAGCACTGGATTCATAACCCGGAGGTCGGGAGTTCGAGTCTCCCCCCTGACACGAAATATTATGAAAATATTGGGTATTGAAAGTTCGTGCGATGATACTTCAGCCGCTTTGCTTGAATGCTCTAAAAGCGGCTGTTTTGTCTTGCGCGAATCCACTGCTTCGCAAATCGCCATCCATAAAAAATACGGTGGGGTAGTGCCGGAAATCGCCGGCCGGATGCACGCGGAAAAAATTATTCCGCTGATTGAACACGTTTTGAACGGCAAAAAACCCGATGTGATCGCCGTTGCTTCCGGTCCCGGGCTTATCACCGGCCTGATTGTCGGCGTGGAAGCGGCGCGGACGCTGTCGGCCGCGTGGAAAATTCCGGTCATCAGCGTGAATCATATGGCGGGGCATATACACTCGGTGGAAATTGACACGAAGTGTCATCCCCGCGAAGGCGGGGATCAGGTTGGGAATGACAAGAGTATCGAATATCCGGCGCTGGCATTAGTGGTGAGTGGCGGGCATACGGAGATTATCCAAATAAAAAAACCCGGACAATACAAAATGCTCGGCGCCACGCGCGATGATGCTGCCGGCGAGTGTTTTGATAAAGTGGCAAAATTGCTTGACCTGCCGTACCCGGGCGGTCCGCAAATTTCCAAATTGGCGCTGAAAGGAAATGCGAAAGCGATAAAATTTCCGCGACCGATGCTGAATAGCGATGATTATGATTTTAGTTTTGCCGGGCTGAAAACTTCGGCGCTGTATTGGCTGCGGGATAACCACCTTGTCATTCCCGCGAAGGCGGGAATCCAGTCACATTCTAAGAATTGTGAACTGAGAACTGTGAACTCCGCCGATTTCTGCGCTTCGTTTGAGCAGGCCATTGTAGATACGCTGGTCGGAAAAATATCTCGCGCCAGCAAAAAATTCAAACCAAAAACCGTAATTCTTTGTGGCGGAGTGTCGGCCAACAAAAAACTTCGCGAAACATTGGCCACAGCCGTCGCGCGTATCACTCCTTACTCTTTGTTCCTTACTCCTTCGCTTTCTCACTGCATGGACAACGCGGCGATGATTGCCGTCGCCGGTTATCAAAAAGCGCAAAAAAAAGAATACGCCGACTTGCCCGTCCGTAGCCCCGCAAACGGGGCGAAGGCGGGTTGGCATAAACTTAAAGCTGATCCAAATTGGGAACTGGGTAGATAGACCGCTCTGGCATACGACAGGGCGGTTTTTTGTTTTAAAAAAGCAGGACCCCACCAGAGAAGCCGGTGGGGCGAGAGCGGGACGAAAGGGCGATTGTGCCTAGGGCAGTTTGTCGAAGTCCCATTTGCCTGGGAGTCCGTCATGGGCCGAAATTTTGTTTTCCGGCGATTGTTGCCAAAGCAACAGGCGAGCCGCGCGGATTTCCGCGCGCTGTTCGGGGGTGAGGCTTTCCCAATCTTTGAGGCGCTCTTTCAATATGCGTTCACGCTTCAAAAGCCTTTCCATCGAAGGTAGTTGTGGCTCCTTGGCTTCCGCTTTGATTTCCTCGTCGGTCTTCATTTGAGGACCTTCCGGAATCGGCGTCGGCGGGAACAGTTTGTTGAACAAATCTGTCAGCCACATGGTTCGCTCCTTTCGCTGAGAAGGTGCTGAAATAAGTCTATGCTCGCTCATGGTATTTGTCAAACAAAAAAGAAGAAGCCCTGCCGGAGAAAACCGACAGGGCGGGGGAGAATCCTGTCCGCCAATAGGCGAACAGGCTAGCGGAAGGTGCGGATGCTGTGTCCCCAGTGGTGGTGGCTGATGATCTGGGCCACTTCCGGCGCGAATGGGACAACATGCGGGCGATTTGATTCGAAGAGCGGGGCCATCCTTTCCTGCCGGTCGCAGAAAGGAACCGTGTCGGTGGTGTAGATCCGGCTGATGGGGCAACCGGGCGCCATGAGGTTTTCCACCGCGTTTTTGCAGAAAATGCCATGGACCGCCATGCCCCAAAATTCGCTGACGCCCAAAGTCCTGATGAATTCAGTCGCAATCTGTATCTGCGTGAAAGCGGTAGCGACTTCGTCGTCGATGCCGATAACGAGCGAACCAGGCAACCGGTCGAGATCTCCGGTGAGACCTTCGATTTTGGTCGTCTCGCTGTCTTTGCGTATCTTCTTGCCAATGATGACGGGAAATGGAATCCCGAATTCCTCGCTGACGCTTTTTACCGCCCAGGCAAAACGCTTGGCCGAACCCTCGTCCAACAAGCTGAAAGCGATTTTATCGGGGCGAAATTTTTCGAGCGCGTCGTTGATCACTTTCGTCAGCACAAGTCGGGCCATGGACACTTCGGTGATGAGTGCCGGCTTGCCGGCCGCCATCACATTTTGTGGCGCGTGGAGATCGCAGGAAATAATGCGGTGCAGATCATCGTACGCGGCGCTCTTGATCAGGTGGATGATGTGTGGCAGAACCGCCAGCTCCGTTTCCTTTTCGTCCTTGTCGGAACGTGAAAGGGGCAGATAGCCGCACACCAGGGTGATGCGCGAAGCGTGCCGGCCGACCATGTACATTTCCGTCATGAAAAGTTCCATGAGCATTTCCGGCGTGCCCGGACCGCTGGTCAGAATGTAGACGTCATGGTCGCAGATGTGCTCGTTGGTCTGCCGGACGAACGGTTCGCCGCTGGCCCGGTAATCGTAGACGGGCCTGGCGAGATCGGTCTGGGTCGGGAATTTGACGACGCGTCTTTCTTCGTTGAAAATCTCCAGATAGTCTTTGACCTCCTTTGCCAGCGGCAAAAAGCGGTCGGAAGTCGGGACCAACGTCAGTCCGCCATAACGATTGTTCTCTGTGCCGTATGTCATCTTTCTCTCCTCTTTTTTGGTTTAAAAAACCGGGCCTCCTTGCCCGGCTTTTGTTGTTGAATGTGCCGCTGGAATTGTATTCCGCGGGTTATTTTTTGTCAAACCTGGCAGAGCTCTCCAGAGATTCTGCCGGGTCAAACAAAAAACCGCCCAGGGTGGCAGTCAATATTTAGAGATTGGGAGACGGGACAGAGATGCCACGCCTCCCGAGAAGGGGGGTGGTCACTCTGTCCCGTGTTGGTCGGACGGCCAGGCGATCAGACTCCGAAGTTCCTCTTCGGAGAAATCATCTTGCCGTACCGCTGGGGTCATGACGAGCTTCTGTTGTAGTCCCAAATCGGGTCGGAAGCCCATCCTCATTTCCAGATGTATTCCCGGTCCCGCGGGCGCCGGTCTGGGTGGCGGAGAGGGCGGGGCAATGTAGCTGGCCCCAAAGAACGATTTGCCCTTGTAGGGCGGTTTTCCAGCCATTTTCATGACCTCCTTTCTATCTTTGGTATACCATAAATATCATTAAAAGTCAATGGTAACGTTTAAAATTAAAAAGCCAACGCGTCGGCGTTGGATTTTTTGAATCTAATGTTAAAAAGCTATTTAATACCTGCGTATTTCTTTAGTCCTTCTTTTCCATAAAATTGTTCCAATTGTTCCCGGTAGGTGGAATAGAAATCATCTAAACCGACGGTTTTTGAATTCGAAGCACACCAGGCGGCGACAGAAAAATTAAATTTAGCCTCGCGCTTGTCGGTTTCGAGTCGGACGAATTTTTCCATGAAAGCATGAAGGTGGGCCGGATATTTTTCTAAAGTTTTTTCCAGATATTTTGTATTCCCGGTTATACCGTACATATTAAAGAGAAACCTGGAGTCGTCGCCTTTTGTTGACGCGTATTGCTGCAGAGCTTCGTCGCTTTGTTCTTTTTTGTTCAATACGGTATTTAATAACCAAAGCATATACATGCCTTCGCGGTTATCGGGCGAGAGCTCCATACCGGCGCGGCACAATGTTTCCGCTTCTGCCACATTGTCGCGCGACCGTACTTTAGCCCGATCGATGAGCACATTACTGGCGACGTCTTCATAAATGGCGGAGACGGTTTTTTCGCCTTCAGGCTTCCACCCCGGATCGCTTTCCCTGTCTTCAAGATTGGTGGTTTCAAACGGACGACCGTCAAGAATCGGCACCGGATGCTCCAAGGGTAGAAAATACAGCATGGGATGTTCGGCTTGTTTCGCTGGCAGAGTTGGATGGTCATAATCGAACTCGTCGCCGTTCATCAGACGCTCAAAATATATTTTTTCCGCTCGGTGATAGGCATCGTGGATTCCGGTAATAACTTCATACTGCGCGCTAAGGCCCCTGTCTTTAAGAACGGCGCCCACCAGCATAGTTAAACCGAGGCAATTTCCTTTCTTTTCTTTAAGCATGTCTTGCAGACAAAATGAGCGCGAATCGTATTGCCAGCCGTTGTCAATTAAAAACATGCGTAGCGCGTTGCCGGCCTCAAAAGCATTTGTCGGCAGAGTTAAATCTTTGAAGGTGTTTCTAACCTCGTTTTTAATTGAATCTGGCGCGCCGGAAACTTCAATAAACAAATCAAGCGGCGATTTTTTTATTTCACGCTCTTTGGTTTGGTCGATGGCGCCTTCTTTATTTAGAGCCATATGTCTATGATTGTATGGGCGAAGGTATTTTTTGTCAATTTATCGCCCTAGCTTAATTTTCAATTTCGCGATCATCTCCACCGCCATTTTCGGCAAATCAAATTCATGATGCCAGCCCCAATCGGCGCGGGCGGGGGAATCGTCGATGGACTGTGGCCAGGAGTCAGCGATACGTTGGCGGAAGTCCGGCTCGTATTTCACGGCTAAAGGCAAATGTTTGTTTATTTCCTCGGCCAATTCTTCGGCGCTGAAACTGATGGCCGTCAAATTATAGCTGGTGCGAATGGCGATTTTTTCGGCCGGCGCTTCCATCAGCATCAGCATCGCCTTGATAGCATCGTCCATATACATCATCGGCAAAATTGTGTCTTTATGAACGAAGCAGGTGTAGTCGTCGCCTTTGACCGCTTCGTAAAACATAGCCACGGCATAGTCGGTGGTGCCCCCGCCCGGTTCGGTTTTCCAACTGATCAATCCGGGGAAGCGCATACTGCGGACATCCACGCCGAATTTTAGAAAATAATAATGGCAGAGGTCTTCGCCGGCAGCTTTGGTTACTCCGTACATGGTCGTCGGTTCCAGCACGGTGTGTTGCGGGGTCAAGTCGCGCGGAGTGGTCGGGCCGAAAGCGGCGATAGAGCTCGGCCAAAAAACTTTCAGTTTAAATTCCACCGCCAAATTTAAAATATTGCGCAAGCCGTCCATGTTTACCTGCCAGGTAAGGTTCGGGTCCTGTTCGCCCCGGGCGGACAAAATGGAAACCAAATGATAGACCGTATCAATGTTATATTTAACCACAATTTCTTTGAGTTTCGCCAAATCAACAATTGACCCTTGCTCGGCGATGACCTCAAGCGACGCCGGTTTCGGCGCCATATCAAAAGCGACCACGTTTTCCTGGCCGTGTTTGGCTTGTAAAGCGACAATCAATTCCGAACCGATTTGGCCGAACGCGCCGGTGATGAGGATTTTGGACATAAACTAATTAAATGATTGTAATTTTTAATGGCGTAATTATAATCAAGTTTTTAAGAATTGGCAAATTAAATATCGGACAAAACAAAACCCCCCACCACTTTTGGGCAAAGCCTTCGTTGCTTTTTCATCAAAAGTGGTGGGGGGTTTGTTAAAGCGTTTACAGTACAGCTTCTTTCGCGGCCTTGGCGACGCGGAATTTCACCACAGTCTTGGCCGGGATTTGGATGGTCGCGCCGGTAGCCGGGTTGCGGCCCTGTCGCGCCGCGCGGTGAACTTTCACCAATTTCCCGAGACCCGGGACCACGAATACGCCGCTTTTCTTGACTTCCTTGTACGCCATGTCCACCATGGCGTCAACAAAGCCGACGACGTCCTTTTTGCTCATGCCCGTCTTTTCCGCCAAAGCGGATAACAGGGCTGATTTGGTCATGCCTGCCATACGATATGAATTAAAAATAAATACCAATGATTACTGGGATATTATACACTATCCCGAAAAAAGGCGCAATACTGGGTGTGGGTTAAACGCCGGGTCAGGCTGTTTTGTGTCTCGGCGCGCGCAGTGTTATAATACCAGCGTTTGCTACCGTGTTTTTAATATATGAGAAAACATATTAAAAAAGTTCATCATTTTGTGAAGAGAAATTGGAAAGTTTTGGGGTTGGCCGTTTTATTGGTCAGTTGTTTTAGCTTGGCCTATTTTTTCTACAGCCACGTGCCATTGGCCAGCGCTGAATCAAATTGCGCTTTAACCAATGATGGCACCGGCACCATGCCCCTTCCCAATACCACTTTTATAAAATCGTATCGCTTGCTGGTGTTTACCAAAGTTAACGGCGCTTGGCCGACTAAAGACGGCGGGTATATTATCTCCGGCATAACCGACCCCAATATAATGTTTGTCCCACCGGATGGTTTTGTGGCCAAATTGGACAAGCAAGGCGCCGTCCAGTGGTTGAAATTTTTGAAAACCACCAATTCTCCCGGTGACGGCAACCGCCGGGGTGAAGAGGACGTCCAATCAATCATTGAATTAAAATCCGGCGGGTATTTAATGGCCTCCAAAGTGTGGGGTTTTATCAAAACCGCGGAATGGAGCGCGGAGAATACGGAATTAAATAAAATAATGTTCACTCGGCTGGATAAAAACGGCCGGGCGCTGTGGAGCAAATCGTTCACTGCGTTTGTGGAGGACGCGAAAAATTCTTTGTTGGAAACTGCCGACAACGGTTTTTTGTTTTACGCCAACACGGTGGATCTCGCGCCTGACGATAGAGGGGAAGACAGCGACGTTTATCAGGACATGCCTTTTGCTTCGCTTAAGGTTTTAAAGTTTGATTTAAACGGCAACCTGCAATGGTCAAAAAATGTAAAAAATTTCATTTCTCGCGAGAACGATTCCTATTTAATTTCCACGCCCGATGGCGGTTACGCTCTGGCGGGGAATGTGGCGGAACCAAATTCGGAAAAAACTCCGCCCTATGATTACGACTCTTATCCCGGGCTGGTCAAATTTGATAAAGATTTTAATTTTGCCTGGGCGAAAAGCTTGGAAGGCACGCCCTTGGAAATGGTGGCGGCCGTTCCCAAGGCCGGCGGAGGGTTTGAACTGGGCCATAAACAAGTGCGTCAAGGAGCGAGTTTGGTCAAAGGTCTGGTCCGGACACCGGATAATGGTTATTTGGTTTTGGGCACCGGGCCCTCGGCGCTGTCCTTAGTCACTAACGCGCAAGACATCGCGGCCTTGAAAAAAAGCGGTATCATTGGTTTTAAATTTGATTCTCTGGGTAATTTGGAGTGGGTTAAAAAAATGAGTCTGAGCTTCAACGATTTTACCGTGTCAATAATAAATTTTTCCGTGGCGCTGCTGGCGGATAATAAAATTTTATTCACCGCGCCTCTCACTTGGGCCGACGATGATTATGCGGCGAAATTTAAGCAAGCCAACGCGGCGCGCGACGCCTATTGCGTCAAATATCAAATTAGCGAAGAAGAATGTCAGGCCAATATCATAGAGAACATTGAAGACAGCAAGCAGACGGAATCGGATTGGGCCAAAGTTCATGCCCTTTTTGAAATTGTCCAGGATTCTTTTCGGCCCGGTATTTTTGTGATGAAAACCGATCAGGAGTTAAATGCCAGTTGGGCGAAGATAGTCAATCCACAGCGCGGGGCCACAAATTATGTGGCGAAAGCGACGGCGGACAACGGCGCGATTGTCGCCGGCGAATACGTAACCAAAGTGGTGAAGTCGGTTATTTTAGACAGCAAAACATATTACAAAGATGGCTTTCTGATAAAAATGGACGCCAGCGGTAATGTTAGAAATAATAATGGTTGGATAACAAACTATAACGGTGAAATTACCACAGAGATGAAGACGGCTTATTCCGTTTCCAATAATTTGAGCGTGCAAACGGAACCGTGGACCGTGGAATTAACCAAGCGCCAGCCGGAATTTTCTCTTTACACCAAAGGAAAAACTTATATTTACGCGCCATATTTGAGCGCCAAAACCACTCCGTGCCCGTTAGCGCCGACCATTATCACCAGTGGTACTCCGGCGCAAAATTCCACCGGCGCTTCCACCGCGCCGAAAACTTGGCCACAGATTAATTTTGAAAAAGCATCTTCGGTGGAGCCGGTTAATGACAAGAGTCGGTCTATCCACAATGAACTTTTGCCAATTTTGAATCAGCTCTATAATAATCAAGTGAAGTTGACGGATAATATGGGCGGATCAATGTTAAGTTACGCCTTTGACCGCGTGGTAATTAAAGATGACATGACCGCGGTGAAAAAACATTTGGAAGGCTTGGGTTACAAAACACAGGACGAAGGGACTTATCAGTTGACGATGTATAAAGTCGGTTATTTCCTGAATCTGACTTTTTCCATCAATAATTTTAGCAAGGGATTTCTGAATGTCACTTATTAAATTCAAATATGAGGATAATTTTAGGCGCTGTCGTTCTGCTCATAGTGATTGTGATAGTATTAGCCATCGCGTCAAAAGACGATATAAAATAGCGCGGAGGAAAATTATAAAACAACGGCAGAGACGCCGTTGTTTTATTTGTAGCCCCAACGAGAATTCCTCGTCGTCTCGCCGACCACAATCGGCTCGACTCCTTGTCCTGGGCAGCGGCGGACTTTCACTGGAAGTCCGCCGACTCTCGCCAGCTCGTTTTTTCTTCCGAAAAAACTTCGCGTCTCGCTCCTGCCCGTTCGATTCCTCATTAGATTCTACATAAATAAAAAATCCGGCTGTCGCCGAATCTTTTATTTATGTAGTAGCCCCAACGGGAATCGGCCTCGCCTCTCGCTCGCTTCCGCTCGCTCGGGCTGGCCACCGCCTCGCGGCCTCGCTCGTCAGCAAACTCGCTCGGCATCGCTCCGGCGTTCGATTCCCTTCAGCAACCAAAATAAAATAGACTGACACTAGTCAGCCTATTTTATTTGTAGAGTATTTTAAAAATAGTTTGAACGAAATTTAGCCCGCCTCGGGCGGGCAGCTAGCCCCCCGATTTCGCTCGTTGGTGTCGTGTTCTTTGACAATTTCCAGTTTTTGTTAGTGGGTGATTTAACGACGTTTACAATTTGTATTTTTCCGGATGTTTCCTTTTTAGAATATTTACCGCTTTTTCACGAATATGTCCACTTTCTTCCGCCTTTCTTGCTATAAAATCGCGGGCATTGTCAGATATATGGGCAATGTTTTTGAGATTAGAAAATAGACGCGCCCCCTTATTTGCCGCCGATATAAGTGAGAGTGATACGCCATGTTTTCCAGCTAACGCTGCGTAATGTCTAGTATCTTGTTGTATAACGCGCGCTGCGTCTTTGGGGGGTAAATTTTGTATTTCAGTCATGTAAGTCATTTTTTTCCAAATATCAAAGCAGCGGTCCTCTTTATAGTCCAGTTCATCAAGAGCACACTGATTAGACATGGTGGCAAAGAATAACATTCTGGCTTTTCGTTCGTCTTTGGTCAAGCCAGTATCAGGATAATTTTGATCAATTATCCAATTGTATTTTATAGCTAAACTGCCTATGTCTTTTGAACCGGCTTGGTCAATTTTTCTGTCGGTAAAAATATCGGATCCGACACAAGCTCTGATATTCATTAACATTTCAATGGCATTTACTAGTTCGCGGCCGTGCTGTATACGTTCAATTTCTCTAGTTGTCACACAGTCATCTGTTTTTGGGCTATCTGGTTTTTTAACAGTGAATAATTCATGTTCTATACTATTTACTTCGTCAAATGCCAAGTCGTAAAATTGTTTAAATTTTTGACGTCGGCTATCTTCTTTTTCGTCGCCAGTTGGTTTAAAGTATTCGTTAAGTTTATCTTTATATTTGTTCACATAATCCATAATAATTTTGTAAACATCTGGGTCAGAAGTTTCAATTTTTTCCGCTATGTCCACTTGATCATTATAAGCAACTAGATACCCATTAAGACGTGGGAGTAATAC
Organism: Patescibacteria group bacterium; assembly: GCA_028688375.1. Taxonomy (GTDB): domain Bacteria; phylum Patescibacteriota; class Patescibacteriia; order Magasanikbacterales; family GWA2-37-8; genus JAPLWQ01. The sequence goes on along the minus strand of JAQTYG010000006.1, from coordinate 22,926 downwards.
GTCGGTTCCAAGTTTTTTAAGATCAACACGTTCTGGACCAAATGTCATATAGCAAGCAGCCAAGATGGACGACGACACGCCACGCTTTTCTGGGTTATTGGCAACTGCTTGTTTTACATCTAAAAAACGTGCCCGAAAAGCATCCCCCGCAAGAAATGTATCAGAATTTTTTACATGTTTATATTTTCCGTCTGATGTTGATACAGAGTTAGGAATTGTATATCTTTCTCCCATAGTATTTATTTTTTTGTTTAATTTTAAAACAAAAAATTTTCTTTTACCAAATATGGTTCGAGCCGTTGTTTTTAACAGGTTCTTTGACAGTTTTTAAGAACACGACACCACCGGGCGAAATCGGGGGGCTAGCTGCCCGCCCGAGGCGGGCTAAATTTCGTTCAAACTATTTTTAAAATACTCTACAATACCAAAAATGTCAAACTTTTTTAGCGACTCGGCCACCAAATTATACGGTGGTTGCCAGGAAAAAACCAAGCGGCGGTTTTGTATCGCCAGTGGCGATGTAAAAGAAAATTTTTTAACAATTTGTATATGAAATATTTTATCTACGCTCGCAAGAGCACAGAAGAAGACGATAGACAAATTTTGTCTATCGAAGCACAGTTATGCGAACTGCGCGAATTTGCCACCAAAGAAAAACTGGAAATTGTCGCCTCGTTTCACGAGGCAAAAACTGCCAAAGAACCTGGCCGAACTGTGTTCGGCGAAATGTTGGCACTTATTGAACAAGGCAAAGCGGACGGCATCCTCTCATGGAATCCCGACCGTTTAGCTCGCAACAGTGTAGACGGAGGCCGTATTATCCACATGATTGATCGCGGCTTGATTAAATCCCTCAAATTCCCCACTTTTTGGTGCGAACCCACCCCGCAGGGTTTGTTTATGCTCAATATTGCTTTTGGCCAATCTAAATATTTTGTAGACAATTTGCGGCAGAATGTTAAAAGAGGACTACGCCAAAAAATTCGCAATGGCGTGTGGCCTGGCAAAGCCCCGGTAGGATATCTAAACAATCCCAGAACACGAGGAATAGACATTGACCCTACTAAAGCACCGCAGATCCGCGAATTTTTTGCGCAGTACGCTACCGGCAATCATACGTTAAATTCTCTCGCAAATTGGTGTAAAGAAAACAAGCTACTTAGTAGTAGAGGTATTAACATTCCAATAGGCAGAGTATATGCCACTCTACAAAATATTTTCTATCTTGGTTTAATGAAATATAACGGGGAAATTTTTGAGGGAAACCACGAACCCATGATATCTAAGAAACTTTTTGACCAAGTTCAAGCAGTATTAAAACAAAAAGGCAAACCCCGTAAAGACAAGAAACATTACTTTGACTTTTTAGGTATGATTAAGTGTACTTGCGGTGCTTCCATTACTGCCGAGCAGAAAGTAAAGAAAAGCGGTAAAAAATATATCTACTACCGCTGTACCAAAAAGAAAGGGGTTTGCCATGAATCATTTGTTAGAGATATTGGTTTATTAGATCAGATAAAAGAACACTTACAAAAAGTTTCTTTATCGAGCCAAGATTTAGAGCAAGTATTGAAAGAGTTAGACAACGAATACGCAAAAGATAGTCAGTACAATATGGGTTCTGTTCAAAATTTAAAGACAGAATTAGATCAATCCAAACAGCAATTAGAGAAGCTATTAGATGTACTCCTGGCAGGAATGTTATCCACAGAGGAATATACCGCTAAAAAAGAAAAAATCCTCACCCAAAAATTAACTTTACAGGAAAGAATTAAGGATTTTGAACAGAAGGGTAAATCTTGGCTCGAACCCGCGCAAGAGTTCGTAAAAATGCTTAATCAAGCCGCGAAAATGATAAAAACGGAAAACAAAAAAGAAATGGCCACATTTCTTAAAAACAACGGCTCGAACCATATTTTACAAAACCGCCGCTTGGTTTTTTCCTGGCAACCACCGTACAATTTGGTGGCCGAGTCGCTAAAAAAGTTTGACATTTTTGGTATTGTAGACTACTGTACTGAACATTCAAACTTTTTGGTGGGGGATTTGAGACGGTGGTTTGAGTATCTGCTGGTATTAGGTGGCTAAACAGGACTTGCATGCGTATCCGCTGCGCCGAAACAATATCTCTTAGGCATTTGCGGGTCCCTTTGATCCTCTGGTATTTCAATTATCGATATTATTTTAATTGGGAACTTAATGATTAAGAAGTGGTAGACGATGTATTCGATAGCTTTCCATACGTCATCAAACATCTGAATAGCTTTTTCTCGTGTAAAAAATTCATCTTCAATTTCTCGGTCTTTTCTATGCTGCAGAAAATCATTGCGAATATTCGCGATGAGATTTCGTTGCCACGTATTTCTAAAATTACTTATGTCCGAATAGAACTTTTTCGGCAATGATGGTGTAGATAATTTAAATTTTTTCATCCCCAGCTCAAAATTTTGTTCATTTTTAAATAGAAAGTCGATGTCAAAGTCGTTGTTCTTAAAGATCATTTGCATTCGGTCTTTGTAGGCTGCGCTTAAATGATTATACAGGTCCATGTATTGTTTTCGCATTGTGACAATCGGTATATTTGGTTGGGTTGAGTACCTTACAATATTCAACAGACTATCGTGCGCCGGCAACAGACATTCAGTTAGTGTTCGCATTATTCCATCGTTAATTTGTTTTCTGTTTTCGTATAGGGTTATATCTGAAATATCGATTAGACCCCATATCCTAGCGACGAACGGTTCCGATAAGTCGATGCTTGAAAATAATTTCGCATTTGGCGCATCTCCGGTTTTGTTTGGATCAAAGCTATAAATAGGCATATGCCGTTATCTTTTATGTCAAATTATAAATAAATTTTTTACCAGCTTTTTACAACAATTTTTATATTCCTCGCCACTTCTACACAGACATGGCCAATTTTCGTCCATATTATTTTTTACCATTGCTGTCAATGCCTGTTGGAAAAATTGTATCATTGTCAATTTATCACGTTCTTTGGTACTTAAACTGTTTGGGTGAATCTTGTATTTATGTGCTCGCTTGCCTTTATTCAATATCATAAATTTAGCTTGGAGTAATGCGATGTAGTCGTCTATAAGGGGATTGCGCGTTATGTTCAAACGGATATTATCAACTTGTGTGCCATCATAAATCCTTTTCGGGTCTCGTAAAAATAATATTTGAGAGATTGGTATTTCAAGGCCGTCTTTAATCGGGAGAAATTTTGGAGTGATATCAATCAGATCGCCATTAGGGGACTCCCATATAGCGTGAAATTCCGCCTCAATTAAAAAATCCGATTGCCATATTTGCCAACCAAGTATTTGAGCGCCGCCCTGCCTTTTTATCTTTTCTTGTACGTTCGGAAAACAATTGTTCATTATTGCAAACGGTTCCGACTCAACTGGAACGTATATTGGTTTAAGTGATGGGTCGATGATTCGGATAAGTTTGTTCAAATTGATATCATTTGGGTTCGGGATTGTTATCATAATAATATATTATTATGTGTTTGCGTCGAACACTTTTTGAGTATCGGACTGAGCCGCGGACTTTTAAGATTATAGTGGTCTATGCATTCTATCACAACTGGTAATTCATCCGTTTCTTTGGCTACCGCGCTCTCCTCAGAGCTTCGCACATAGTCTTCGAGAGAAACGCGGTGAAGGCGGCTATCCTCCAAGTATAATCTTGGCACACAGTGGCCAGATTCAATTTTTTTCAGATTTTTTTTGGCTATTCGGTAAATGGGCACCACGGGGATGCCGACTCGGCTAAGAGCCCTAACTAGCGCTTTAAGCTGAATACGAGCTTTCGGATAACTCCAGTCCCAACCATCATTAAAAATCGTGTAGCGCCGTATTTCTTTGTCGTCCAGCTCGGCGATTCTTTCTACGAGGCAAATCACAATTGGTTGCTTGCGGCGGCTGTGACGGTCCAAGCTCTTTTCAGTACTTAGGGCAATGACGGGGAAAAGAACGCCGTTGGGTTTGACGGCGGCGATGTCTTCAAAGAATCTTCCTGGGTCAGTGTAGCACCAATGGCAGTCATATATTTGATCCTCGACACCTTCAAGCCATGTACGGCGTATGTTAAAGAGCTTCGCGCATTTATTGACCACGTCGTCTGTAAGCACCGGCAGGAGGGAACCGATATCGCGTAAATTATCAATGCTGATTTCAGGAATAAATCGCGGAATTTGCATTTGGGATATGCCATGATCTTTGAATATTTGTAAAAACCGCTCGGCAACTTTTATCGCCGGCTCCGTATTTTTCTTTGAAAAAAGACGTCGCGCTAAGGCGCGGACATCAATGCTGATTCCGCACATACTCGGTTTTATTCCGATGATATCGTTTTGCTCTTTGTGCATATTGTTTATTGTTTTACCGGAGGGCGGGTGCACCCGCCCTCCGGTAACATTTTGGCCACGATTACGCTTCTAATCTCTTGCAGTGGTCGCAAAGTCGGTGGCCACCAGTTCCTGGGCGGAGATTCCGCCTCTCTATGTTATTTCCCTCGGTACATTTTGTCGAATTGTGGTACACCTGAGTACCCGGCTCAATCGAATGGAAGGGTTGAACTTTAGACATAGTAATTATGCTTAATTGATTAAAGTTGTCAATATCGAGAGAACCTGATATAATTATTGTGTTAGGCAATAATCACGATTTCAGGGGAAAGACGCATGGATATTGGCTGTTTCACGCGTCTTTTTTATTTGCGAAATGTCGTGTACATAAGGGTATAAATTAAAGGGGTGGGTTATTATGACAAATCCGCTTATTAGCGTATCACAACGGCAAAAAAATGCAAGTGCGGTTGGTAATTTGTGTTTACCATCAGATTGTCAAGTGTTTTTGCCTCAGTCGGACCTCCGCCGCCTGCGTGGAAACTTTAAATTTGTTGGCGACAATGGTAATTATTTCTAGTCGGTTCAAATTATTTGCCAAGAGCGGGGATACGATTTTTTTTAATTCAATTATCGGCATCAAGAGAGCGCCGCCAGCGTAAAACGCCTGCCATTCCATCCAGTCCGAGCGAGTGTTACCGCTTATACTTTCCCTTTTGCATTTTTGAGAAAATTTCGATTTTATTTGCACTATGAAATTGTGCAACTTGACGTGTCCGTATTCGTGTGCGAGGGTCATCCTGTATCGGTTTTCCATATCTGGGCTGTCAGTCAACATTTTTGATATGCCCACACTCGGTTTCTCGTTTTTTGTAAAAGAGGTTTCGCCCTCGATGTCTTCCCCAAGATCGGAATATAGATCGAGATTTTTTACATCATTTTCAATCAACAGGGTCAGATCGTCGGTAGTCAATGGGAGTTCAATTGTTTTATATTTTTTTCTTAAAAAATCGAAGATATATTTTTGAAACTGAAAGTCCAATTCATCCTCTGTATATCTTGGATAAAATCCGAGCCCGTGAAGTGTATCTCGTATTTGTTGCATATGTTAGCTGAGTTTTTTTCGGAATACCTTGTAGGCACTTATGACTGTATTTTCGTCCTTTTTGTTAATAGCTGCTTTTAGGCCGTCCGGGAGTTTTTCCGCAAACAAAAATAGATAAATAGGATCTATATCTAGTGTTTTAGCAATTTCTTCGAGAACATAATTAGAAGGTATTCGGCGATCCCTTTCAATGTCGTTAAGATACTGTGGTGAAATTTTTTCGCCGTTATCTTTGTTGATACTCTCTGCCAGCGATTTCTGGCTGATCTCTCTTTTTTTTCGCGCTTGGGATATGATTTTCCCGAGGGTGTTTTCCATATTGTTTGTATATATGTTAATCTGCTGATTAGCGTACCATATAAAAGAAAACATGTCAAGTGGATTTTGGTACCAATAAATAAATTGTCACGATTAGGGCTTCTTTTCTTTTAATTTTTTTTGCTCTTTTTCAAAATTACGTTGCTCTCGCTGCCTAAGCCACTCTTTGGTTATGGGTACGGTGAACGCACCAATTAGGGTGCAAAAAATTAAAAATAGAGCTAACTGAAATAGATAGTAAATGATATTGACGATCGCGTGAAACATAAAAAATTATTTAAAAATTTGAAAAACAAAAAAGGGCAGCCGAGGTTCACCCACAACACGGCAGTCCCGAAAGAGAGCCGCTTGCGGACTCGACCGCCCATCTTTATCCGCAATGGATAAGAAATGGGCGGCTTTCTTTCGGATAAACTGTGTTGTGGGTGAACTTTGATATTGTAATATAGTATTTGCTAAAGTTCAAGTCTGTGATATTATTTTTTATATGGCTAGTACTAATAAAGCAATTAAGGAAATATCATCAGATCTCGGCGCGATCCGCAAACTTATCGACCTGTGGAGCTTCAATATTGGAGCATCCGGATCTAAGAATAATTTTTCGGTCTGCGAGATAAGAGATGAATTTATCCGGCTATCGTTTAAATTACATGACAAATTCGGAGGCGAATTGCCGCCAAATATCGCGCAGCCTTATTTTTTTCACAAAACTGGAGCGGACATGAGTATTGTTGACAGCCAGCCGGCGCGCGAGTTAATGGATAACATATTACATGAAATTGATAAGATAACGGCGTTTCTCAGCAGTTTAAACAAGCAGAACTCGCCAGCACCTACAATGAATCGCATTGTTTATAAAGATGAAAATGGAAATTTTTATTATAAAGGTTGCCGGGTAGAAATACCTAATACAAATGCTTGTTATTATAAGGTATTTGATATTATCTATACCCAGGCACCGCGGGGTGGCGAGGTGACGTTTGCTAAAATTTTAAAGGATTTGACGCAACGTGGCGTGGCTGAATGTAATGAAAAAACTATTCGTAACGCAATTTCCGAACATCAAGGTTTGTTTCGGTATGTAGAGGATATAAAAAACAAGACAATGAGCGGGGGACCATTGTTAAAAACAGGTGGAAGGAATAAATCCGTATTGTTTGTTAATGAAATTTTTTCATAAAAAGCAGTGGTCGTGATCGGGCCTGAATAATTTTAATATTCTTGCTTCCATACTGGGGATAGCTATTAGCGCTATCTCTTTTTTGTTTATAATTAGCCATTTATATTTGAGAACAAGAATTTCAAAGAATACATCTAAGAGTATAAATTATTTAGTGTTATTAACTAACTTTATAGTATGTCAAATAGTCGGAAACAAAGAACTCCGATGCGAGCCATCCGGGCCAAATGCTTGGATTGTACCAATGGTCAGGTTGCTGAGGTGCGTCGATGTCCGTGTATAGGTTGTCCGCTTTTCGTCTACCGCTTCGGCCATAGGCCCACTGAGGGGGTTTCTGAGGCAATAAAGGTCGAAGACGATAAAAGTGTTGGAAACGATATGCTCCCCCGGAAAACCGTGCGTAGGAGGGGGCTAGAGAGCAAATAATGCATTATAGATCGAATATGAAGAAATCTTTTGAAGACGTGTCTTTCAATCTTTATCCAATTAAGAATCCGATCGCAGATGTGGTTGCCAACGTGTCCTTGGTAATCGGCAAATTTATTGTTCGTGGGTTCTCAATCCGCAAATCAAAGTTTTCGGATGGGTTGTATTTGTCACCACCGCACAAGAAATTGCGTGGCGGCGGTTGGGCGAAGCTGTTTTGGACGGATAAAGAGAGCTGGAAAAAGATTGAGCGGAGCGCGTTGGGTGCTTATCAAAATAAATAAATATCCGGAGTTTCCCGCCGCTTATACGCGCGCGCGCGAGTTAGTAATATGATATATGGCTAGATTTTGGATTCCAGACAACTTTATTCGTGTATATGCACGAGACCTCAAAAAGCACAAAGCACAAATGGTATATATTGCGTTGTGCTGTCATTGTAACGCCGAAGGCCGTACGTTTATTGGTTATAGAAAAATAGGAGAATATTTGAGCATGAACAAAGAAACAGTCGGTAGAGCAATTAAACTGTTGGAGGCGTACGGTTTGGTAAGACGCTCGGAATACAAAATAGGGAGAGCGTCCGAACTGAAAATATTGAGTGTGCGGTTTGACGGTGTAATACCGTCAGGCCTGGTCGTACCTAAGGAAGAGATAAAGGAATATACCAAGGAAGAAAAAAATCAAAATATTATTGATAGCATGGAAAAAATGTTAGAAGGACTAAGCGTTTCTAATCCGGCCGTGTGCGAACAGTATAAAAAAAGAATAGAAGCAAAAAAACAAAATGATCAGCCTAAGTAAATACAAAGAAATAATGGGAGACGAAGCTCGAGATCTTTCCGACGAAGAGATTGGGCGTATTCGTGATGTTCAATATCAATTTGCTCGGCTGGCTTTTAGACAATTAACGCGGGCGAGAGCAAGCGCCGGCATAACGAAGGTAAATATTGCCGAAAAGCAGGCAAATACTGTATAATATATGTGAACCCAACTTAACGCATCAAGATTTTTTTTGCCAAAATTATTTGGCACAGAATTGGGGCGGTTATCGCTTCAACAGCCTTCTTGGTGTGTTGGGTTCAGAGCGCATAACCGTCCTTTTTTGTTTTATAAATTATATGGAGAGTAAAAAAGCAGTAATATATTATAGGGTGTCTACCGAAGACCAAGCCCAATTTGGTGTTAGTTTGGAACAACAAAAGAAAAATTGCGTAAGTTATGCAGAGGCAAACCATATTGAAGTGGTTAAGATGTTTCATGATGACGGCGAGTCTGCGAAAACAGTGGATAGACCTGGCCTGCAAGAAATGTTGAAGTTCTGCGCGCAGAAAGGCAGAGGCATAGATTGTTTGATGGTTTATAAGGTGGACAGACTTTCCAGGAATGTTAATGACTATTCAAATATTTTAGTTTTTTTGAGTAAGTTAGGTATTAAGCTGATATCAACCACCGAGGCGATAGACGAAACCCCAACAGGCAAATTTATCGGAAATATTATGGCGGCCAGCGCGCAGTTCGATAATGATATCAAAAGTCAGAGAGTGACGGCCTGCATGCGCGAAAAATTAGAACAGGGTATCTGGTGTTGGAAAGCGCCGTTTGGCTACTTAAACGGCAGAGACGAAACGAACAGAAAGACAATCGTTTTAGACGAAAAACGTGCGCCGATAATACGTTGGGCCTTTGAACAGTACGCGACCGGCTCGTATACACTTGAAGAAATTAGGCGCGAAATAAACAAAAAGGGATTACGGGCGTGGAAAGGAGGGGAAGTGTCGTCGCAGTTGATGAATAGGATAATTACCTGTAAGTTCTTTATTGGGGTTATGACAAGCAAGGGCGAAGATCTTGATAACGGAACGCATGAAAGGCTCATTAGTGAGGAATTGTTTTATAAATGTCAGGCGGTTCTTCGGCGTAATAATAAGGCCGATAATATTTCTCGGAGCCGGCCGTCGGAAGCATTCGCGCTAAAGCATTTTGTTATTTGTGCATATTGTGGCCGGCCACTAACCGCTTATTTTTCCACCGGTAAATGCGGCGGCGAATATCCATACTATCGCTGTTATAATAAAGATTGCGCATCAAAAAAATCTATCGCTAAGAAAAAGATAGAAAATGACTTTGTCGACTATTTAAAAGACATTGTCCCAACAGATAAATTTGCAAAATCTTTCAAAGCAGTTATTCTTGATGTTTGGCAAGATGAGTACAAACGTATTAACTCCGACAGGGAGAGGCAATTGAAAAGGACCGAAAGTTTAAAAAATGAGAAGGCCAAGCTTATCGAAATGAAGAAAAAAGAATTATTGCCCGATGATGATTTTAAAGAGGCATTCGATAAATTAAGAAGTGAGCTCAATGAAATGGAGGCGAATTTGAGCGAAGTTAGAGTTAGCGAGTTTAATATTGATGAGGCGGTTGATTATGTTTTTGACTTTTTCAAGGCGTTGCCGCGCCACTGGGAAGAGGCAACATGCGAGCAAAGGATTAAACTGCAGAGTTTGATTTTTGCTGAAAAGCCGGTTTATGACTATATTAAATTTCAAACCCCGAAATTATCGCCAATCTTACAAATAAAAAAGGATTTGGCGCTAGCCAATTCCTCTTTTGTAGCCCCAACGGGAATCGAACCCGTGTTACCTCATTGAAAGCGAGGTGTCCTAACCACTAGACGATGGGGCCAAATGATAAGTTGTGTGTTCGAATTTATATTTCTCAACAAACGCGAGGTGTCTCCGCCCGAGGCGGACCAGCCTTGGGCTGGCTAACCACTAGACGATGGGGCCAAGTGAAAAATTTCAAAACACCGGCATATCATACTACATTTCTTTGAAAAAGTCAATAGAAGGGAGTATGATATAGGGGTAATATTTATTAATTCTTAAGTTTGTGTTTATGGACAAAAAAACACTTACTACCGTGCTCATCGTGTTGGGCGTGGTGGTCGTGGCCGGTGGCGCCTATTGGGGCTATAATCGCTGGCAAGAACGGCGCTTGGCGGCGCAGATTTTAAAGGAAATGTATGGTGGCGCGGCTGGGGGGTTGCTGGGAGGTGGGGGTATCTCCGCTTCGTTAGCCGAAGAGATGGCCAAGCAGGCGGCTAAAGACGAGGCCAAAGAGGCGGCCATGACGCCCGAAGATAAATTTAATGAAACACAGGAGTTCGCCGCTTATGATGATACTTCTCGCGCGGTGTCAGCTGAAGCGCGGGGTCTTGTGGAAAAAGTTTTCGGCAAGGCAAAGTTGGTGGCTTTTTCCAGCGGATATTATGGCATGGGAGAAGGTAAGGGTTCCGGCATGGCATCATTCGAGGTCTCTCGTTTGACTACCGCGGCTGATGTCGGCACTTTTAGCAAAGAACTTACCGACCAAGGCATGCAGATTCTTAGTAGTGGCGTAGATACCGGCACCGCCTTGATAATGGCTGGAAACGAAAATGCCCAATACGTTATCAATTTTACTGTGGGTGAGCAAGTGGTCGCAGTGAGTATTATAAAGGCAACTGAGTAAGATCGGAAAAAATTTTTAGAAATTTTTAAGGCGGCGATGGAAATCGCCGCCTTTGGTTTTTTGGGGAACGGCCGGGAGCGCCGTTTTTTGGAAAGAACTGCCTGCTACTTCCTGCTGAGGAGATCATCGAGAGTCCGTTTGCGCTCGGAAAGCGCCCGGGCCTTGAGAATCCGCTCGAGCTTTTTTTCTGCCGAGACGACCTTTGGGTCTTTTTTCAGCGCATGCTGATTGGCTCGTCTCACAGAATTGCGTGGCCAGTAGGCGGGCGGCCAGAACGCGATCGTCTTGGCCAGTTCGTGGCGCCGGTAGACGTTGAATCGGATGGCGTCGCTTTTCTTGCTCGCCTCGTCGAGGCAGATGAGCTCCTCGCGGGTGAGTTCCCAGACCTGATGAGGCGTGCCGTCTTCTTCGGTGAACTCGTGGTAGCATTTTTCCACGGCACGGCCTTTGTTCGCCAGGAAGTCGGCGATCACCTCGTTGGTGTTTTTGCGCACCGCCTCCGTACCCGCCGGCTCCACGTACCAGTGGAGTTGGTCCATGTCATTTTTTTGCCTGCTCATGCTTCCTCCTTGGGCATGGTGGCCGGGAACATTTCCCGGTATTTTCTCATGGCGACATTGCTTTCCAGCTGGGTGACGGCGGTTTCCAGCAGTTGTTTCGCGGCCAGGCGCTTGAGTGGCAGATGATCAGCTTCGGCGAAGAGAAACACGTTCAGCCATTCGCGGAAGGACACGGCGAGTCGAGCCATTTCCAGAATGGCGAGACGCGATTCAAAACTGCTGGGTGGCGCGTCGCGGTAGAACTTTTGCCAATCGCCGAAGTTGACGGGCGAGTTGGGCAGAGAGCCGGTCAGATGCTTGATCTGCGGTGCCAGTTCCGCGCGCCGGTCTTGAGACAAGAACGGCCAGAGAAAAATGATGTCCTCCACCGACAGCATGTCAGGGATGACGGCGCCGTCCAGGATGTCCCGGAGGGTGCAGTCTCCGCCGACAACAGTCAGCAGGTCTTTGTTTTCTATTTGCATTTTATCCCCCTGTTTTTGTTCGGGTGAGTTGTTAGAGTACTAAGGATATGTAAGCATATTTGGTCATTTTAGTCAATACCTAATATGACCAAATTTTTAATTTTTAATTTTCAATTTTAAATCAATTTTCAATGCTAAAATTTTCAAATTATTCACGATTTCGATCTTGACATACCGACTCTTTTGTGTTTATATAAACTCACGAAAAACAACTTTCGCACATTCCACAAAAAAGGAAGGAGCAAAAAATGGGAGAAAGAAATTTGGCTTTGCCCGGCTACCCCAGGTACCAGCCCAAGGAACTCGTGCCGTACTTCGGCTACGACAACCTGATGCGCTGGATGGTGGAGGTGGAGTTGGCGGCAATGAAGACGCTGGCCGAGGCCGGCGCGTTCGACAAGGGCCTGCTCGACCTCATCACGCCCGAGATGCACGAGAAACTGGTCGGTATTCCGACGACCTACGTGGACAAGATCGAGCGCGAGAAGACCAAGCACGACATTCGAGCGCTGGTGCTGGCGATGAAGGAAATCCTGCCGGCGCCGTTGCACCCCTGGGTGCACGTGCCGCTCACCAGCTACGACGTGGTGGACACGGCGCGGTCGCTGATGTTTCGCGAGGCGCACCGGGAAGTCATCAGACCGCGTCTCAAGGACGTCATCCGCATTTTCGCCAAGCTTGTGGAGAACAACGCCCACCAGGTGCAGATCGGCCGGACGCACGGCCAGCACGCCCTGCCCATTACGGTCGGCTTCTGGCTGGCTACCGTCCTGCAACGGTTCGTGTTCAACGCCAAGTCCATGGACGAGTGGGCTGAGGAGTTGCGTGGCAAGATTTCCGGCGCGGTCGGCGCGCACAACGCTCAGGTCGCTCTCGGCTTTGCCAGGCACGGGCGATTCGAGGACATCGTACTGGAAAAGCTCCAGATGATACCGGCGGCTATCAGCACGCAGATCTTACCGCCCGAGCCCATGGCCAACTACCTTTTTTCTACTTTGCTCTGCTCGGGCGCGTTCGCCCAGTTCGGACGGGACGCGCGCCACCTGATGCGTTCGGAGATAAACGAGGTGGCCGAGGCATTCGAGGCCGGACAGGTCGGCTCGTCCACCATGGCGCACAAGCGCAACCCGATCAACTTCGAGAACATGGAGGGGATGTTCACGAAAAACAGGAATGAGTTCGGCAAGGTGATGGATACGCTCATCTCCGAGCACCAGCGTGACCTCACCGGTAGTTCCGTCTACCGCGATTTCCCGATCATGGTGATCAACCTGTACCAGCAGATATCGACGCTTTTGCGCAAAAACGCCGCCGGTGTGACCTTCTTGGAACGGCTGACGGTGGACGGTACCGCGTGCGGGCGGAATATGGCGATGGCCGGTGATAAGATTCTGGCCGAGCCGTTGTACATCGCCATGCAGATGGCCGGCTACCCGGGCGACGCGCACAAGCTCATCAATGAGCGGGCGATGACCGTCTGCAAAGAAAAGGATGTTTCGCTCTTGCGCGCCCTCGACATCATCGGTGAATCGGATGTCGCGGTGTTCGAGGCGTTCGACAGCATCCCACCCGAGACCATGGAGCTCTTCCGTGATCCATCCCGCTACATCGGCGATGCGGCGAAGAAAACGGAAGTAATCGTTTGCGTGGCACTTGACTACATCAACTCAATTCATTGGAAGGGCTGATCTTCCAAGGGGGGAAAGTTCGAACCTTCATGGCCCGGCGCATTCTGCGCCGGGTCGTTTTTTTTTCAAAAACAAAAAATCCCCCCGAGTACTCGTTGAGGGATTTTTTAGTGTTTGAAAATTACGATTTGAGCGCGTCTTTTAACGCCTTCCCGGCCTTAAACTTCGGAACAGTCACGGCTGGAATGTTAATTTTTTCCGTGGGATTTTGCGGGTTGACGCCAACGCGCGCGGCGCGCTGTTTAGCGCTGAACGCGCCGAAACCGGTCAACACCACTTCTTCGCCCTTCTTCAATTCGGCGATAATTTCATCAACCAAAGCGTTGATCATGTCTTCCGTTTCTCTTTTAGAAACATTTAATTTTTCCGATAGCACTTGTGCCAGTCCTGCTTTATTCATAGTGTCACCCCCTTTCGGATGAAGTTAAAGTAATAATTTTATGTCACAATTATATCATGTCGGCGTTTTTTTGGCTACGAATAGGCAAAATACTTGTCCACAGCTAAAATTGTATTAAAAAATCCGCCGAGCGGCGGATTTTTTAATCTTACTTTGCGTATTCCGTTACCCTGGTTTCGCGAATCAAGGTAATACGGATTTCACCCGGGTACTGTAATTCCTGTTCAATTTTTCTGGCGATGTCTTTGGCCAACTGATAAGCGGCGTAGTCGTCGATTTCATTCGGCTTCACAAAGACACGTACTTCACGGCCGGCTTGAATGGCGTAAACCTTATCAATACCCGGGAATCCGCCGGCGGCTTTTTCCAATTCTTCCAAGCGGGCGACAAATTGTTCGTAAGAATCTTTGCGCGCGCCAACTCGAGAAGAGGAGATGGCATCGGCCGCTTTGGCGATGACCGAGTATATATTGTAAGCCTTGTCCAGGTGATGGGTCAGCGCGGCTTGGGCGAGATCTTCATCCATGTTGAATTTTTTCAGAATGGCGTAGCCGATTTCCGGATGCGACCCCTGGGTTTCCTGATCCACTGATTTGCCGATGTCGTGGAAGAAGCCGCATTTTTTGGCTTTGGCCGCATCCACGCCAAGTTCGGCGGCGATGATACCCGAGAGGTAGCCGACTTCCATGGAATGGTTCAAAATATTTTGACCATAGGAAGTGCGGTATTTTAGCCGGCCGATAATGCCGACCAGTTTCGGGTCAATGCCGGTGATGCTCATTTTATAGAGCGCTTCCTCGCCGGCTTTTTTGATATCCAAAGCCAAATCCTGTTTGGCTTTTTCCACAAATTCTTCAATGCGCGCCGGCTGAATGCGCCCGTCCTCCATCAATTTTTCCAGGGCCAATTTGGCCACTTGTCGGCGGATGGGGGAGAAGCCGGAGACAGTAATTACTTCCGGCGTTTCATCAATGATTAGTTCACAACCGGTCAGTTTTTCAATCGCTTTGATGTTGCGTCCTTCTTTGCCGATAATTCTGCCTTTCATTTCGTCGTTGGGCAGGGCCACCACCGTGGAGGTGGTTTCGGCGGCGTGGGACGAGGCGCAGCGCTGAATGGCGTTGACGATTATTGTTCGCGCCTTGTCTTCGTAGAATTCGGCGCCTTCTTTTTCCATTTTCATCACTCGGCCAAGCAAATCGCTTTTGCTGTCTTCCTCCACCTTAACCAACAAAATATTTTTCGCCTCTTCGCGGGTTAAGTTGGCGACGGCCTGCAATTTTTGCACTTCTTGGTCGCGCAATTGTTCAATTTCGGTTTTTATTTTGCTGACTGATTCTATTTTTTCTTGCAGTTTGGTCTGTTTGTCCTGGAACTCTAAAAGTTTCTGGTCAAACATGGTTTCCCGGCGCTCCAAACGCTGTTGAGCGCTCTGCATGTCTTGGCGAATTTTTCTTTCTTCGCGTTTTCCCTCCTCCATGATTTGCACGGCTTTTTCTTTGGCCTGCAAAACCAGTTCTTGGCATTTCGTTTTTGTTTCGGCCATTAATTTTTCCGCCTTGGCCTCCATGGAATTGGCGCGAGCCTTGGCGACTGATTTGCGCCAAACGTAGCCGATGCCGATGCCGCCACCCAGGGCGACCACCAGGCCGGCGATCCAGATGATGGTGTATATATTCATAACAAAAAACCTCAAAGATTTTTGAGGGGAATGGCTTGCGCCCCGCAACAAGCGAGGAACGAAGAAGAAACTTTTTCCGACGTCAAAAATTATCCGATAAGCTTATCGGCCGCAATTATGTTTGCGTTTAGAAGGTCTGTTTTGACGTAGGAATCCGCGAGCATATTTTGGCTTTATTATTGGTCGGTATCAGCCGGAATTTCGCTCTGTTTAGCTGTTTCTTCTTGGTAAGCAATCCCTCAAAGATCACTTAATTATTTATGCGTTTATCATATCAGATTTTTGTCTTTTTGTCAAACATCACCGGTTCGCTTGCCTCTTCCACTTTATATTCTCCGATTTTTGTCCGGCGGAGAGCAACGCAGTAGGCGCCGGTGCCGAGGGACTCGCCGATGTCGCGGGCGAGCGTACGGATGTAGGTGCCGGCAGAGCAGGTGACTTCTATTTTTAAATCCGGCCAGGCGTAATCTAAAAATTTTATTTCGTAAATATTTATTTTTTGCGGTTGGCGCTCAACTGTTTGGCCGGCGCGGGCCAGTTTATATAATCTCTGCCCGTCAATTTTTTTCGCCGAATACATCGGCGGGATTTGTGTCTGTTCGCCGGTAAAGTTTTTAAGCGTTTTTTTGATCATTGACTCATCGGGAATTGAAAATTGATTGGAAATTGGAAATTGGAAATTGGAAATTTGGCCGGTGCCGTCATCCGTATCCGAAGTCTCGCCCAATCTGATTGTGGCAACATAAGTTTTTGGCAGGGCCTTAAATTCATCCAACCGTTTGGTGGCCTCGCGCCCGACACCGACAATCAAAAGCCCGGTGGCGAACGGGTCAAGCGTGCCCGCATGGCCCACCCTGATGTTTTTTATTCCCTGCTCGGCGCGCGCTCGCTTTCTGACAACACTTACCACATCAAAGCTGGTCCAGTTGGCGGGCTTGTCAATGAGAAGGAAGGAATCGGGGAGTGAGGACATAATTAACAAAAAATTTTGTAATTTTATTTCGAAATCCCAAACCCCAATGTCCAATGACCAAATAAACCGTTTGTAAATCCCAAATTATAATTTAACAATTTTGGGAATTAAGGTTTAGAATTTATTTGGGTTTTGGGATTTGGGAATTGGATATTTTGTATTTCTATCATACCAGATTTTTGAAAAAATAAAACCGCCCCGATGGAAGACCGGGACGGATTGATGTTGGAATGGGGGAGAGGCAGGTGGGGTGGACCTCTCCCGTTTAGTAGGCGCCGAGCTTCGAGAGAAGCAGGCGAAAGAGCGGGGGTCTGTGCCGTGAGAGTTTGAACCACAGCAGTTCGGGCAAATGGCGGTGGCAATGGATTCCGACGAAGTTTCGGTAGAACTGGAACTGCTCTTCCTCTGTTATCAGACCGAGAGTCTCGAACAGAGCGTAGAGCTTGGCCGGTCGGCTACTTTCTTCGTCGCCGTCTATGACGGGGATCATCACCACTTTTTCTTTCTGACCGAACAGTTCGCCCGTGATATAGCAGTGGTCGGCAGACCCTCTGGCTGGGAAAGGTGAGACGCGCGGTGGGACGGAACTGGTGCTTGGCATTGGTTTTGCTTTCCCCGGAATTGTCCCCGGCGTGGCGGTGGTTTAAACAAAAAGAACAAGAATTTACCCTTTGAGGGTAGAGTTTACTTATAAAGCGCAAAGGTGTCAAGGGCATTTTAAGAATACGGGCCATGAGTGCGGTGGTTATTGACTTTTATCGTGTTATAAAGTATAATTTTCATATTATTAAAATCCCAAGTCCCAATATCCAATGACCAAATAAATCGTGAGAAAATTCCAAATCAAAATACAACGATTTTGGGAATTAGGGTTTAGAATTCATTTGGGTTTTGGGGTTTGAAAATTGGGGTTTAGAGAAAATAATTGTTAATTGCTGTGAATGTAAGCGAACTCGCCCGACAACTCAGAGTCCCGCCGGCGAAACTTTTGCAAGTTTTGCCTGAGTTTGGTTTTGATATTGGCGCGCGGGCGGTGAAGATTGACGACCGGGTGGGGGAACAAATTAAACGCGAATGGCGCCGGATTAAATTTATTTTGGAAGAGCGGGAGAAAAAAGAAAGAGAAAAACAAAAAGAATTGGAAAAAGAGGCGCGCCGGCAGAGCGGAGCGACAGTAAAAATTCCCGGGCGCATCACGGTGAAAGATTTGGCCATGGCTTTGAATGTGCCGTTGAACAAATTGATTTTAGAATTAATGAAGAGTGGAATTTTGGCCACGCAAAATGAACAACTGGACCGCGACACGGCGGTGATTATGGCCGAGGACCTGGGTTACAAAGTGGAAGAAGGGGAAATCATCGCGGAAGAAACGAACACGCACACGGAAGGTTTAGCCAAAATATTATCCGAAGAAAAAACCGCCGGCCGCGCGCCGGTGATTGTAGTGATGGGCCACGTAGACCACGGCAAAACAAAATTGCTGGACGCGGTGCGCCGAACCAATGTGATGGAATCGGAAGCGGGCGGTATCACCCAGCACATCGGCGCTTACCAGGTGATTTGGACCGACCCAAAAACCAAAGCTAAAACGCCGATTACTTTTATTGATACCCCCGGCCACGAGGCCTTTACCGTGATGCGTTCTCGCGGGGCGAAAGTGGCGGACGTGGCTATTTTGGTGGTGGCGGCCGATGATGGCGTGAAACCGCAAACTTTGGAAGCGATAAATATTATCAAGGCGGCGAAATTGCCGGTCTTGGTGGCGATAAATAAAATTGATAAAGAAGGCGCCGACCCGACACGCGTGCGCACCGAGCTGTCGCAACACGGGATGATTTCCGACGAGTGGGGCGGGGATATTCCGATGGTGGAAATATCCGCCAAGTTTGATAAAAATATTGATAAACTTTTAGACACTTTGCTTTTGGTGGCCGATATGCATGCCGATGACATCCGCGCCAATCCGGATCGCGCCGCCGCCGGCACAGTGATTGAAGCGCACGTGGATAAGGGCGAGGGCCCGGTGGCGACATTATTGGTGCAAGCCGGCACGCTGAAAGTGAATGACCCGATTGTTATCAATGGAGAAATTTACGGCAAAGTTCGCGCCATGAAAAATTATCGCGGTGAAAATTTACTGGAGGCCGGCCCGAGTTGTCCGGTTCGAATTTTGGGTTTCAAAGTGGCGCCGAGAGTGGGCGACGTACTGGATGTCGGTTCGGTCGGCGGGGCCAAAAACATTGATATTAAAGCCAAAAGAACGGCCCAGCTGGGCGCGGAAAAATCACTGGCTCAACCGCTGACTGAAGACGGCGACGAACAAAAAAAATACCTAAATGTGATTGTTAAAGCCGACACACTCGGCTCGCTGGAAGCGATTATCGGCTCGCTGGAAAAAATAAAAAATGATGAAGTGTCGGTGAAAATTGTCGGCAAGGGTTTGGGCAACGTCGGGCCCGACGATGTGTCGCTCTCCGAAACTACGGGCGCCATACTTTTTGCTTTTAATGTTTTTCCCACTTCCATCGCCGACGGCATGATTCGCGAAAAAAATATTAACTACAAACACTACCGCGTGATTTATGATTTGTTTGATTTTGTCAAAGAGGAATTGGAAAAACTTTTAAACCCGCAAGTGATCGTGACTGAATTGGGAAATTTTAAAGTGGTGCAAGTTTTCCGCACGGAAAAAAATTCCATGATTTTGGGCGGACGGGTGGAAGCGGGGAAATTGGCCAAGGACGCCAAAGTGAGAGTGAAACGCCGTGGCGAATTTATCGGTCTGGGGAAAATCAGCGGTTTGCAAGTGGGTAAACAGTCAGCCAACGAAGCGCCGGAAGGCACCGAGTGCGGTATGCAGTATGAAGGCAAATTGAAAGTGGAAGTCGGGGATGTGCTGGAAGCGTTTAAGGAAGAGAAAAAAGAGAAAAAACTGGTGTTGACGTAAAAATCCCAAATCCCAATGACCAATGACCAAATAAGTTGTGGTGAAAATTCCAAATCCAAAAGGCCGATCTCATAATTTGGAAATTATGGTTTAGAATTTATTTGGGTTTTGGGGTTTGGAATTTGGGGCTTTACAAAAATAATTGTTAATTAAAAGTTATATGGAACTCATATTAACTGACGCAAATTTTGAAGCTGAAGTTTTGAAATCAGACATCCCGGTGTTCGTAGATTTTTGGGCGCCGTGGTGCGGGCCGTGCCAGATGATGGGGCCGATCGTGGACGAGCTGGCCAAAGAGTACGAAGGTAAAAAGATAAAAATCGGCAAAATGAACGTGGATGAAAATGGTGAAATTGCCGGCAAATACGGCATCATGAGCATCCCGGCTTTTATGGTTTTTATCGGCGGTGAACCGGTCGGTCAGGTAACCGGGGGAGTACAGAAGGAAAAACTGAAAGAATTGATTGATGGCCACCTCTAAAAAACAAATTACAAGCTCGCCAAATATATGTTTCG
Organism: Patescibacteria group bacterium; assembly: GCA_028688375.1. GTDB lineage: Bacteria > Patescibacteriota > Patescibacteriia > Magasanikbacterales > GWA2-37-8 > JAPLWQ01. The sequence goes on along the minus strand of JAQTYG010000006.1, from coordinate 2,798 downwards.
GACACGGGTCTCCTTGCCTGAGGGCTCGTCGCCCTTACGCTCAATTCGACTTTGACGTCGAATTTCCGCGATAGTCCTCAACATACATCTGCCGAGCTTATATATTTTTACAACACAAAAAACAAAAAACCCCGTAAACTCGGGATTTTTTGTTTTCTGTGGATAAGTCGCCCCTCTTTGGTTTTATCGGTCTGGTTTAATCTGCTATAATAGTGTATAGGAAATTGCTTGGCGCTAACGGAAGCGCCGAGTTTTTCCGTAAATTTTTTGCTATTCAAAAGCTTATGAAGCGAGGGGCGCTAATTGCGACAATGGTAGTGGTAATGGGAGTGTTGTTTTTAGCTGTCCCGGCGTTTGCTTCCAACACCGATGGCACGATTACGGGTTCTCAAAAAAATGCCTGGGGTTCCAAAATTGGCTGGATTAATTTCGGCGTTGCCACCGGCAATGTTCATATCACCGACAGCGCCCTCACTGGCTACGCCTGGAACGACCTTTATGGCTGGATTCATCTTAACCCCTCCACCAGCGGAGTAATGAACAGCAACGGCACCTTATCCGGCTACGCCTGGAGCGAGAATTTGGGTTGGTTGAATTTTTCCGGAGTAATCATAAACGCGGGCGGAGTGTTCACCGGGCAGGCCAGCGGAGACAACTTTGGCGTCGTCAATTTCGATTGTGATAATTGCACGGTAAAAACCGATTGGCGGCCGGCGTCGGTGCGCACGGCTTGCAATAATGGAGTGGATGACGACAACGACGGCAAAATAGATTATCCGGCTGATGTCGGCTGTACCTCTTCGGCCGACAACAACGAAGGCAACCATCCGGGCTCGCCCCAGTTGCCGGGCGGAGGCGGTTTTGAACCGACGCCGCCATATTACATGATTTTGGATAACGACGCCGTGCAAACTTCCGCGCGTTTGGTGACTACCACTTTGCGTTGTGGCACCGCCGCTTACGCCTGGCTATCGGAAAATAATAATTTCCCGGGTGAAGAAACCTCTAAAATTATTTGTGACCCCAATTCCGTTTATACCACGGGATTTTTTAATTTGTCCGACGGTTATGGCCGGAAAACCGTTTTTGTAAAATTCTGCAACGGCGTGGGACAATGCTCGGAAACATTGTCTGACGATATCGTTTATACCGCCGCGATTAATTTGCCGGTTGAGCCGATCACCCCGCCGGAAGCGCCCGGCCATCCGGCCGTGACCACTACTCCGCCGGCCGAAGAAGAACTGTCCGCTTTTGAACAGGTGAAAGATTATCTGTCGTCTTTACTGGGGAAAATTATTCCACCGCAATTTAAAAGCCCAAGTTTGCCCATCGCCAAATTATTTACTGACAAATGGTTGCCACAAATTAAAAAAATAGTGGCCCGCTTCACCACCTCCCCGCAATTGCCGCCGGTGGAAACAATTGTTACTCGTCAGGCACCGCGTTCCATGAGCGGCAAGCCGTGGGAGTTGCTTGACCCGAAGCCGACCATCAGATTTGTTTTCGCGCCGCTGCCGAAAGAGTTTGTCGCTTTGGCGGAAAAATTGCCTGACATAAGAAATACTTTTGAGCGAGTCGGCATCAAACGCATGGCCGATTTGGGCAAATTAAGCACGGCCAAAATCAATCTGCCCGGCTTGAGCCAGGTGGTTGGCTTGAAACCGACTTCGTCCGTTGATTTGGCCACACTGGCGCCGTTGAAAGCCGTGCCAATTAATGATTTGCCGAAAAATTTAAAACAAAAAATTCCGACCGATATAATTTTTACCCGTGGCGCCAACGAGCTGGTTGATTTCAACGTGGCTTTGAGTTTGTCCGACACCGGCAAAGCGGTACAAAAAATCCGAACCATTTCCGGCAAGCAGTTGGAATTATCCGTCAGGCCGGATCACCCGGTGAGCAGTGTGCTGGGTTATTTAATTTTCAAATCTCGAGACCAGGAAACCGCCTCTATCCCCATGCCTTTGGCGCAGTGGTTTAATTCTTTAATTTTCGCCGAACCGGTCATGGCCTACCCGCTGGAACAGCCGGTGAAGCTGGAAGAAAAATTGGTGTTGCAGGAATTTGAATACACCGATCCGGACAAAGACGGCATTTATACCGCCAGTATTTTCGCGCCGGTGCCGGAAGGTGAGTATGAAATTATCACCGTGATGAATTACGAAGACCCGGATTTGGGCACCAAACAGGTGCGGTTGATTACCGTGGTTGACCCGGAGGGTTATGTTTATGAAAAGGTCGGAAAAAATCAGGAACTGCGCATCAATGGCGCGGTAGTGGCGTTGTATTGGCTGAATCCGGAGACCAAAACGTATGAAATGTGGCCAGCCGGGGACTTCCAACAGGAAAATCCGCAAGTGACCGACTCCCGTGGCGCCTATTCTTTCCTGGTGCCGGAAGGTCTGTATTATCTAAGCGTGGAAGCGCCGGGTTACGCCCCGCACGAGGGCAAACCGTTTGAGGTGAGAGAGGGTAGTGGCGTCCATACCAACATCGCCATGAACACCAAGTATTGGTGGCTGGGGATTATTGACTGGCGGACCTTGCTTTTGATTGTGATTGGACTGTTTTTAGTGTATAATTTCTATAAGGACAGACAGCGGAAGCCACCGGCGGGAATGCCGTAATTTTCAATATTCAATTTCTAATTTTCAATCAATTTATTAAAACCCAAACCCCAATGTCCAATGACCAGATAAGCTCTAATTCTTTAAAAACTAAACCGAGTTTTGACCTCGAAGAAAGAACCGCGAAATTTAGTGAAGAAATAATTGATTTTTGTAAAAAATTACCGCGCA
>JAQTYG010000030.1 GCA_028688375.1 Patescibacteria group bacterium | reverse complement strand
GTATCCGGCAAAACAATACCGGAAGCGGTAATTTCTTCCTCCTTATTCGGTAGGACCAAAATGCGGTCTCCCAATGGTTTGATATTCATAAGTTTGAATTAAATAAGATTAAATTATCACTCTTTTAGGTTGAGTGATAATGGTGATTACATTTTAGCGTATTTTGGTGAAATGTCAAGACTCTTCCCTTGTGGTGATATCCCCATTACCATTTTTAGCTAATCCTAGCCCAAAAACAGTCCAAAAAAGTATCTGCCCGGCGAACAAAGACCAAAGAAAATGATCAAAAAAACCGCCGGTTAAAATAACCGCCAACACGGAGATATAAAGCGGATTTATTTTCCAAATCCTTGTCGCCAGCCAAACTACCAAAACACCGAAACATAGAAATGTTAAAATACCCAACTCGGCCAATGATAATAAATAAATATTATGTACTGGCTGATAAACCCCATAGAGTGGCGGTGAATAATTCATCGCCACATAATAAGTATACAGCCCCGGACCGACACCGAACCAAATATTATTGAGGGTGGTTATCTCCGCGAGATTAAATTGCGCCGCCCGCTCATTCAAAGATAAATTTTCCAAATAACCGGTCGCGCCAACACGCACAGCGAACAAGGACGGATAGATCGACATGACCACGGCAACCATTATCACACCGGCGATTATTTGTTTAGCGGGCGAAATAAACGAAAATTTCTTCCGCCAATTAATAAACAAATAAACCAATAAACCAGCGACCAAAGCCAGCCAGGCTCCGCGGGAAAAGGAGAACAACAAACCGGCGATAATTAACATTTGGCCGCCGAGAAAAAGTGGCTGATATTTTTTGTTTATTTTATTAAAAAGCATTAAGCCCAAAACAAAAACTACGGCTAAATAAATTCCCAATGAATTCGGCCAGCCAAAAAAACCATAAGCTCTAAGCCAACGCTCATCGGCTGATTGGACTACGGCCGCGCCGATATCGGTCACTTGGTGCGCCGCTAAACCAAACCACTTATTGGCAAAAATTTCCTGAGTAAAAAATTGCCCGATGGCGATAATTCCTTGGATTACTCCCCCGCTCCAAAAAGCTAAGCCCATTTGTTTGAAATTCAAATTTGCCGCCGCTAAACAAACCATTAAACAGATTGAGCCGAGCAAACGACTGATAAACTGGGCGCTGACTTCCTTAACCGAAGAAGCTTGGTAAAAATAAAAAGCCAGGACGGCGATAGTGACGCCGAGAATTAGCGCCGGCCAGCGTCGCGCCAAATGCGCTCGGCCGGTAATGGCCTGCCAAAAATCCGGCCGACCAAAAATTCTCATGCCGGTTAAAATCACGATAGCCCAAAGCAAAATTTCCGTACCGTAAAAACTTAGCGTGCCATATTCCCAAGGCAAACCATTGAGCTCGGCCGCGCCATAGATCCAGCGAGTTTGCCACGGCAAGAGGAACAGGAACATCAGGATTAAATAATTTGTAAGTTTGGCAAGCATAGATTAAATTTTACTTTTCCAATTTTCAAAAATACTTTTGCGCGTATCGTTTTCGTGAAATTTTAACACCGCATCGCTAATCACCACGCTATTATCCCTTTTAGCCGCCGCTGTTTTGACGCCGGCTTTTAATCTCTGCGACTGTACCGCTTTCACTTGGGATTCGAGCAAGCCGCCATAACCGCCACCCCACATTTTCTCCCACATTTTTTTCCAACCGGAACCAATGATAGAGTCTTTTACCGCGGACAAATACGCTCCGGATGATTTTCGCGCCACATTGGGCAAATATTTTTTTGCCCACTCATTGGCGGATAAAAATTTCGCGTAATAATTTTCCGGATCGTAAACCGGGATCATTTGGTGCAACCAATAAATAAAGTGGACATCCTCTTCCTCGACTTTGAGCGGCGACAAGTTCAAGTGTTCACTATCCACAAAAAACGATAAACAAATTTTATCCCGGCTATTTTGGCCGTAAGTACGCAGGCCAAAAAATTTTAAAATTAAATTGGTAAAAAAACGAACCAGCCAAATTCGGCGCGGCGCTGTAATAATAAAAAAATCAACATCACTATTGGTTTCAGCCAAACCGGAACCGACTGAATTACAAACAAAAACCGCCCGCAAAAACGGGACGGAACGGATTTTTTTAACGGCCTGACGCGCGATTTTTAATTTTAACTCGGAGACGAGCAGGCGCCGGCGACGATTTTCCGTGTTGGCTTCTTGACCGGGAATAAACCAATAACCGCCTTTCTCCGCCGCGCCAGCTAATGGCGCCGACAGGTATTCTTCATAGCCCAGCCACGGCGGCTGCCAAAGATAAGCAAACAACTCCTCTTTGGTGAGGGGGTAGTCGAAGAGGCTGAAGTAGGTCAGGGTTTTTTTAATTGATTCGGAGAGAGGAGACACGATGAAAAATTTTTAATTTTATAATTTTGTAATTTTTAAATAATGCTTTAATTTTTTAATTTTTAAAAATTTGAGCATTGAGATTTATTTATAAAATTAAAAATTCAAAAATTTCACTCTCAATAATTACTTATTAACCACTTGTCCCTCGATTATATTCCCCTTGTCCGTCGGGGTGGTATCTTTCTTTTTGCCTAACACCAGATATTGTTGAGCCACGGTAAGTAGGGTGCTAAAAAGCCAATAAAGCGTCAAGCCGGCCGGCAAAGAAAAACCGATTAACACGGTCAGCGCCGGCATAAAATACAGCATCTGCTTATTCATCATCGCCATCATATTCTCGTCCTTGGCGCCAGAACCGGCATTTTGCGGCGGTTTAACGACCAGCATGGTCTTAGCTTGCCAAAACTGAGCCAAACCGGCCAAAACAGCCAAAACGTAATTGGCCTTGGCCATGTTAATAAAACCAAAAGAAATGGCGTTCAGTTTGCCCGGATTAGTGACAAAACTATACAGCTCGGTGGAAAATTTATCCGCCATTAAACCATCGCGCATTACCATATATAAAGCGATCAGCACCGGCA
>JAQTYG010000029.1 GCA_028688375.1 Patescibacteria group bacterium | reverse complement strand
TCCAAGGAGGGGCGAGGGGTGGTTGCCGAGGAGAAACACCACAACAAAACCCCGGCTTAGCCGTGGGTGAAAAAGTCCGCCAGAGGCGGATCCGCCTTTGGCGGAAAAGAAAAAGGTGAGAAAAATGGATAAGAAGATGGACGCCAAGAGAATGATCGTGATTGCCATCATGACGATGGTCCTCTCCTTCGTCTGCTACAACCTCGCAGGCTGTGACACCGGCGACGACGACACGTCCACCGACGATACCGGCACGAGCGATGTCGACGGCGACTCGGATGGCGACAGCGACGGTGACTCCGACGGAGACACCGACACCGGGACCGGTGATACGGACACGGGCGACCCGTTGGACCCCGAGGCGCAGGCCAGGTGCGAGGCGTTGGCAGAAAAAATCGCCGACAAATGGCAAGGTGACACCGTCAATACTGACATATGCCTTGTCACCACCACCTTCGCCAATGATGCCACCTACCACAACGAGTGCCGTACAAAATTTGAGGACTATCAGAACTTTGATTGCGCCCTTTGGGGTATAATCATCGTGGGCGACACGCTTCCGATCTGCGGAACAGACGAATATGGAACCGCGTGTGTCACAGTTGACGGAAACGACAAGCTGGTGGCGACTCTTCCGTCAGATTCCCCCCCCCATACCATCGCTACATCGAGTAGCGCTCCTGCCCTTTATACCCACCTTGACACTCCCGTCAGAGTGGTTTCCCTTGAGAAATTTTTGAGAAAAGATCCCGAAATAAATTCGGGATGACAGAAAGATAATTCAAGAGAACAAAAAACTTCGACCTTACGTCGAAGTTTTTTGTTTTCCAAATTCTAGCTTCCAACTTCTAAATTCTATTCCGTCGGTATCACAACGATGTATCCATTATACTTTACCCAGGGAAGAGATTTTGAAGTGGCACACTGATCGCCCTGCATTCCTCCCATCTCGCTATAACACCCATCCCCTTTCACCGCGCTGGATTTATACACCTCACTATTGCACGTCCCCGTACACCACCCCCAGTTATCCAGGGCTTGGACGCGGGGTTGATAAGTACAGACAAAATCCTGTACGCCGTAAGCGCCTTCAATGTAGTCCCAGTCAATATTTTTCCCGCCGGAGTTGTCTCTCCATTGAACGACATGGTCATCATAAGGACAACCGAAATCAGTGATGAATTCAAAGGGGCCGGGTTCACAACCGGTGTTTTTGGTGGAGCCGAACACCTCGCCGGTAATAGGCCGGCATTCTTCTCCCTTTAAGCAATCATCGTTGGTCTGACAGGTAATCTGCTTTTCATCCATCAGCCAGCCTATGCTTTCGTCTTTGTATTGACAGAATGTGCCGCCACAGGAGGGTTTTTTATTTCCCATACTGATGCTATCCATTTCTATCTTGGTGGAGGCCTTGAAGGGACTGGTTTGACCGTCATCTTTATCCACGACAATCCGGCGGAGGGGCATGGCGACCGAAATTTCCAATTTCTAATTTTTAATTTCCAATCAATTTTGAATGAATTAATTTTGAATTTCTTCTGACTTAGTGTCGGGATAAATAATTTCCATTAAACAAAAAACCGCCACGAGGCGATTTTGTAAATAAAACATGAATAATTATGCTATTCTTATTCCCGTTTTCTTTATCTCATAAATTAACGGGTCGGTATCATCAGAAAAATCTTTAACGCCAAAACCGTGAGGTTCGATACGGGTGTCGACCATTCTTCTGTATTTCCTCAAATCAAATCTGGCCTGGTCGTTATTTATATTTAAACGGTTCGTCACGACAGCCACATCTATATCGCTCCAATCATGGGCGCGATTCTTGGCCCAAGAACCGAACAGATAGACCGCGGACAGCGGGTAATTATTTTGTTTCAGAATCTTGGCGTAATTTTTTACTATTTTTTTTGCTTCAATTTTAGACATAGGGTGGAATAAATTTTTTTGATGGCTGATAAATAATGGTCTGTATATTTTTTGTCGCACCTTTTGTAAAATTCTGTTTTGTAATCCGGATAACGGGCGCGAATGTTGAACTCGTTTATTTGATCAAGGAAATCCACAATCCGCTCATCTAAATTTAGACCGGCGATTTCTTGCAAACGAACAAGGTCGTGAATTAGCGGAGTCTGGCGTTTGGTGCGTTTAACGACCAATGCTTTTAATATCTTTTCCAAAACTATATGGCCGAAAAACAAACAATCAGAATATCTTTTTGAATTGTATAAACTGACCATTGTTTCATAGTCATGTGCCGCTGTATCTTTCCAATATTTAACGAGGTTGTTTGGCTTAATCATACAAAAATAGGTGGCTCACTTTTACCATTTTATCACACCCCACCCCCCTTGACAAGAGGCCATTTTTGTGCTATACTGGCTTGTTAATCCCCTAAAAAGGGCTTAAAATATACATAAAAATAGGCTGGTTCTTTGAAAAGTGCTGGAAATAGCGAAAACGCTGTTTTTGGCCTTAACATAAGGCAGGAATTAAAAAACAATGCGCAACGGCAACCCCTCCGCGCCTCCCCTTGGTAAGGGGAGGACAACGGTTTCCCCTCCTTTCCAAGGAGGGGCGAGGGGTGGTTGCCGAGGAGAAACACCACAACAAAACCCCGGCTTAGCCGTGGGTGAAAAAGTCCGCCAGAGGCGGATCCGCCTTTGGCGGAAAAGAAAAAGGTGAGAAAAATGGATAAGAAGATGGACGCCAAGAGAATGATCGTGATTGCCATCATGACGATGGTCCTATCCTTCGTCTGCTACAACCTCGCAGGCTGTGACACCGGTGACGACGACACGTCCACCGACGACACCGGCACGAGCGATGTCGACGGCGACTCGGACGGCGACAGCGACGGTGACTCCGACGGAGACACCGACACCGGGACTGGTGACACGGACACGGGCGACCCGATTGACACCGACGAGCAGACGGCATGCGATGCGTGGGCGGACACAATCGAGAAGGCGTGGCAAGCCGATGCGGACAGCTCCTACA
>JAQTYG010000005.1 GCA_028688375.1 Patescibacteria group bacterium | reverse complement strand
TGGGGAAAAATTGTAAGTATGGGGACGGTTTGTATCAAAAGCAGCTGTTCTCCTCCGGAATCTTTAATAGAAGTAACGAGGCCGAATCCTTAATTTCTACAACCTCGCTACCATAAAAGCGGGGGGGCGGGGCAAGTTCTCTCAAATATGAAGAGTAATATTATTTTTTCCTGCAATAACTGCGGCGCCCAGTTTCAAAAATGGGTTGGGCGTTGTTTGGAATGCGGCAAATGGGGCACGATAGACGAGAAACCCCAAATCCAAATGACCAATGACCAGAATGAAACGGATAGCCGCGCGCCGGCAAAATTATTGAATCTGACGGATATTAAAAATGAGAATATCGCGCGGGTGAAAACCAATATCGGCGAACTGGACCGAGTTTTGGGCGGCGGGCTGGTGCCGGGGTCTCTGATTTTGCTTGGTGGTGAACCGGGCATCGGTAAATCCACCCTCGCTCTGCAACTTGCTCCCCTGTTGGCCAACGCGCTATACCTTTCCGGCGAAGAATCGGCCGAACAAATAAAAATGCGCGCCGAACGACTGACTTTAAAAGCGCCGAATTTAAAAATCGCCAACGAGTCCAACATTGAAACAATTATCGCCACCATAAAAAAAGAACGACCGGCTCTGACCGTGGTTGATTCGGTGCAGACGATTTATTCCGATGAAGTGGAAGGCGAGTCCGGCAATCTATCGCAGGTGCGCGCCTGCACAGTAAAACTGATGGAATTGGCTAAAAGCGCCCGGCTTACTATTGTTTTGGTCGGACAAGTGACCAAAGAAGGTACCGTGGCCGGGCCTAAAACACTGGAGCACCTGGTGGACACGGTTTTATATTTGGAAGGCGATCGCTTCCATCAATTCCGCATTTTACGCGCGGCAAAAAATCGTTTCGGTTCCACCGACGAAGTCGGCGTATTTTCCATGGAAGAAAACGGTTTGCAGGAAGTAAAAAATCCGTCAGCGGCATTTTTAGGCGAACGAGCCGAGAACACGCCCGGCAATGTAGTCGCCTGTTTGATGGAAGGCACGCGCCCGATTCTTTGCGAAGTACAGGCCTTGGTCAGCAAAACCGCTTTCGGTTATCCGGTGCGCAAATCCAGCGGGTTTGATATCAATCGTCTGCATCTTTTAATCGCCGTCCTGCAAAAACGCGCCGGTTTGCATTTGGAACAATATGACATCCATTTGAATATTGTCGGCGGCTTAACAGCCGACGAACCGGCGGCGGATTTGGCCGTGGCTATGGCTATCGCCAGCGCTTACAAAGATAAACCGCTCGGTTCGGATATGGCCGCTTTCGGCGAGGTTGGTTTGTCTGGAGAAATCCGACCGGTGTCTTACACGGAAAAACGCCTTCGTGAATGCGAACAGTTAGGTTTAAAACGCGCCCTGACTAATTTAGGGAAAAGTGCCGACGTGAAGTCGGCACCCCGACCTCGCGTCGGGGCCGGCGGACTGAAAATTTTGAATATAAAAAATATCGACGAGATAATTAAACATACTTAATGCGAAATAGTAAGCTAATAAGTTTGTAAGCGGGTAAGCTAATAAAAAAATTGACCCCAGCACGTATGACGCGCTGGGGTTTCTTGTTGAGGATGGGGGGGGATATGGCGGGGGTTGATGGGGTTCAGCCGACGGCGGCCTGAACGAAGTCCTCCTGGGTGTCGCCCTGGCGGCCGCAGAACACCGACGGTTGCCTGAACTCGAAGGCCTTCGGGTCCACGTACACGCCATCACGCGCGATGTACAGGCCGTAGCCCGCTGCGATCTGGTCCTCCACGGTGCGGAATATGATCGCTCTCACCTGGTGGGTCCGGTCGCGGTCGTTCTTGGTGAGGCGGCCGTGGATCTCGTTGGGCTTGACGCCGTTGACGCGGCCCCGCACGAAAACTGCCACTTTCACCTCGCCGATGTCGGCCACAGCCTTGATGAACTCACCGTCCTCCTTCTCGCTCTTGAACGCCTTTTTCCCTGTCTCCATGTTCCTCTTCCCTCCTCAGAAATGTGCGCTCGCGCTCTCTTGGCGACGGCTTATTCCGCGCGCCTTCAAACACGAAAGCATAATAATAGCACAAAAGAGGAAAAAAGTCAACAGCGGTTATCCCTAACTATTCCAAGTGCGTCATTTTCTTCCAAATGGCAAATTTAGCCATAATTTGTGGGTAATTTTTAACTTCGCCGGCGATTTCCTTGGCCGCTTCTCTGGCCTTTTTAATCGCTTCAACGTCGGTCAGTTTGGCCAGCCGTAAATTGGCAAAACCGCTCTGTTCCGTGCCATAAACCTCGCCCGGACCGCGGTTGGCCAGGTCTTTTTCCGCCAATTTAAAGCCGTCGCGGTGCGTTTCAAAAAATTTCAACCGATCGGTAACCCCAACTGAATCGCTGTCGGTAAAAAGCAAACAATAGGACTGGTGGACCGACCGCCCCACCCGGCCCCTGAACTGATGCAGTTGCGCCAAACCGAATCTATCCGCGCCCTCGATCATCATCACCGACGCATTGGGGATGTCCACGCCCACTTCTATCACCGAGGTGGAAACTAAAATATCTATCGCACCACTCTTAAAATCGTTCATCACGGATTCTTTTGACGGCTTTCCGCCAAAGGCGGACCCGCCTCGGGCGGGTAACTTGCCGTGCAAAAAACCAACCCGTAAATCAGGAAAAATTTTCTTGGCCAGTTTTTCATATTCGCTCATCACTGACTTTTTTTCCGTTCCGACAGATGCCGAAAGCGGATAATTTATAATTTCAATGTTATTTGCTAATTGCTCTTTGCTCGTTGCTAATTGTTCTATCAACGGGCAAATCACAAACACCTGTCGGCCCTGCTTCACTTGGCCACGGATAAATTCATACGCCTTTTCCCGATTGCGCGGTTCCACCAGCCGGGAAATAATCGGCTTTCTCCCCGGCGGTAATTCGTTGATCACCGACACGTCCAAATCGCCATAAATCATCAGTGCCAGCGAGCGGGGAATCGGCGTGGCCGTCATGCTTAAATAGTGCGCCGAGATATCCGCTGTTTTGTCTTTTATCGCTTTTCTTTGCTCCACGCCAAAACGGTGCTGTTCATCCACCACAATCAAACCAACATCTTTAAATTCCACTTTTTCTGACAGCAGGGCGTGGGTGCCGACAACTATATTGATTAAACCCTTTTCAATATTGGCCAGCATCCTTTTTTTCATTTTTGAAAATTGAGAATTGGGAATTGATTGGAAATTGGAAACCTGCCTGCCGGTAGGCAAAGTTGGAAATTGGAAATTTTCAGCCTGACTTCTGGTTAACAACCCTATTTTAATCTTATCTCTTAATAATTTGCACAGAGTATCATAATGCTGCCTTGCGAGTATCTCCGTCGGCGCCATAATCACCGCTTGGTAGCCGTTTAGCACCGTATTGTAAGCGGCCATGGCCGCGACAATCGTTTTACCGGAACCGACATCGCCGGAAAGCAAGCGGTTCATCGGCATACCCGATTCCAAATCTTTTAATATTTCCCAAGCCGCCACTTTTTGCGTTTTAGTCAGTGTAAAAGGCAACTCGCCAACGAACTCCTTGATTTCTTTTTCCTTAAACGCGACCTTGGGCGCGCGCTCTTTGGTTCGCGCCAAGCGTGACAATTCCGCTTTGAGTTGAAGTAGGAATAATTCGTCAAATTTAAGACGCTCGGTGCTTTGTTTTAAATCATGTTCATCAACCGGAAAATGAATCCCACGCAACGCGTCGCCGAGCGGGGACAAATCATATTTTTCTAAAATATTCGACGGCACCCAATCCTCTACTCTCTTGGTCAAATCAATTATTTGCGTAATTAAAAAACGCAATTGCTTTTGCGTCAAGCCGGAAGTGATGGAATAAATCGGCACCAATCGCGCCGTGTGGGCCGTCTCGGTCTTGGTCATTTTTTCATAAGCCGGGCTGACAAACTGCGGGCCGAGCATATCCGCTTTAACCTTGCCGGACAAAAAAATCATTTCTCCCGGTTTTAAATTCTTGGCGATGAACGGCTGATTCCACCAAATCACCCGCACGCTGCCGGTGTCGTCCGTCACCAGCGCCTCGGTGATCATTTTTCGGCGCCGAAAACTGCGTTTATTGGCAATCAGTTCCAAACGACCGCAAACGGTGATGGAATCACCCTCGACCAATTGTCCAATGGGCACGATCCGGCGATAATCTTCATAGCGAAAAGGAAACCAATACAACAAATCACCGGCCGTTTCCAGGCCGAGATATTTGAGGCGCCGGGCGGTGGTCGCGCCGACGCGGGTTAAATTTTTTATCGGAGTTTTAAAAGTAATATCCATAAGGCAGACTAATTATATCAGTCACAGCCAGCCTGGCAATACTCGAAAAACAAAAGCCCGTCCACCTGAGGCGGACGGGCCGAGCCGAACGAACAAGACATCCTATCAATTCAAGGCTTTTTTCGCCGCCACCTGTTCTTCTTTGAAAAGCGCCGTTTCAGCCAGGTCCCGAATCAAGCGAGGAAGCTGAAAAATCTCTCCGCCATGAAGTTCGGTATCAAAACGGGGCAAATCGATCACCACGGGCGGGGCGCTTGAGACCAGGTCTTTGACCACCCATTTTTCCGCGTTCGGACGCAAAACCACTTTAGGGTTGAGCTCGCGTCGCAAGTCGCGTTCACCGAACATCACCGCTGTCTCTCGGCGCCAACCACCGAGTGAAAAATTAATCACCACGTTCCCCGGCATAAAACGCACCTCTTTCGGACAAATACCCCATTGTAATTCCCCGGTTTTATCCAGATAGAAATAAATGGTCCGACCGATGACGTTCTTATTCCAGAAATCAACGAGCCAATTGCCGTCGCCGCTGTTTTTCGGATTGGTGATGGAACGCTGGATAGCATAGGCGGTCCACATCAGAGCGACCGCCAAAACGGCAGGCAATACTTGGCTGGTTCTCATCAAAGGAGCCAGATACATATTGCCGAGTACCGCCACCGCTATCGGCATCGACATCACCAGCAAGAACCAAAACCACCCGCGCGGAATCGGCCGACTTCTAGCCACGGCCTTGAGGATCAAAGGAATTTGGTCTTCCATTTTCAGCCCTCCCTTTTTGGCGCATAGAGGCGGGTGATCGTTCTGATGTAATTCCCTTCGATATTCTCCGGGCCGACATCGGTAACTGTCTCGAAGGCGGTGATGAAGGAGAGATAATCGGCATTAATCTGCATCAACACTTCCGATACCAACGGTTTAAGTTCGGGGAAAATACACCAAGTGTGATAGGTGACGGCGTTGCCAACAAAACGAAGTTTGCGGGTCGCCTGGCCTCGCGGTTTCGGGTTGACAGTGAATGGCTGATTAAACGGATCTACCGGTTCAATAAACCGCAGCCCGCCTTCGGATGAGGGTGTCAATTCGCCGTTAACGCGCGTGAAGCGCACTACCGGCTGGATGCGCTGGTACAACTGGACTACCCTTTTCTCGTCTATCGGCGGGATTTTTGGACCCGACGCATACCATGTCATTTTCGGCCCCCTTTCTTGTCCACACCGCGACTAAGGCGGTGGCTGTTGTTTGATAGGATGAATTTTAAAAGATCGAACGTTTATATAGCTTAACGGATTATGCTAACAGAAAAAACGGCCGACGTCAACTCTTCGGTAAATTAAAAACCCCCGATCAGGGGGCTTTTAAACTGGTGACCTCGCAAGGAATCGAACCTTGATTTCCGGCTTCGCAGGCCAGTGTCCTATCCGTTAAACGACGAGGTCAATAAATTACTTCATTTTTCTGAAAAAAACATCTCACCTGGGGGTGAGACGTTCGGCCTCTGCCCGATTTTACTGCATTTTGAATAAACGACTCAGCCGATCACTCAACGGTTCTTCTTCTTGCTCCAAATCCTCGGACAGATATTGATTCAAATAATTGCGCAATTCTTCCGGGTTGATATCTAAAAGCGGAATATGCAGCCGGTGTTTAATAATGCTTTTGGGTTGGAAATATAAGACTTTCACTTCCGGCGGATTATACACCAGCCAAAAATTTTCTAAATCATTATACGGATAATATTTTGAACCAACGATCACGCCGGTGTCAGTAATGGCGAAAGCCAATTCTGCCGGCTCCTGCATTTCTTGCAATAAAATAATGATGCCGAACAACACGATAATCAAAGCAAAAAGATAATTCCCCGAGGTCACGGCGTAAAAAATCAATGCCGCGGCGATTAAGCCCATCACCAAATACCATTTCCGGCCACGATCGAACTTTTCATATTCCTTGAAGTTCCAACTGTAAACCACATTGCCAATGTTCACGTTTTGCTTTAATAAATCTTGGGGCATATTTTGGGTAACAAATTAACCCTGTGGATGATACTGGATTCGAACCAGTGGCCTTTGCAATGTGAATGCAACGCTCTAACCAGCTGAGCTAATCATCCAATTGGAATAGAGCTTCCCAGGCATGATTGAAGCCGATATTTCTACCTGGAATGATAACACAATAAAAGAAAAAAATCAAGGGTTGGCCCTATTTAACCCCAGAAAATCCCATAAAAAAGGCCTCGGCTGGGAAAGATAGGGCGAAAAATAGCAGGGTTGAAAACAAAAAACAGCTGTGTTATAATGCCCCTGCCATATTTAATATTAATGTATGGAAGAACCGGATTTTAGCCGACAGAATATCGGTGACGCTCCGACGGAAAAAACCTTTCCCCGAGAGATCAACCTGAATAAACCAAAAAAGAAAAAACCGCTTTTTCTTTATTTTTTAATTGTCCTAATTTTAGTGTTGCTCGGCACACTGGGCGCGCGCGCCTGGCTGGCCGGTCAAAACGCGCCGGACTACGGTGGCAACACCCTTCAACCGAAAAAATTCGGCCTCTTCCAAGCGGTAAAAAATTTCTTTTTCGCCGGCGGTGAAAACACGCTGATCGGCCAAGAAAATGACCGCGTGAATATTTTACTTTTGGGTATCGGCGGACCGGGGCACGAAGGGCCGTATTTAAGCGACACCAATATTATCGCCAGCATCAAGCCGAGCACCAAAGAAGTGGCCTTAATTTCCATCCCGCGGGACTTGGGAGTAAAAATGGGAGACAACGGTTTTTGGCGCATTAATTACGCCGACGCTTGGGGAGAGAAAAAAAATCCCGGCCAGGGCGGAGAATACGCGCGCCAAATTTTTTCCGAAACTTTTAAATTGGATATCCCCTATTATGTCCGAGTCGACTTCACGGCCTTTGAACAAATAATCAACGCCGTCGGCGGGGTGGAGGTGACTGTAACTAATCCGTTCATCGACTACTCTTTCCCGGCGGATAATTACGCCTACCAAACCGTTGGTTTTTCTTCCGGCACACAAATGATGGACGGCACTAAAGCACTGCAATACGCCCGTTCACGCCACGGCACCAACGGCGAAAGTTCCGACTTCGCCCGCTCCCGGCGCCAACAGCAAATTCTTTCCGCGCTCAAACAGAGAATATTTTCTTTTGGCACTTTTACGTCACCGACCGTCATTAAAAATATCTGGGCGTCTCTGGCTGATAATGTCACCACTAATTTAGATATCAGCCAAATCGCTTACCTGGCCAGTGTGGCCAAAGATATTGACACGAGCAAAGTAAAAAGCTTGGTTTTAGAAAGCGGACCGCAGGGCTACCTTTATTCCTACATCGCCGATACCGGCGCTTTTATGCTGGCGCCAAAAACCGGAAATTTTGATGCCATCAACGCGGCCATCGCCGGCGTCTTTGATCCAAATTTCAAGGCGAGCGCGCCGATTACGTCTGTCGGTTACACGGCTAATGAGCGCGTTAACAGTAGCACGTCACCGGGCTTCCCCATGCCTACGGCCACGCCCACGCCCCACCTGGAATTTTTAGAAGGGGCGAAAATAGAAGTGCAAAACGGCACTTGGCGCGCCGGCTTGGCCAGCCGTTATCAAACCAAATTATCCGATCAGGGATTCACCATCGTCACCATCGGCAACAGCGGCAAACGACCGATCGCTTCCACTACCATTTACCTGATCAATCAAACCGTGTCCAACGATATCGTCAACTATCTTTCCAAGCAGATTAAAGGTAAAATAGAAATGACCCTGCCCAATTGGCTACACGACGATTATGATGACCCGAACACTGCGGAGAGCGAGGCGGGCGCGAAGTTCAATCCGGAAACCGACATTTTAGTAATTTTAGGAACTGACGCTAAAGAATGATAACCATATGGCTTCACCGGCGAAAATAATCAACTTGAATTTACCGACCGCCGCGCTGGTCGGCCGAGTTAATGTTGGCAAATCCACTTTATTCAATCGCTTGACCGAATCATCGCACGCTTTGGTTTCTCCCGTGCCCGGCACCACTCGCACTCGCAATATCGGCACGGTCGCTTGGCGCGGAAAAAATTTCCAGCTAGTAGACACCGGCGGTCTGACTTTTGACGATACCGTACCTTTGGAAAAAAACATTATCGAGCAAACGGAAATCGCCGTTAAGAGTGCCGACTTGATTATTTTTGTCGTTGATTTGCAAGACGAGCTCTTGCCCCAGGAAAAAGAATTGGCTAAAAAACTTTTCAAAAAATACGGCGGAAAAAAACCAATTATTTTGGTGGGCAATAAGGCCGACTCAGCCGCCGATCGCAGCCGCGTCTTTGACCCGCAATGGAAAAAACTCGGTTTGGGCGAACCGATCCCGGTCTCGGCGATAAATGGCAGCAACACCGGCGACCTGTTAGACGCGCTCTATAAACATCTGGGCAAATTAAAAAAACGGCCGAAAAAAATCGTGATCAAACCGACCATTAAGGCGGCGATCATCGGCAAACCTAACGTGGGCAAATCATCTTTATTTAACAAATTAATCGGTGAACCGCGCGTGATTGTTTCTGACATGCCCCACACTACCCGCGAACCGCACGACACGTTGGTGGAAATCGACGGCGACCAAATATTATTTATTGATACCGCCGGCATCCGTCGGAAGACCAAAGTCTCGGGCGACTTGGAACGCCAGGGCATTGGCAAAAGTTTGGAAGCGATTACCCGCGCCGATGTGGCTTTATTCGTGCTTGACGCCTCCCAACCGATTACCGACCAAGACAAACAGCTCGGCGGTTTTATGGAAGAACACGCCAAAAGCGCCATTATTATCATCAACAAATGGGACTTAGCCGAAGGCAACGAAGACCCTTTCCGCAACGAAGTGCGGGAAAAAATTTATTCCTATTTTCCTCATTTGTCCTATGCTCCGATCGTTTTTGTCAGCGCGCTGACCGAATACCGCGTGCACCAAATTTTCCCCATGATCAAACGCGCTTATTTGGAAAAGCAAATAGTCATCCCGCCGGCCGACTTGCAGGAATTTTTCAAAAAAATCACCCAAGCCCAACGACCGGCGCGAGGGATGGGCGTGCGCCATCCGAAAATTCTCGGCTTCAAACAGCTGGACGCCGACTTGCCGGTCTTCGAACTGGATATTAAAAGCAAAACTTCCCTGCACATCTCCTATGTCAATTACTTGAAAAATCGCTTGCGCGAACAATATGGTTTTTTTGCTTCACCGATTGTTATTAAAATGAAAAAAATAAAACGATAATTTTTTATGAAATTAATCGTCGGCCTCGGCAATCCGGGAAAAGAATACGCCAACACACGGCATAATGTCGGCTTCATCTTCGCCGATCGGGCGATCGGCGACTGGCGACTGCCCGCTTTCAGCCCAACGGCCAAACTCAAAGCTGAAATTTCCCAAGGAGAAGTTGGCGGTAAAAAAATAATCTTGGCTAAACCGCAAACTTTTATGAATATCTCCGGCGCGGCGGTGCGGACGCTGGCGGCTTTCTACAAAATAAAACCGGCGGAAATTATCGTGGTTCATGATGACAAGGATATCCCGCTGGGCGAATACCGGATACAAAAAGACCGCGGACCGGCCGGGCACAATGGTGTTAAGTCAATCATTGAATCCTTGGGCACTAAAAATTTTACGCGCGTTCGTATCGGCATCAAACCGGCGCGAGCGATAAAAGATACGGCTGAATTCGTATTAAAAAAAATGCCCAAAGCGGAACAGGACAAAATAAACAGCGCGCTGACAGAGATAATTAAAAAAATCTTTGGCCTCTAACTTCCGCGTCATGTCCACCTTGCCCGCTCTCGCCTTCTTCCCCAAATTTTACAACCGCCGGTTCCGAAAACTGGCGGCTTATTTTTCCGACTTGGAAAAAATCTGGTCGGCGGAATTTGAAGATTTGGCGCGCGCCGGCATTGAGGCGGAAGTAGCTCATGAATTTATCGTTTGGCGTGAGTCGCGCCCATTGGAATATTACAAAAATATTATTGAACGCGAGGGTATCACCACTATCTCCATCAATGAAACGGACTATCCGCCTCTGCTCAAACAAATCACCGACCCGCCCCATACTTTATTTATTCGCGGGCAAATGCCTCGCGCGGACCAGCCGACCTTGGCCATCGTCGGCACGCGCCGAGTTACTTCTTACGGCCGGCAAATATGCGACGAATTAGCCGGCGCGTTAGCCCGCCAAGGCCTGGTTATTGTCAGCGGGCTGGCTTATGGCGTGGACGGCATTGCTCACGAAGCCACTCTCAAAGCCGGAGGCATCACCGTGGCCGTATTGGGCACCGGCGTGGACAGGAACACGGTTTATCCAACGGCGCATCGGGTGCTGGCGGAGAGAATCATTGACCGAGGCGGGGCCGTAATCTCGGAATATCCGCCCGGATTTTTGGCCACGCAATACAGTTTTCCGGCGCGCAACCGCGTCATCGCCGGCCTGTCGCTCGGCACGCTGGTGATTGAAGCGCCGACGGAATCAGGCGCGCTGATTACCGCCAAAGTCGCCCTGGATTATAATCGCGAAGTGATGGCGGTGCCACATTCAGCCACTTCTTTGACCGGCGTCGGCGGAAACAATTTACTAAAATTCGGCGCGCATTTTATTACCGAACCGAATGATGTTTTAGAGGCGCTTAATTTGGCAGCCATCGCCGAAGAAACCAAAAAACAAACCCTGGCCAACCTGTTGCCGATTGAAGAAAAAATTCTGGGCGCGCTGACCCGCGAGCCAAAACACATTGACGAAATTATTTTACAAATCGGCTTGGATAGCGCCGCCACCGGCAGCGCTCTCACCATGATGGAAATTAAAGGCCTGATAAAAAATCTGGGTGGAATGAAATACATCACCGCCCGCTAGGGGCTCTTGACATTATCTAGCTTTTTCATTAATATAGTGGCAATTATGACCAAAAAACACGCGGTAAAAACTCTGGTAATCGTCGAATCTCCGGCTAAAGCCAAGACCATTACCAAATTTTTAGATAAGGACTTTGTGGTAAAGTCCTCTTTTGGCCATATTCGCGATTTGCCCAAACACAAACTCGGCATCAATGTGGAGAAAAATTTTGAACCGCAATATGTCGTCAGCCGAGACAAATCAAAAATTGTCAAGGAGTTAAAAACCGCCGCCGCCAAAGCCGACAAAGTTTTATTCGCGTCTGATGAGGACCGCGAAGGTGAAGCTATTTCTTGGCATCTGTCCAACGTGCTCGGACTGAATCCGGAAAAAATTGAGCGCATTACTTTTCATGAAATTACCAAAAACGCGATTGAAACCGCCTTGGAACACCCGCGCGCCTTGGATATGAAATTGGTGGACGCGCAACAGGCGCGCCGCGTGCTGGACCGTTTGGTCGGCTATGAATTATCCCCTTTTCTTTGGCGCAAAGTGGCCAAAGGTCTGTCCGCCGGCCGGGTGCAATCAGTGGCCGTGCGTCTGGTGGTGGAACGCGAGCGGGAAATCCAAAAATTCACGCCGGAAGAATACTGGAGCGTTGGCGGTGATTTTTCCGCCCAGGGTGAAGAAAAATTCAATGCCAAACTGACGGCCACGCCGGACGGCAAGCTGGACAAAATGGATTTGAAAAACAAGGAACAGGTGGACGCTATTTTAAAAGCGCTTGACGGCGCGGCTTATACCGTCGCCAACACCGAAGAAAAACAGACCAGCCGACAAAGCTCGGCGCCGTTCACCACTTCCACTCTCCAGCAAGAGGCCAACCATCGTTTGGGTTTTTCCGCTAAACAAACCATGCGCATCGCCCAACAGCTTTACGAAGGCGTGGAACTCGGCGCCGAAGGTTCGGTCGGTTTGATTACCTACATGCGTACCGACTCCACCAATTTATCGGAGAAATTTCTCGGTGACGCGCGGGAAAAAATCAGCGCCGATTTCGGTGAAAAATATTACGCCGGCGAACCGCGTATTTTTAAAACAAAAAGCAAGTCCGCCCAAGAAGCGCACGAAGCCATCCGGCCGACAGAAGCCGGACGCGACCCGGATTCCTTAGAACAGCATTTGGATAAAAACCAATTCCGCCTTTACGATTTGATTTGGCGCCGAGCAATGGCTTCGCAAATGGCCCCGGCCAAAATCAACAACGCGGTGATTGATATCGCTTCAAACAACAGTTATACTTTCCGCGCCAACGGACAAAATATCGTGTTTGAGGGTTTCTTAAAATTATATCCGGAAAAAACCAAAGAAAATATTTTACCCAAGCTGACGACCGGCACAGCGGTAAATTGCGCCGAACTTCTGCCGGAACAACATTTTACCGAACCGCCGGGACGCTATTCCGACGCCACTTTGGTTAAGGCGCTGGAAGAATTCGGCATCGGCCGACCGTCCACCTACGCCCCGACCATCGCTACGATTGAAGACCGCGGTTATGTAGAGCGCGACGACAAAAAGAAACTGTTTCCCAAGGAAATCGCCTATTTGGTCAATGATTTATTGGTCGCCCATTTTCCCCATATCGTTGACTATCAATTCACCGCGCAAATGGAAGAGTCGCTCGACCAGGTGGCCGAGGGTGAAAAAGAATGGCGCCCGGTCATTGCGGATTTTTACGGCCCGTTTAAAGAAAACCTGATAAAAAAAGACAAGGAGCTGAACAAGAAGGAGTTGACCGAGGAAAAAACCGACGAGGTCTGCCCGAAGTGCGGCAAACCAATGGTGATAAAAATGGGGCGCTTCGGAAAATTCCTGGCCTGCACCGGTTTCCCGGAATGCAAGACTACCAAGCCGATCGGCGGAGAAAAAGAAGCCGCCGCGGCCGAGCCGACTAATGAGGTCTGCGACAAGTGCGGTGAACCGATGGTGCGCAAAGTCGGACGCTTTGGTCCGTTCTTAAGCTGTTCCGCCTATCCGAAATGCAAGAATATAAAAAATATTGAAATCAAACTAAATCTGAAATGCCCGAAATGCGGAACCGGTGAAATCATCCAGCGCAAAACGCGCCGGGGAAAAATATTTTACGGCTGTAACCGCTATCCGGACTGCGACTTCGCTCTCTGGGATCGACCGAATGGCGAGAGCTGTACTGAGTGCAAAGCGCCGATGGTCTTTACCAAAAAAGGCGAAGTGATCTGCAGTAATAAGGAACGCCCGGAACATAAATAAAAAATCGAGCTTCCCCTCTCTTCTAAAGAGAGGGGCCGGGGGAGAGTCTGACTCCACCTCAGTCCTCCTCTTTAAAAGAGGAGGAAGGTGAAAAACAAATTAAAAAACCCGCCGAAGAGGCGGGTTTTTTAATTGCGGGGGCGAGAGGTTAACCTTAATGCCAATGGTGATGCCAAGGACCGGTCGCCGCCCGCAGAGGCTACCTTAACATGGGTTGATAAAAAAATAAAGACCCCGACTTCGTCCGGGGTCAATGACTAGGCGCGAACTGTCCTCGCGCCGTGGGGCTGCGCTCGTTGACCAAACGAGCAGGTTTGGCGATTGCCGCCAAGCGAGGAGCGGCCATCTTCAGGCCACAACTAGCATTGGGGGTTTTTCGCCCGGTCGCGAACCTCTTTTTGCGCGAACTGCCCTCGCGCCGTGGGGCTGACGTTTGTCCTCTGGTACTACATCGGGGTCTTCGTGTACACGATGTTCGTGCCTCCTGTTTCGGGGTTTCCCCGATTCCGAGGTTGTCGGTTCTTGAGAGCTTTCGGGTCTTCTCCCGCTAGCCCCCGACCACGTCGACCATGAAGGTCGCCGTTCTCTTGGCCATCTTCTCGACGGCGCCGCCGAGGACCCTCGGCTCTTCCGTCATCGCCCCCGCCGCCTTCCTGTTCATCACATCCATGGCCCTTTTGCCTCCTTCTCCGGGGTTATCCCAGAATGAAAGTTGACGAAAACATTATACTATATCGCCTTTTTTGATGCAAGCATTAATCTTTTCGGATTAAAAAGGGCTCGTCCGTACAAATGGAGCGAGCCCGATACCTGTCTGAGTCGCGTATATTCGCCAATGGTTCGCGGTCGGGGGGTTACCGCTATCGTTTGGGTTGGCGAATCTACCGCTCTTTTCTGGGCTTCTCAAGCCGCAGCGTACTCTCACAGGCGAGAGTACCGAATGAACAGCTGTGGGGCCACAAGGCGCGAGAACCACCTCATGCCCCGGGATCAACAAAAACAGTCTAACATGGGTTAAAAAACCCGTCAAGCCAGCTAAAATCCTTCATAAACAAATCCCCCGTCATTTACATGGCGGGGGATCGTTGCACTAAGTTTGACTTAGCATCACGCGTATAATATAGCACAAAAACGGCCCCTTGTCAAGTCCCTCACTCACCCCGCATTTGCGGGGTGAGTGAGGGATCAACCCCCGCCGCCGTATCTCCGCATTTTTTGACCTCAGAGCGTTCTTCGTGTTAAAATATCGCCATACAGAAAAAAATATATGAGAAGTACCATCGTCCTTCCGCCGGACATCACCATTGAAACGCTGGTGGAGGAATTAAAAAAATATTGCCGCAAAACCGATATTGAAATGATTCGGTTGGCTTATGATTTTGCCGCTGACGCGCACAAAGGCCAAGTTCGTTACAATGGCGAGCCCTACATCACCCACCCCTTGGCCGCCGCCTACATTCTCGCCCTAATGCGCATTGATATCAACATCATTGTAGCCGCGCTCTTGCATGACGTGCCGGAAGATACGCAAGTTACTTTGGAAGAAATTGAAAAAAATTTCGGTAAAGATGTGGCGCAAATGGTCAAAGGCATCACCAAATTGGGAAAAATCAAATATCGCGGCGTGGAACGCTATTTGGAAAATTTGCGCAAGATGTTTATCGCCATGGCCGAGGATATCCGGGTAATGATTATTAAATTCGCCGACCGCATTCACAACTTACTCACGCTGGACGCGCAACCGCCGAACAAGCAGTACCGCATCGCCATGGAAAGTTTGGAAATTTATGCGCCGATTGCCAATCGTTTGAGCATGGGCGAGTTCAAGGGTCTGCTGGAAGATCTGTCTTTTCCCTATGTCTACCCCAAAGAATACGAAAAAGTAAAAGCTCTGCGCGACAATGTTATCGCCGAAGAAGGGCCATATCTGGACAAGATAATGGAAGCGACCAAAACGGAAATGAAAAATTCCGGCATCAAAGTGCTGGACATCCACGGCCGCAAGAAAAAGTTGTACAGTTTATACCAAAAACTAATCCAAAAAAATTGGGACGCCTCGCAGATTCACGACATTGTCGCTTTGCGCATTGTCGTGCCCGATGTCGGCGATTGCTACGCCGCGCTCGGCATTATCCACCAGCTCTGGCGGCCGCTGAAGGGGCGCATCAAAGATTTTATTTCCCAACCCAAGCCCAACGGCTACAAATCGCTTCACACCACCGTGTTTTGCGACGACGGCAACATCGTGGAATTCCAAATCCGCACGCCGGAAATGCACGACGAGGCCGAATACGGCGTGGCGGCGCATTGGCACTACGACGAAAAAAAAGGCGGCGCGAAAAAAGATCGAAAAGATATTTCCTGGGCCAAGGAGCTGGCCAAAATCCAACAAGAAGTACTGAACAATTTGTCGGATTTGGAGTCAATGAAAATAGATTTTTTCCAAAATAGAATTTTTGTCTTCACGCCAAACGGCGACGTCATTGATCTGCCGGAAAACGCCACCGCCGTGGATTTTGCCTACCACATTCATACCGATATCGGCAATAAATGCAACGGCGTAAAAATCAATGAACAAATGGTCAGCTTGGACACTCCGCTAAAAAGCGGCGACGTGGTGGAGGTGCTGGTGGATAAAAATCGTAAGGGGCCAAGTCCGGATTGGCTAAAATTTGTCAAAACCCACGTGGCTAAATCGCGCATCAAACAAAGTTTGAACGCCAAAAAACAAAGTTGGCTGAAAGCGATTTTCCCACTGCCGATTAAAAAGTAATTATTTAAAAAAACCCGGCGTGACACCGGGTTTTTTAATTATTTTTTGTACCCTACTCCCCCACAATTTTCTTTATCACTCGCGCCAGCTCTTCTTTGGAATAATAATTAATGGCGATTATGCCTTGTTCGCCTTTTTGCGTGATATTCGCTTTGGTGCCAAGCGCGGTGCGCAGTTTTTCTTCCAAATACGCCAGATTGGGGTCCCGGCGAGAAAACCCGGCAGGCCGTATTTTTTGCACCGCTCTTTCCAATTCGCGCACGGAAATTTTTTGTCCAAGCATGGAGGAGAGCGCGTCCAATTGCTCTTTCTCATTTCGGAGCGATAACAACGCCTTCGCCTGGCCGGTATTAATTCGCTTTTCCACCAGCGCTTTTTGCACTTCATTAGGCAATTCCAGCAAGCGGATCGTATTGGCCACCGCCGGCCGGCTCTTGCCGACTTTGTCCGCCACCTCCTGCTGAGTTAAGTTGAATTCATCGACCAATCGTTTATAAGCGCAGGCCTCTTCCATGGAATTCAAATCGGCGCGCTGAATATTTTCAATCAGCGACACTTCCAGCTTTTCCAAATCCGGCAGTTGTTTAACAATCGCCGGAACAATAGCCAGGCCGGCTAATTTGGCGGCGCGCCAGCGTCTTTCGCCGGCAATTATTTCATAGCCACCGTTGGCTTTTTCCGATAACAGCAGGGGTTGTAAAATACCATGTTTTTTAATGGAAGCGGCCAACTCATCCAATTCTTCCGGATTAAAATATTTCCGCGGCTGTTTTGGCGCCGGCGTAATTTCGCTCAACGAGACCTCCCAAATTTTGGGCGATTGACCGGACACCGGCTCTTTCGCGCTCCCGGTGGCATATTCTTTTTTCTGCCGACCGGCAGTGGAAGAGATCAGCGCCCCCAATCCGCGTCCAAGTGACA
Source organism: Patescibacteria group bacterium (assembly GCA_028688375.1). Taxonomy (GTDB): domain Bacteria; phylum Patescibacteriota; class Patescibacteriia; order Magasanikbacterales; family GWA2-37-8; genus JAPLWQ01. The sequence goes on along the minus strand of JAQTYG010000005.1, from coordinate 41,055 downwards.
TAAAATAAAAATCTAATTTAAAAATCTTTAGACGAATTTTTCCAATATTTCACGCGTCAAGCGTTCGTAGGCCTTCGCGCCCTTGCCGTTTGATTCGTAATGAAAAATACTTTGGCCGTAACTCGGCGCTTCCGCCAAACGCACGGTGCGCGGGATGACCGAACGGAAAATATTGTTGGGAAAATATTTGTAAAGCTCGTGCAAAACTTCTTCTGACAAACGATTGCGCGAATCAAACATGGTCAGCACCGCGCCAAGGATATTTAAGTCGGGTCGAATATTTTCGCGTACCAAATCAATGGTTTTTAACAGCTGGCCCAGTCCTTCCAGCGCGTAATATTCCGCCTGCACCGGGATCAACACGTGGTCGGCCGCCACCAAACCGTTGAGAGTCAAGATGCCGAGCGAGGGCGGGCAATCAATGATAATGTAATCATAAGCGTGTTTGGCTTCGGCCAGAACGTCGGACAATTTAGATTCCCGGCCTGCCACGTTCACCAATTCCACATTAGCGCCGGCTAAGTCCGGCGTGGCCGGAGCGACGCGCAAACCGGTGTGCGCCGTATTTTTTATCACGTCATGCACCCGAGCTTCGCCCATGATCGAATGATACAAACCCTGTTCCAGCTCTTCGTGTTTAATGCCCAAACCGGAAGTGGCGTTGCCTTGCGGATCCAAATCAACCAACAAAACAAACTTGCCGGCTTCTGACAAACCGGCGGCCAAATTCACGGCGGTGGTGGTCTTCCCCACTCCGCCTTTTTGATTAACGATGGATATTACGGGAGGCATAGATTACAAGAATGACCAAATTCCAATGACCAATATCCAATAAAAGCCAAACCACAATTTACAATATTATATCATAAACCAATATAAAATCAAAGGGCAAATACGGCTAAATTTCGCGTGATATTTGACAAAATGTCGTAAATTTACTACAATGTTAGCACATTTTGCCCGGGTGTCGGAACTGGTAGACGAACACGACTCAAAATCGTGCGGCTTCGGCCATGAGAGTTCGATTCTCTCCCCGGGCACTAAAAACATGCGCCAGCGTGTTTTTTATTTGCTTTTTTAATGGCTTGTGGTAGGATAGGCGAAGTTGTTCCTTGGACAATTTATCTCTTGGCGGATTGAACGGATTGTTTGGCATGGTGCCAAAAAGGCCGTTCCACCGCGCCACCCACTGCCCTTTGGGGCGTCGGAAAAAGGAGAAGCGAGATGGAAAAGCGAAGAGTCATGAGTCCGGTCACCGTCAACATGCGTCTGAAAAAATGGAAAGATTACACGAGCGTCAGCGGACGCAAGGACACCTCGCCAATGGCGCTCTGTGGCGTGGTAGGCCTCATATTCTTGACCGCGTCACTTTTTTTCTGGGACACGCTCCTGGACAACCGCCCATTGGCTATATTCGGCTTGGGCGGTGGAGTACTGTTCACCCTCGTTGCGTTCCTCCACCTCTGCCTCGACTTCCGCTGTATATGGGAACTCAATGTGAGGGGTAACAACCTCTGGATCACCCGCTTGAATGACTTGATACCGGAACATCGGGAAATCGTCGGCTGGGTTGTCCCGCGCGGCCAGGTGAGTTATTCTCCCACGTCGACATGCGCCATCGTCATCCCGCTCGGAGGGTGGTTCAACGAAAAGCCCCGAATTTCATATGGACCCGAGTACCAATTCCAGGACCCCAAGGTCTATTGGCACTTGGGGAGCTTCCACCCGACCTATGACGGCTCGATAACCAATTCCACTGTTACGATCAAGACTCGCCACGGCGAAGAAGCAAGCCTGACAGTCGGCTACACCCTCGACCTCTTCAACCAGATGATGGCCGACAACAAGACACCACCGGTCATGCCGCTCGGATTCGCTTTCTTCCGGAGTATGCGCGCGAAAGTCGAGCTCGAGGATGAGACCGCATGCCAGCAGGCAAAAATCGACGAGTTGCTCGACATCTCTACTGACACCATTCGGGCAATCGCCGCTTCCAAACGGTTCGGCAACAAGTCCAAAGATGGCGCCAGAATTCGCAAGGAGCTCACTGACAGAGTCCTCGAATTCTTGCCCGCGGACGATCCTCGCCGCAAGATGTTCGAACCCACTCAACCCGACGCTTAAACCCACCAAGAGAAAATTCCCCACAAACGCACCCTTAGCCGGCCGCGGGTTCCTCACCTCCGACCGGCTTCTTCTTTTTTATCGCCCACCTTGACTTTTCGCATAAAATATGCTATACTTATACGTCGGATAAAAAATCCGCAAATTCCCAAACAAAAAGGAGGGAAAAATGCCTGACATCGCAGCTGTGGCTGGATGGGTGGCGGGTATCCTTTCCCTCGTCGCCTATATTCCGTTCATTCTGGCAATTCTGGCCAAGAAAGCCAGACCCAACAGAGCGACTTGGATAATTTGGGCGATAGTAAGCTGCATAATTGCCGTAAGCTATTATGCGTCCGGAGCAAGAGAGACCGTCTGGGTTCCTGTGTGTTACAGCCTGGGGTCAACGATCATCGCCGTCCTTTCAATCAAATACGGCGAGGGCGGATGGACGCGGTTTGACCGCAGTTGCCTTGCCGGAGCTGGACTGGGCCTGTTGCTCTGGTGGTGGTTCAAGTCGCCGCTTATCGCGCTGTTCATGAACATCGCCATCGACTTCATTGGAGCGCTACCGACAATTCGCAAGTCCTATTTAGAGCCGGATGGCGAAGACCGGGCTACTTGGGCGCTGTTCCTGGGGAGTAGCATCGCGAATGTTATCGCCATCAATAAGTGGACGTTCACCATCGCGCTGTACCCAGTCATTCAAATCAGCCTAATAAGTCTGATTACCGCTCTGGTGTTTAGACGCAAACGAACCTTTTCGGACTGAGCAGACCAACTGCTCCCCGCCAAGTCTCTCGACCTCTGGCGGGTTTTTTTGATTTTCTTCTCTTTTTCCTGTAAAATACTCCCATTCAGTATTAAAAATCTCAATGACCGCAATATAAATGAATTGGTCATTGGAACTTGGGATTTTATTGGGCATTGGACATTGGGATTTGGTCATTTTCACTATGTTTTTACTCGTTATCGTTTACGGCTACGTGGTGGTCGCCGGGTTGATGATTTTCTTCATCCTGCGCGACCGCAGAAATCCGAAATTATTTTTCGGCCGATTTAGATTTTTGAGCGGATTATTTTCCGCCATCCTCGCCCTTGGCATTGTGCTGGCTTTTTATTCCACTTTGATAGAGCCGTATTTATTGGTAACGACCAAAGCTGTCGTCCACACCGCCAAAATTAAACAAGAAATAAAAATCGCTCTAATTACCGACATCCAAGTTGGCAATCATAAAAAAACCGCCTGGGTGGAAAAAGTCGTGGCGCGGATCGGAGCAATCAACCCGGACTTGGTAATTTTGGGCGGGGATTTAATTGATAACGAGGGCACGTTTGAAGACGAAAGCCAATATCTGGAACCGCTCAAAAAATTAGTTGGCCGCTATCCGATTTATTACGTCCTGGGCAATCATGAATACGGCATCGGCGGACGAGTACGACAACAGCCGGAAAAATCCACCGGCAACCGATCGCAATTGCTAATTGACCGGATGAAAACTTACAACATTCCTCTTCTACGCAACACCCTGGTTTGTCCGGAAATAAAAGGCCAAAAAATTTGCCTCTTTGGTTTAGATGATATTTGGAAAATCCAGCCGGATTTTTCTCAGTTGAATAATTGGAATAAAAAAGATCCGCTGATACTAATAACTCACATCAACGACGGGATTTTATACTATCCCACCAATATACCGGCACCGGATCTGGTGTTATCCGGTCACACCCACGGTGGACAAATTTGGATTCCTTTTTTCGGACCGCCGATGACCGCGAACACGATTTTAAACCGCTCCTATTATCGCGGACTCAATTATTGGAACAACATTCCCATTTTTACTTCGGTCGGCGCCGGTGAATGCGCCGCGCCCCTACGCTTCTATGTCCCGCCGGAAGTAGCAGTGATAAATCTATCGCCTTAAAAACTCCCAAACAAAAACACTAAAAAATCGGCCAACCGGCCGATTTTTTCCTGTGAACTGTGTACTGTGAACTGATCTACGGCTTCAACCGTCCGATGGTACGGGGAAACGCGATGGTCTCGCGCACATGTTCAATCCCGCAAATCCAGCGCACGGTCCGCTCCAACCCCAGGCCAAAACCCGAGTGCGGAACACTGCCGTACTTCCGTAAATCCAGATACCACTGATAATCCTCTTCGTTTAAACCCTCGGCCTTAATTCTCGCCGACAACAACTCCACGTCATCCTCGCGCTGGGAACCGCCGATCAATTCTCCCCCGCCATCAGTGGCAATTAAATCATCATTGCACACCAAATCCGGATTGCCGGCATCGCGCTTCATGTAAAACGGCTTAATGGTTTTTGGCCATTTTTCAATAAAGACCGGCACCTCGCTGTCTTTGGTTAGCAGGCCCTCGTCATCATTGCCTAAATCATCGCCATATTTAATATCCGAGCCCACCTCATTTAATTTTTTAATTGCCTCGTCATAGGTATAACGAACAAACGGCGCGTCGGCTTTTTCCAATCTTTCCGTGTCGCGCTCCAGAATTACCAATTCTTCTTTACAATGTTCCAAACAATAGCGGACAATAAAACGTACCAGCCCCTCCTGAATTTTTAAGTTTTCATCATGCTCGACAAAAGCCGCTTCCGCGTCCATCATCCAGAACTCGGTCAAATGGCGCTTGGTTTTGCTTTTCTCGGCGCGAAAGACCGGCCCGAAATCATAACAACGGCCGACCGACATGATCGCCGCTTCACTATACAGCTGTCCGGATTGCGACAGATAGGCCGTGCCTAAATCAAAATATGGCACAGGAAAAAGTGTAGTCGTGCCTTCGCAGGCATTAGGCGTAAAAATCGGCGAATCTACCCGGATAAAATTTTCCTGGTGCAAGTATTCGCCAATCGCCGTGATAATCGCGTCGCGCACCCGCATGATCGCCCACTGTTTGCTACTACGCAGCCAGAGATGGCGGTTGTCCATCAGAAAATCCGGACCGTGTTCTTTTTTAGCAATCGGATAATCGTGCGCTAACTGTAAAATTTTCAAATCTTTAATTTGCAATTCAAAAACATTGTCTTTTTTGGGATGTTTGGTCACCACGCCGGTTACTTCCACCGACGATTCTTGCGTTACCTTTTCCGCCGCCTGCCACACGGCTTCAACGGCATCTTTTTGCACCACCACACCCTGGACAAAACCAAAGCCATCGCGCAATTCCAAAAACACAATCGGCCCGGATGAGCGCTTGTTGTAGAGCCAGCCCTTGACGACCACGGTTTCACCCACGTGTCGGGACAAATTTTTAATCAATGTTTGTTGCATAGAGTTAAGTTTATCGCGCGCGACCCATAACCCGTAACCCGTAGCCTAAAAAACAATTTCAGGTTATGGGGTACGGGATATGTGTTACGGGTTTCATTCTATCAAATTCCGCTAATTTTAGCAAGTTTTTTCTCGCTATGATATTCGACAAACCGGCGGATGGCGCGCTCCAATGTCGGGCTTAGCTTTTCCGGCCAATCAACGATTTTTTTATCCATAATTTTTTGCCAATTTATCAGATCGTCGGTTGATAGCCTAGCTAGCGGCTCCGTTCGGTGTGAGCTAGCGCAACCGGCGCACACCAACCCGCCGCCAGCCGGGGAAAAAGCAAAATCGCCAGCCGCACGCCCGGACGGAACTTTTTTTCCGCAGACAATACAACCGGCTAATTGCGGAGCAAAACCCAACAAGCCGAACAGGCGAGAAATAAAACCGAATAAAAAGCTTCGGCTCGTCCGATGATCATTAACGTAGGCCAGCCAATCGTGTAAAAAAATAAACAACCGGCCTTCATGTTCGCCTTCTTTCACCAAACGATCCACTAGCGCCACGGCCTTGGCGGCAATCAATATTTTATCTAAATTTTTTCTAATTTTAATAAAACCGTTCACTCCGATTGCCTTGGTCAGGAGCAACGCCCCTCTCCCCGGCACAATTTCCACTTCCACCAAAAAAAACGGCTCCAGAAAGGCCGAATTTTTACTGATGATCTTTTTAACTCCCTTAGCCAAAACGGAAATCTTTCCTTTTTCCAGCGTCAGCAGGTTAACCAACTGATCATTCTCCCGATAATCCCGTCGGCTCAATACAATAGCTAACATAATTACTTTTTCTTCGCCTCCAACCAATCTTGTAAAATTACCATGGCCGATTTTTCGTCTCTGGTCGCGCCGTCGCCGGACCGATCCGCCGCTTGCGAGCTAAAACGTTCGTCAAAAAATTCCACCGGCGCGCTAATGCTATTTTCCAATTCTTCGACAAATTTTTTCACTCGGGCGGTATTTAAGTTTTCCTTGCCATCTAAACCCACCGGCAAACCCACCACCACTTTATCTATTTTTTCCTCCTTAATAATTTTTGTGATGTCATTAATATTTTTGACCACGCCAAAAGGCAGGGGCATGCCTAAACCGGTATCGCACCAAGCCAGCCCTATGTTCTTCGTGCCATAATCAATTCCAAGTATATTCATATGAGTCTATTTTCTATTTTTCCTCCGGCCTTCGAGTAATCACTTCGCAACCCTTGGCCGTAACCACCACCGTGTGTTCGGAATGAGCGCAAAGCGAGCCGTCGGCGGTTTTTATAGTCCAGCCGTCGGACGCGGTAATAATACGCCAACCACCCAAAGTAATCATCGGCTCCAGGGCCAAAACCATACCCGGTTTCAAAATAAATTTTTCCAAACTGCGCTCGTAATAATTCGGTATCCAAGGATCTTCGTGAACGGCATGACCGACGCCATGGCCGGACAAATCGCGGATAATGCCATATTTACCCTGTGATTTTACGAAATCCTCAATCGCTTTCCCTAAATCGGCCAAATTCACGCCCGGCTTAATGAACCGGATGCCCACTTCCAGCGCTTCGGCCGTCACGCGCATCAGCTCGCGCGTTTTCGCCGGCACCGAACCGATGGCCAAAGTAATCGCCGTGTCGGTAAACAATCCTCGCTTGGTTGGCGACGCCGGCCATTCCATGCCGATATCAATGGAAAACATGTCGCCATTTTTTAAGACTAAATCTCGACGCGGAATACCATGAACAATTTCCTCATTAAATGAAGCGCAAATAGTCGCCGGAAATGGCGGTTCGGTCGGATGATTTTTATAAAACTTAAAAGCCGGCTTCCCACCCGCCTGCAGAATCATTTCTTCGGCCAAACGATCAATCTCCCAAGTAGCCACGCCCGGCCGACATTCTAACGCCAAATCAGACAAAATTTCCCCTAAAATTTTGCCGCCCTTTTTTAATAATTTTATTTCTTCCTTCGTCTTAATTAACATACTGATTAAAGCAAGGCTTTTTCCACGTCCCGGCCGACTGCGTCAATGGATTGCATGCCGTCAATAATTTTTAACACGCCAATCTTTTGATAATAATCCAAAATCGGCTGAAGCGAGGCGCTGCCCTGGTCAACCATGCGAGTTTTGATCACTTCTTCTTTGTCATCGGGCCGAATTTTCAACTCACCGCCACATTTGGGGCAGGCGGTAATATTTTTTGTCTCTTCGTTCCAAGGAATTATTTCACGGCAAGACGAACAAACGCGTCTCTTGGTCAGGCGATCAAAAGCCTCTTTGTCGCTGATCATGATCGCCACGGCCGCGACTTCTTTATCCAAATCCTTTGTTTCCAAATATTGTTGGATGCGCTCCGCCTGCTCTAATGTGCGCACCGCGCCGTCGAATACAATGCCTTTGTATTCGCTCAATTTCACATAACGTTCCACCGCGCGAAAAACCAAACCGCAAATAAACCAATCCGGCACCAGCCGACCGGCGAAACTGACTTCATTAACAATTTTTAATTCTTCCGGCGTGGCCGTCGGGTCGTTCGGCAAGGCGCGAATCAAGTCGCCGGTGGAGACGTGGCGGTACTTATATTTCTCCGCGATTTTTTTTGCCTGGGTTCCTTTGCCCGAACCGGGCGGGCCGATAAAGATAAGGATTTGTTTCATATTTTGGCTAAGATTAGACAAAAACAGTATATCACAACCGGCCACTTTTGGCAAGATAAAGGACTTGACACCCAAATATTTTTATGCTATATTTAATAGCTCTTTGCGACAATCCAGACAAACAACACCCCGGTAATAAGGGAGGAGGAGTAACGATCATGAACATTTTACGCTGGCTCGCAGCCGTACTGCTCAACTTTATCCCGGCCAACAAACCTCTGGGAACCAGGCTCTTCAACGCCGTCGCCCGCCACTCCGTGGGCGTCTCCGTCGAGGCCGTGCTGTTCCGCCGGAATAAGGAAGGCGCGATCGAGGTGTACCTCACCAAAAGAAAGGAAAACGACGCCTATGGCGGGCAGTGGCACTGCCCCGGGTCCTTCTTCCGAGCCGGAGAACATTTGAAAGATGTTTTTGCCCGGCTTTCCGCAGAGGAGTTCTTCACCCTTATCAAAACATGGCGTTTTGTCAAGGATGATTTCATGCCGGAAGAGCGATACACCGTCTTGTTGGACCGCGTTTATCTCGTAGAAATAGAAGGGACCCCGAAAAACGAACGAGGCGACTGGTTCAACGTGAACTCTCTCCCGCCCGGCACTGTTGAGTCCCACGCTACGCTCATTATCCCCGCCGCCAAAGCGGCCTGGGGGATGTAAAAAACCTCTCGCCCCGCACTCCGACCCGAGCCCGCCGTCAAAAGCGGGCTCAACTTTTTTTAAAAAAAAGCCGCCCCAAAAGGCGGATTTTAATTTTTAAACTTTTATTTTCGTACTTTCGTACCTTTTGTATTTCGTTACGTTTTTATATCCGATCGTATTCGTGCATGGTAATCTGCGATTCTAATTGTTTAGAGCTTTCAATTGCCACCGCCACCACGATCAGTAAAGAAGTGCCACCGATGGTCAAGGCCTGCGAACCGCTGGCCGAACTTAAAATCATCGGCAAGACGGCGATCAAACCCAAGAAACTGGCGCCGATCAAATTAATCCGGGAAACAATGGCTTGCAAATAGCCTTCGGTTTCTTTACCCGGACGAATACCCGGAATAAAACCGCCGTTCTTCTGCAAATTTTCCGCCACTTTTTGCGGATTGAAAATAACCGAGGTGTAAAAATAAGTAAAACCAAAAACCAAAAGAAAATACGCGATCCCGTAAAAAGCCTGATTGCCAAACAGACGAATCACAAACTCGGCGCCATTTTTCAGCCATTCGGCGCGGGCATTAACAAAAAACTGCGCGATCATCGGCGGCAATACCACCAAAGAAATGGCAAAGATAATCGGGATAACGCCGGCCATATTTACGCGCAACGGCAAGTGCGTGCTGGAACCGCCATAAACACTTCGCCCACGCATCTGTTTCGCGTAATTAACCGGAATATTGCGCTGGCCTTCGTTGATAAACACCACGCCCACCACTGTGGCGATGGCGATCACGCCGAACATCAAAAAAGTATAGAAATCGGCCGAAGTATAGTTAACCATGGCGCTGGCAAAAGCGCTCGGCACGGCCGAGACGATACCGGCGAAGATGAGCAAAGAAATACCATTACCCACTTTTCGTTCAGAAATCAATTCACCGATCCAAACTAAAAACATTGTGCCGGCGGTAATCGCCGTCATAATGGTAATCATGGTGAACAAAGACATATCCGGGGGAAGAATCGCTTTGGAAGAACTGCCCAAAAGACGAATCATAGCGAAAGATTGTAAAAAAGCCAAAGGCACGGTCAGCCAGCGGGTATACATATTTATTCTTTGTTGGCCCGACTCGCCCTCTTTTTGCATTTCTTCCAATTTCGGCACAATCATGGTTAGCAATTGGAAAATAATGGAGGAGGTGATATAAGGCGCCACACCCAACATGATCAGGGAAAAATTCTTCACCGTACCGCCGGAAAAAAGATCCAGCAATTGGAAAGCCTGCTGACCGGAAAGAAAACTGCGTAAATTCTCCACATTAATACCCGGAACCGGTATGTGCGCCACCAAACGATAGATTACTAAAAGACCCAAAACGATCAGCACGTTGTTACGAACATCTTTTATTTTCCAAATTTGCTGTAATTTTTCCCACATAACAATAAATTGATAGGGAATTCACTATAACACGCCGGATATAAAAAAGAAAGAAAAAATTATTTCACTTCTCCACCAACTTTTTCAATCAGCGCTTTGGCGGTTTTAGTGCAAGCGACGCCTTCAACGGTCAATTTCTTTTTCAATTCGCCTTTGACGATAATCTTGGCCGCCAACACGTCGGCTTTAACCATTTTTTTCTCTTTAAGCGAGGCCAAATTAACCACAGCGCCGTTGTCAAAATTCTTTTCCAAAGAAGACAGCAACACCTCGGTCGGTTTGGTCTTCAAACTTTTGAAACCGCGCGACTTAGGGGTAGATTGCATTAAGCGTTTAAACGCTTTCAAGGCCAGGCGATGACTGCCGCCGGAACGCGCGGTCTGGCCCTTACCGCCACGAGTGGAGTAGGTGCCATGGCCGGAGGCGTTACCGCGACCGACTCTCTTTTTGGCGTGCTTGGAACCTCGCGATGGTTTAATTGTATGGATATTTAATTTCATAAAAATATATCACTTTGGCTAAATCGTTTTTTCCGCTTCAACCACAACCACCGTCGGTTTAATCGGCGCGTGTTTTATTTTGAAACTCTTCAGCGCCTCGAAAGTCGCCTTCACAATAGTAATTTTATTTTTTGTTTTGCTTAAAATTTTTGAGGAAACATTGGGCACGCCGGCTAAATCTAACACTACCCGCACCGCCCCGCCGGCGATAATACCGGAACCGGCCGGAGCCGGCTTAAGTAAAATTTTGGCCGCTTTTAACTTGGCGATCACCGCGTGCGGTATGGTTTCATTGATAATCGGCACGGTAATCAGGTTCTTTTTCGCCTGACGACCGGCTTTTTCCACACCCAGCTGGACATCTTTGCCTTTGGCAATGCCAAAACCAACTCGGCCATGACGGTCGCCGATAATCACGCAAGCGCGAAAACTCAAATGCTTCCCGCCTTGGGTAACACGAGTGACGCGGGCCAAATCAAGAATATGCTGGTCAAACTCTTTATCTTCTCGAGGACGGCCTTCTCTTTTATTGCGCATTGGCTTGGGCATAGTATCAAAAAATTATTTCACAATATTAGCATTTAATTCCACCGGCGCGCGCGCCTTCCGCCGCGGCTGCCACTCGGCCATGATAACGATAACCGCCGCGATCAAAAACCGCCGCGACAATTCCTTTGGCTTTCGCTCGTTCGGCTAAAAGCTCGCCCGTGGCGTAAGCGGCCGCGGTTTTGGCCTTCTTGCCTTCAACTTTCGGCGCCTTTACTTCGCGCGAGTTGGCTTGGCAGATTGTCTTCTTCGCCTCGTCGTCAATCAACTGTAAACTAACGCCGCGCAAACTGCGGAAAACAGACAGTCTCGGCTTCTCAGCAGTGCCACCAAGACGAGCGCGCAAGCGCGCGTGGCGCACTCCGCGTCTGGCATTTCTATTTTTATTAAACAATCTTTTCATATTTTACAATTAGTGGGTGTATTTTAAGCCGCGGACTTAGCCGCAGTTTTACCGGCCTTTCGGCGGATTACTTCGTCAATATATTTAATACCCTTGCCTTTATACGGCTCCGGCTTTCTGATGGCGCGAATCTGAGCGGCGGTTTCGCCGACCAATTGCTTGTCAATCCCGACCACAGAAATCAAATTTTTATCAACCGCAAGCTTAATCCCCTCAGGTGATTTGAATTCAACTTGATGCGAATAGCCAACATCCAATACCAAGACGTCGCCTTTCATATTGGCCTTAAAACCGACGCCGTTGATTTCCAATTCTTTTTTGTAGCCGTTCACCACGCCTTCAATCATATTTTTTACCAAAGCGGAAAAGGTGCCCCAAAGCGCCCGATCTTTTTTCAGGTTTTCGTTGGCGGTTTTAAATTCCACCTCGCCATTGTTCACCGCGATGGTAATACGGGGATGAATGGTCTGGCGCAAGGCGCCTTTCGGGCCTTTTACCACCACTTCATCACCAACAATTTCTACGGTAACACCGTTGGGAATTTTTCTGATTTGTTTACCTATTCTGGACATATATCATTAAATTATTTTCACCTGCTTGCCGGCAGGAATGATTGCGGGCTTAGTAAACTTCGCACAAAACTTCTCCGCCGACTTTGGCGCGACGCGCCTCCGCGTCGGTCATTACACCCTTAGGTGTGGAGAGTATCACCAGACCCAAACCGTTCAGAATTTTGCCCAATTCATCGTTTTTCACGTATTGACGGTGGCCCGGCTTGCTGATTCTTTTGATATGTTGAACCGCCGATTCGCGCCCGTCGTACTTTAACGTCAACGCCAACTGGGGTTTTTTATCTTTTATCATTTCCGCTTTGGCCAGATATCCTTCACGCACCAAAATGCCGGCAATCGCCATTTTTAAATTTGAGTAAGGCAAAACAACCTCTGGTTTTTTTATCATCGAGGCATTGCGTATTCTCGTAAGCATGTCGGCGATTGGATCGGTCATCATAACTATTGACTGATTAATTTATTTTAGATAATTATTTTTTAATTTTTACCAACTGGATTTTCTTACGCCCGGAATCTTGCCGGAATTGGCCAATTCTCTGAAACAAATGCGACACAAACCAAACTTCCGGAAAAATCCGTGTTGGCGGCCGCACTTCCAACAGCGGCGCACCTTGCGGGTGGAAAATTTCGGTTGGCGATTTGATTTGGCGATTTGCGATTGAGTGGCCATAATAAAAATTATTTAGCAAAAGGAAAACCGAGTTTGGCCAATAACATTCTGCCTTCTTCCTTGCTCTTGGCCGTGGTGCAGAATACGATTTCCAAACCGTGATTTTTATCAACTTCACCGGCCTTAACTTCCGGAAAAGCCAAATTTTCTTTAAAACCGAGGCTAAAATTACCTTGTCGATCAAAGGATTTATCGGAAATACCATGGAAGTCGCGGGTGCGCGGGAAAGTAACATTAAGCAACTTCTCTAAAAAGTAATACATCCGCGGACCGCGTAAAGTCACCACCACGCCGATATCCATGTTCTCGCGAATCTTAAAGTTGGAGATGGCTTTCTTGGATTTGGTCCGTACCGGTTTTTGTCCGGTAATTTTTATTAAATTCTTTTCCACGTTTTCAATAAAATTCGGCTCTTTCAAAAACTTGCCGACGCCAACATTGACCACCACTTTGGTAATCTTCGGCACCTGCATCACATTCTTATAGCCCAATTCCTTCTTGAGCTCGGGTACCACTTCATCCTTATATTTTTTGTATAAATTCGGCATCATATTAATCAATAAATTCGTGGCATTTTTTACAAACGCGTTTTTTCTTGTCACCATCCAAACGAAAACCGACGCGGGTCACTTTGGCACATTTCGAACAAACCAATTGCGCGTTGCTGGCATTAAACGGCGAGGCTAATTCAATCACCTGGCCCTTTTCGCCGTGCTTTCTCGGGCGCAAATGCTTCTTCATGATATGCAGGCCTTCAACCACAATCTTTCCCGCTTCAGGAAAAACTTGAATAACTTTGCCTTCTTTGCCTCGGTCTTTACCGGTGGTAATTTTTACTCGATCGTTAGTTTTTATTTTCATAATCGAAATGAGTGAGCGAAATAATTAAATTTATTTAATTATTTCCGAACGAATGAGATTATATCGTTTGCGAAGCAAACCGATATAAGATTATAATTTTTGTGAACTGTGTACTGTGAACTGAGAACTGTGAACTGTTTAAAGCACTTCCGGAGCCAAAGAAATAATTTTCTGAAATCCTTTGGTGCGGAGTTCTCGGGCGACCGGGCCGAAAATACGCGAACCGCGCGGTTCTTTGCTTTTTCTATCAATCACCACCGCGGCATTTTCATCAAAACGGATATAGGTGCCGTCTTTGCGTCGCTCTTCTTTTCTCTGGCGAACAATCACCGCGTGCACCACTTCGCTTTTCTTCACCAAACCTCGCGGCGCGGCAATCTTAACAGCGCAAGTAATCACATCGCCGAGACGGGCGTATCTTTTTTTATACCCGCCGAGCACACGCAAACACTGGAGCAATTTTGCTCCGGTATTGTCGGCAACTTTTAACATCGAACGGTGTTGTATCATACTTTTAACAATTAAACCGAGCTGATAACGCCGGCCAAACGCCAACGTTTGGTCTTGGACAAAGGCCGACATTCCACAAATTTCACCTTATCGCCCACTTTAGCCACGCCTTTTTCATCATGCACGTGGTACTTGCGGTTCACTCGATAAGATTTTTTATACTTCGGATGCATTTTGCGTCGCTCCACATCAACCACAATCGTCTTGTTCATCGCCGTGGATAAAACCAGGCCGATAAACTCTCTGGCGGTAACTTGTTTTTTATTTGTTTCACTCATATTTGATTATTGTATCTTGATTATTGTGTCTTGGTCGCAACTTTCGCCTGAGCCGCTAAAAATGTTTCAATCCTGGCGATTGTTTTTTTGATGTCAGCCACCTTGTGCATCTGTTTCAATTGCTGACTTTGCAACTTAAAACGCAAGCCGCGCAATTCTTCTTGCTTGTCAGCCAATAATTCTTTTAATTCTACCGGGCTTTTAGTTTTTATTTCCTCAAAATCCATACTCGGAAATTATCTTTCAATAAACTTTGTTTTAACACTTAATTTGTAAGCGGCCAATTTCATCGCTTCTTTCACTTGATCCTTGGCCACGCCGCCCATTTCGAACAAAACCGTACCCGGCTTTACCACAGCCACATAATGATCCGGCGAACCCTTGCCACCACCCATCGGCTGTTCATTGCCTTTTTTAGTCACCGGTCTGTCCGGAAAAACTCTAATCCAAATTTTGCCTCCGCGTCGGACATAACGAGTTAACACGCGGCGGGCGGACTCAATTTGCCGGCTGGACACCCAGCCATGGTCCGCGCTTTTCAAACCGAAGTCGCCGAAAGCCAGAGCATTAATTCTGGTAGCGACACCGAGCGCGCGCCGGCGGCCTTTGTGCCATTTTCTATGTTGTACTTTTTTAGGCAAAAGCATATGGATAGGCTATTTTTTACCGTCTTCTTTTTCTAATTTCTTTTCAAACTTATCGCGTCGGCCGAATACTTCGCCGTGATAAACCCAAACTTTAATGCCGATTTTGCCGTAAATAGTGTGAGCTTCGACAAAAGCGTAGTCAACATTGCTGCGGAAAGTAATTAACGACATCTTCCCGGCGGCCAAAACTTCGCGTCGGGCGATTTCCACGCCGTTTAACCGGCCGGACATTTTAATCTTCACGCCTTTAGCGCCGGCGGCCATCACTTTTTCAATCGCCTGTTTCATCACGCGGCGGAAAGGCATGCGTTTCTCAATTTCGGCCACGCAGTTCTGTCCGACTACTTGCGCCGACAAAGCCGGCTGTTTCAAAGGCACGATATTCAATTTAACTTTTAATTTGCCTTGCAAATGTTTCTTTTCGATTTCTTTACGGATCAAATCCAATCCCTGACCGGAACGGCCGATCACCACGCCCGGCTTGGCGGCTAAAATGGTGATGGTGATATCTTTCGGCGTTCGTTCAATGGAAATCGCGTCAATCCCCGCTTCTTTCAATTTCTTGCCCAAAAATTCGCGGATAGAAACTTCCTGCTTCAAATACTGAGGCAGATTTTCTTTTCTGGCAAACCACTTGGAATCCCAAGCGAAGATATAGGGCGTGCGGTGAATTGTCGGATGTACTTTGTGACCCATATTGATGAAAAGCTAAACTATTCTTTAATTTTCTTTGTTTCTTTTTTAACGGTCTTTTTTTCTTTCTTGGCTTTCTTTTCCACCGGTTCTTCCGACACTAAAACCACATTAACATGCGAGGTGCGTTCACGTACCGGCGTCGCTCGACCGTGAGCGCGGGGCATCCAGCGTTTCAACACCGGCCCGCCGTCAACCGTCACGCTTTTAACACGCAACGTTTCCGCCGATAAAGAGTAAGCGCTCTTGGCGTTCGCCACCGCCGATTGCAAAAGCTTCAACATGGCTTTGGCCGCTTTGTTGTCCAAAACATACAATCTGTCCATCACCAATAATACCTTGTGGCCCCGAACCATATCGGCGACCAAACGCATTTTGCGCGGGCCAATTCGGAAAAATCTTAGTTTTGCTGTTACTTCCTGCATATAATCTCGGGTTATTTTTTCTTTTCTTTGCCTTTTTCGGCAGCGGCCGGGGCCGGAGCGCCGGCTTCGCCCGCTTTAACTTCCTGCTCTTTGGCCATCTTACCGCCGTGGCGGACAAACTTGCGTGTCGGGGCGAATTCGCCCAAACGATGTCCGACCATGTTTTCATCAACCAGCACATTCAAAAAATCTTTTCCATTATGAACCGCGAAGTTCACGCCCACCATCTCCGGAGAGATAACACAAGCGCGCGACCAGGTCTTAATCGGGTCTCTTTTGCCTTTTTCCTTCGCGGTCAAAACTTTTTTGAGCACGCGAGGGTCGATATATGGTCCTTTTTTCAAACTTCTGGACATAATATTTCCTAGTTAATATGGTTGGGGGCTTAGTTGGCCCGTCGTGATTTAATGATAAATTTATTGCTCCACTTATCGCGTCGGCGGGTGCGCACGCCCATAGCTGTCTTGCCGTAAACCGTTTGCGGACCGCGCTTCTGGCCGATCGGAGAGTGGCCTTCGCCGCCACCATGCGGGTGGTCAACCGGGTTCATGTTTTTACCTTTGACTGTCGGTTTAATACCTCGATGACGCATGCGTCCGGCTTTACCCCAGCGGATCAAACGACGATCGGCGTTGCCGAGCGTGCCCACTGAAGCAGCGCATTTTTTCAACACCGAACGAATTTCACCGGACGGCAATTTAATTTGAGCGTAATCGCCTTCCGTACCCACCAATTGCGCGGAAATACCGGCGCCTCGCACCAGCTGCCCGCCTTTGCCCGGGGTCAATTCAATATTATGGATAAACAAACCGACGGGAATAAATTCCAAAGGCAAACGATTGCCCAACTTGGCTTCAATCGCCTGATCGGAGGTGATAATTTTATCACCGACTTTCAAGCCTTCCGGACCGAGGATATATGATTTAACATTATCGGCATATTTAATTAAGGCGATGCGCGGACCGCGGTTCGGATCATATTCAATCGCCAGTACTTCGGCTTCCACGCCGAATTTTTGCTGTTTAAAATCCACCAAACGATAAAATTTCTTGGCACCGCCGCTTTTGTGGCGCACGGTAATTACGCCTTGATTGTTACGGCCGGATTGCGGACGCAAAATGGCAATCAAAGATTTCTCCGGTTTATGTTTGGTGATATCGGAAAAAGTGTCCACGCTGGAAATGCGTCGACCGGGACTGGTTGGTTTGTAAACTTTAATCGGCATAGGTGATAATCAATTACACTCCTTCGTGGATACTGATCGTTTTACCCGGCGGCAAAGTAACCAGCGCTTTTTTATAACCGCTGCGTCGGCCGGCAAAACGTCCGAAACGAGTGGCTTTACCTTCGGTATTTAAAACATTTACCGCGGTTGGGGCCACACCGTACAACTCTTCAACGGCCATTTTAATCTGTGTTTTTGAGGCATTATCAGCCACGTAAAAAGAATACTTGTTTAAACTCTCGGCCACCGCCGCTTTTTCGGTCACTAACGGCTTAATAATAATCCGACTGGTGAGCGCGCTGATTTTTCGTCCGGTCTTACCGGCTATTTCTTGGATCGTCGGAGCGGATTTTTTGGTCGACAATTCCGGCTCGGCCTGATTGGCCGCGGCCTCTTTTTTCTCCACCGCCTTGGCGGCTGACTGGTTTAATTTTTCTGCCTGGCTTTTCTTGTGCCAGCGATCAAGTAATCCCATACTGTTCGATTAATCTTTTTTGCTTAAAACTTTTTGGATTTCCCCGATGCCCGCTTGGCTGACAATCACCGCTTGGTTTTTCATCAATTCAACCACGTTGACATCTTGCGCCGGCATCACGGAAACTTTCTGCAAATTATTGGACATGCGCACTACATTTTTTTCGTCTTTACCGGCTAACAACAAGAACGATTTCTGTTTGGCCGGCAAACTTTTTATAAAATTAACAAATAATTTTGTTTTCGGTTCGGCAAAAGAAAAATTTTCCACCACCCAAAGCGCGGCGCTTTGCGCTTTATCGGTCAAGCACATTTTGGTGGCCAAACGTCGGGTTTTTTTGTTAATTTTTGATTTGTAATTTCTGACGGACAACGGGCCGAAAGTCACGCCGCCACCCTTCCAAATCGGGGAGCGAATCGAACCATGTCTGGCGCGACCGGTGCCTTTTTGCGCCCACGGTTTCTTGCCGCCGCCGCGCACTTCGCCTTTAGTTTTGGTATCGGCCCAGGATTCGCGTCGGTTAGCGCTCTGCGCGGTAAAAACTTCATGCACCACTTCCGGTTTTATTTTTACGTTAAAAACATCATCTTTCAATTCCAGACTACCGGCTTCTTTACCTTCTAAATTGTAAACTTTGATGTTCATAGATATGGTGATTGGTTGAACGGTTTATCGGTTGATTGGTTTATTGGTTTATCGGTTTACGGGGCTACTATTAAACTAATAAACTAGTCGACTATTAAACTTTTAGCTCCTCAGCCGATTCGGTTGACACTTCAATCGGTGCTTCAGCGGGGACTTCGACCGTTGTTTCCGCCGCTGGTTTCTTCAATTTCAATTCACCCGGAGCAAAAATCGCCAATAAACCGTTGCGCGCTCCCGGCACCGCGCCTTTAATCAAAATTTCATTAGTCTCCGGATGGACTTCCACAATCTCCAAATTTTTTACGGTGACCGGAGCCCCGCCCATGCGGCCGGCCATGCGCATCCCTTTGAAAACGCGTTGCACACCGCCCGCGCCGATAGAACCCGGGGCGCGCAAATCGTGCTTGTGGCCATGAGTCTTGGGCGCGCCATGAAAACCATGACGTTTTACCACGCCGGCGAAACCTTTGCCTTTGGAAGTACCCTCAACCGTCACTACATCGCCCACGGAAAACGTATCAGCCGCGATCTTATCCCCGCGATTTAATCCGTCGGTTTTTTCCACATCAAATGAACGCAAAAATCGCAACGGTGACAAATCTTTCAAGTGCCCGGCTTTCGGCTGATTCATCCGGTAGTCTTTCATTTCCGCGTAACCGATTTCCACAGCCGTGGCGTTTTCTTTGCCCGCATTTTTCACTTGCACAATCGTGCACGGTCCGGCCTGAATTCTGGTTACCGGAACAACATCTCCGGTTGGAGTGAAAACTTGCGTCATGCCGAGTTTTTTTCCTAGAATAAATTTCATATCTTTATAAGTCATTGCTCCGTTCCCATCCCAAAGGCGGAGATAACGTAAATATATTGTCTTCTTAACAAAAAACTAGAAGCAATAACACTGAAATAACTTTCAATCCTATTGCTTCTAGCCATCAATAAACCGCCGCTTTGGCGGATAGATATGGCTTGTAAATTGATTTTTCAATATGATTATCTCCTGTTATCAAAATTCGCTTAAATGTTTTTCGCCCGCCCGAGGGACGCTTAGCGTTCCGAGGCGAGGAATCTTATTTACTTGAATTTTAATAACAACTAACTACTGTGCGATTTTAGCTTAAAACAGCAAGTCTGTCAAGGCCCTGATCCGGCCTCATCCAATTACATTTTTATCTCCACATCCACGCCCGACGGCAAGCTTAAACTCATCAACGCGTCCACGCATTTCGGCGAGGCATTCATAATGTCAATCAAACGCTTGTGCACGCGCATTTCAAACTGTTCACGGGCGTTTTTGTGCACGAAAGTTGACCGGTTGACGGTGAATTTGCTTTTCTCGGTCGGCAACGGCACCGGACCGATTACTTTGGCGTCATTGCGTTCGGCCGTATCAATAATCATTTTCGTCGCCTGATCAATAATTTTGTTATCGTAGGCGCGAATCTTGATTCTGATGCGCGTGGCCGCTTCAACGACTTTCTTGGTTGTAGGGTTGGCTGAGCTCATGTTAAAGAACATTATTCCACGAGAAAGGGGGCGCATGAAGCGCCCCCTTATCTTGGGTTATTTAAGAATCTTGGTTACGACACCGGCGCCGACGGTTTTGCCGCCTTCGCGGATGGCGAATTTCATTTTTTCCTCAATGGCTACCGGTTTAATCAACTTCACGACGAAACTAATCGTATCGCCCGGCATAACCATTTCCGTGCCTTCCGGCAGGACTACTTCGCCGGTTACGTCGGTAGTTCTAATGTAGAACTGCGGTTTGTAACCCTTGAAAAACGGTTTGTGTCGGCCACCTTCTTCTTTGGTCAACACGACTACCTGGGCTTCAAATTCCGTATGCGGATTAATCGTGCCCGGTTTGGCCAACACCATACCGCGCTCCACCTCTTCTTTTTTGGTGCCGCGCAACAGGATACCGGCGTTATCACCGGCCTGGCCTTCTTTCAAACTCTTGTTAAACATTTCAATACCGGTTACCACGGTTTTCATTTTCTCTTCATTCAAACCAACGATTTCAATTTCATCGTTGACGTGGACGATACCGCGCTCAATACGGCCGGTTACCACGGTGCCGCGGCCTTCAATCGAGAAGACATCTTCCACCGGCATCAGGAACGGCTTATCAACTTCACGAGCCGGCTCCGGAATATATTCATCCAGCACTTTCAATAATTCCACAATCGGTTTGGCCGCCGCTTCGTCGGTCGGGTTCTGCAAAGCTTGCAGAGCGGAACCGCGGATAATCGGCGTGGTGTCGCCCGGGAAATCATATTTCTTAAGCAAATCGCGGATTTCGGCTTCCACCAAGTCAATCAGTTCCGGATCGGAAACCTGGTCAACTTTATTCAAGAAAACAACAATGTACGGCACGCCGACTTGGCGAGCGAGCACGATGTGTTCGCGAGTTTGCGGCATCGGGCCGTCCGCGGCTGATACGACAAGAATCGCGCCGTCCATTTGCGCCGCGCCGGTAATCATGTTCTTCACATAATCGGCGTGGCCGGGACAGTCAACGTGGGCATAATGCCGCTTGTCGGTTTCGTACTCAACGTGAGCGGTGGAAATGGTAATGCCGCGAGCTTTTGACTCCGGGGCCTTATCCAAATCATCGACGCCCTTTTTCTGGGCGATACCGCCTCGAGCGCTCAAAACCTGTAAGATGGCAGCGGTAAGAGTGGTCTTACCGTGGTCAACGTGGCCGATAGTGCCGACGTTAACGTGTGGCTTGTTTCTGAGAAACTCAGCCATATAATTTAACACTTACACGGCTCTGCTCCCGAGTGGTCGGTGCAGATTTGTGATCCAGCCGTAAAAAAATGGTTTAAATAGTGATAAAAAATAGTCGCCGATTAAAAATCGGCACAACTGCCTTTTTTATCGTTGTTAGATTATAGCAGGGTTTTTGAAATTTGGCAAGGGGGTAGATTGTGGATTACTCCACCGGCTCCAAATAGAACTTTTCCTCTTCCGGAGCCTCTTCTTTGACGTCGCTCAAGTCCACTTCGTCAACCAGCCCGGTAGCCGGGCGGTTACCCTCTGAAAAATCACCGTTTAAGTACTTTTCCGTGGTCAAAACATCCCCTAATCGAGCCATGCCGCCGAATGGTTTTTTGGCTAATTCTACCTCTTTTTCGCCATTTTCCTCGACTAAAACCGGCTCGCCGGCCTTTTCCTCGGCCAAACCCTCGGCCAAGGCCTCGTCGTCCTTAATTTTCTGGGCCGCCTTCCAATCAGCGATGTCGCGGTTGATCTTTTGGGCCAATTCCTGCTCGCTTAACTCCCCGATATCCCCCCAAAAAGGCGCGTCAGGCCCTGCGAGATCGTCTTCCTCCTCATTAATTTCACTATCTTTATAAGCCTCGCCATTGAAATCATATTTTCCCGGCAACCACCCGCCATCGCTCAAGCCGGCCATATTCTCGTATTCATCCAGGGGCATTAAAACAAAAACCTCGTCGCTGGCGCCATCAGCCACCACCACCCGCTCGCCCGTCTCGCGCGACATTTTCATAATCCGATTGAACTGTTCTTGTTTCATAACATTAAACTGATAGATTGATGAATTATTATTTGTTATTATGCTATCAGTTCTTCAAAAATTGTCAACTCGAATTTTTGACTAAAATATCAAAAAGAAATATACTTTAAAAAGGAGATAATTTAAAAATTAAATTACCTATGCAAAAAGCGGAATTAATAAAACGAGAAAGACCGGCTGACGCTAAATTAGGAACAATCCCTGGAACAAAAGCCGAGAGAGAATTTCATATCAACCGAGAACCGTCGGAAAAAGTGCGCCAACGATTGGCGGAACTGGACAGACAATTACAACAAGCTGAACCAATGGAAATTATCGGCATGCGGGAGACCGATTCGGAAAAATATAATCCCTATGGCGGAGCCGTGGTCGACCGTAGTAAAAGAATTGAAACAGGCGCGGCGCCAGCGGGTGTTGGCGGAGATAATTTACGCTCGGGCGCCAGAAAAGCCGCCCAAGAAATGTGGCAGAGGCCGTCAGAAATACCCATGGACAGCGCGCTCGATGTAGATCTTGACCCAAAATTGAGCGGGGGCTTCAAGCCCGGCGATATAGAACGCACGAAACGAGCCGCGTAAAATACAAAAAACAAAACCCGTCCGCCAGTTGGCGGACGGGTTTTTGATTTCTTTCAATTAGCTACTTTTTCTTTCCTTCGACTATCTGCTGGGCGACGTTATTCGGCACGTCGGCATAGTGGGAAAATTCCATGGTGGAACTGGCCCGGCCCTGCGACATGTTGCGCAGAGAAGTGACATAACCGAACATGCTGGCCAACGGCACTTTCGCTTTCACCACTTTCATCTGGCTGCGGTCAAACATTTCTTCCACCTGTCCGCGCTTGGAGTTCAAGTCGCCAATCACATCACCCATAAACTGTTCCGGAGTCAGCACTTCCACTTTCATAATCGGCTCCATAATCACCGGATTGGCCTTGCGACAAGCGGTTTGAAACGCCATGGAACCGGCCATTTTGAAGGCCGCTTCGGATGAGTCAACTTCGTGGTATGAACCATCGTAGCAAGTCACCTGAATATCCACCACCGGATAACCGGCCTGAATACCGCGGGTGAGCGCTTCCTTCACGCCTTTTTCAATCGCCGGCAAGTATTCGCGCGGAATAACGCCGCCTTTTATTTCGTCAATAAAGGCAAAGCCTTTGCCCGCTTCCACCGGCTCCACGCGCAGCCAGCAATGGCCGTATTGGCCGCGGCCGCCCGATTGCTTGATGTACTTGCCTTCGGCCTCGGCCGAGGTGCGGATGGTTTCTTTGTAGGCGACTTGCGGATTGCCGACATTGGCTTCCACTTTGAACTCGCGCTTCATGCGGTCCACGATAATATCCAGGTGCAATTCGCCCATGCCGGAAATAATGGTCTGCAAAGTTTCTTCATCGGTGTGCACTTTGAAAGTCGGGTCTTCCTCCGCCAATTTCTGCATAGCCATGCCGATTCTTTCCTGGTCGGCTTTAGTTTTCGGTTCAATGGCGATGGAGATAACCGGTTCCGGGAAGACGATTTTTTCTAACACAATCTGATGGTCTTCGTCGCACAAAGTATCACCGGTAATAGTGGATTTCAAACCAATGGCGGCGGCGATTTCACCCGCGTAAACTTCATCCACATCTTCACGGTGGTTGGCGTGCATGCGGACGATGCGCCCAACGCGCTCTTTCTCGCCTTTGGAAGAATTATATATATAGGAACCGGCGCTGACTTTGCCGGAATACACGCGGAAGAAAATCAAACGGCCGACAAACGGATCGGTGGCCACTTTGAAAGCCAAAGCGGAGAAATGTTCGTTGTCATCGGCTTGTCTGGTCATTTCCGCGCCGGTATCCACGTCCACGCCTTTAATCGGCGGCAAATCGGTCGGCGCCGGCAAATACCAAACCACGGCGTCAAGCATCAGCTGAACGCCCATGTTGGACAAAGCCGAACCGCACATCACCGGAAAAATGTCGCCACGCAAAATCATGGCGCGAATATTTTTTCTCACTTCGTCGATGGACATGGTTTCGCCGTTCAAAAATCGGGTCATGGAATTATCATCGGCTTCAGCCACTTTTTCCAGCATGGTATTGCGGAATTGTTTCGTTTTTTCCACCATATCATCCGGAATGGGAATTTCAATAACATTCTCGCCGTTCTTGCCTTCGAATTTAAAAGCCTTGTTTTCAATCAAATCAATAATGCCGGAGAAGGTGCCTTCGGCGCCGATCGGCAATTGAATGGCCACGGCGTTTTTGGACAACCGTTCCTGAATGGAGGTCAAACTCATGTAAAAATCCGCGCCCATCTTGTCCATTTTATTCACGAAAGCGATGCGCGGGACGTTGTACTTGGTCGCCTGATGCCAGACGGTTTCCGATTGCGGCTCCACGCCCTGTGAGCCGTCAAACACGGCCACGGCGCCATCGAGCACGCGAAGCGAGCGCTCCACTTCCACGGTAAAGTCCACGTGGCCGGGAGTATCAATCAAGTTCATGCGGTGACCCTTCCAAAAACAGGTGGTCGCGGCGGAAGTAATGGTAATTCCGCGCTCTTTTTCCTGTTCCATCCAATCCATCTCGGCCGCGCCTTCATGCACTTCGCCGATTTTGTGTTTCTTGCCGGTATAGAAAAGCACGCGCTCGGAGATGGTGGTTTTGCCGGCATCGATGTGAGCCATGATGCCGATATTTCTTGTTTTATCCAATGGATATTCACGAGGCATAAATAAAAATTTTTAATTTTTAATTTTTCAATTTTTAATTTACCGCGCGAAGCGGGCGAAATGGGCGAACGCTTTGTTGGCGTCGGCCATACGATGGACATCGTCGCGCTTTTTGATGGCGTCGCCGAGACCTTGGGACGCTTCATTCAAAACAGTCGCCAGTTTGTCCACCATCGGCTGGCCTTTTTTGGCGCGAGCCGCGTCAATAATCCAACGGAACGCGAGCGCGTTCTGCCGTTCTCCGCGCACCGGGAGCGGTACCTGATAGTTGGCGCCACCGACGCGTTTGGAGCGGACCTCCACCTGCGGCGACACGGTGCGGATGGCTTCCTCAAATATTTTCACCGCGTCTTTTTTGGTTTCCGCGGCGATTTTTTCCAAAGCGCCATAGACAATGCCTTGAGCGGTGGTTTTCTTGCCCCCGATCATGACGTAGTTAATAAATTTTCCGAGTGTGGCGTTGCCGTATTTCGGATCCGGCTGCGGCAAGCGCTTGGGTGATTTTTTTCCACGCATATATCAATTAACAATTAGCAATTATCAATGTGAGCAATTCGCCAGTTCGTGTTCGTATGTCCAGCTGTGAACTGCGAACTGAGAACTGTGAACTGTCTTACGCTTTCTTCGCTTTCGGACGCTTGGTGCCGTAAACGCTTCGACCGCGCCGGCGGGATTCTATTCCTTGGGTATCATAAACTCCGCGCACAATGTGATAGCGCACGCCCGGGAGATCTTTCACACGACCGCCGCGCAGAAGCACGATGGAGTGTTCCTGAAGATTGTGTCCTTCGCCCGGAATATAGGCGATAACTTCCATGCCGTTCGACAAACGGACTTTGGCTACTTTACGAAGAGCCGAGTTCGGTTTCTTCGGTGTGGTGGTGTACACCTTGGTGCACACGCCGCGCTTGAAAGCCGAACCCTTAGCGAGCACGGTTCTCTTGCGGTGCAGGTTGTCGGTCATGAACTGCAAAGCCGGGGTCTTGCTTTTGGTGACCTTGTCTTTGCGTCCTTTCCGCAACACTTGGTTGATGGTAGGCATAATATCAATTAACAATTAACAACTAACGATTAACAATTTGTCATTCCCGCGAATCCGCCAGCTGGCGGAGGGAATCCAGTCATCTGTCATTCCGAGCGAAGTCCCGCTGAGCGGGACAAAGCCGAGGAATCCCTCCGGCGTCGCCCTGTCATCCTGATCCGCCAGTCGGCGGAGAAGGATCTATTTTTCGTCTCGTCGCTAACAAAAAAGCTGACCTTTGTGAAAATCAGCCACGATTTTTGCTAAAGGTTTAGCTTCCGCTTTGGTTAGATGGGCCAAAACGAAATTTAACGTTCGGAAAATATAATACATTATATACGAAAAGGTGTCAAGCCCCTTTTGTCATTCTGAGCGGAGCGAAGAATCCCTTCGGCATTTTTTATTCCTTATTCCTTTTAAAAAAGAAAAACCCCGCACTTTTGGTGCGAGGTCGGTTTGCCCAGGACGGGCGGAGGCGGGCCTGCCGACTTGTCCGCCGATGAGGCGGAAGAGGCAGGAAAGAACGGATGGACTACGGTCTGATGCCCGCGAGGCGGAAGGCGTCGTCGCGCCAGCCCTGGTCTTTGTCGAGCGCGTCGAAGCCCAGCACAAAGGGCTCTTCTTCTCCGTCCATCGCGGCGAAGAGAACGGCAATGTGAAGCCGGCCGAACTTGTCTTGCAGAACCGTGCCGGGGAGCGGAACAATGTAATACCTGAATTCCGCGGACAGCTTGTCCGGCTCGGCCAGGATACGCTTGCCGTCGGCCAATCCGAGATTGCTTCCCGATTTGACGGCGCGCTTGCGCAGCAACTCGCCGGAGATCCCATAGCTGCAGATCTTGTCACTATTTTTGATGAAATTGATCGGCACCAGCTTGCTGACGTCGAAATCGGACGGGGCCACATCCTCCACCACCTTCCAGCCTTCTGGAATGAGGTCGGTGGCAAGAAGCGCGGACGGAAACAGTTCAGTCTCTGGCGTTTTTGCGATAGCTTGAAGTTCCTGGAAGCACTCTTCGGTTATGATGACGTCTCCCATGATCGCCCTCCTTTTTGCGTTGTTTTACGAAAGAACAGATTGCTTGACGTATTAATTTAGCATATTTTAGCCCTTTTGTCAAGGATATTTCTTGGCTCATCTTAGCCATTTTTGAAATCAAAAAAACCCATATTCCAGGGCTTTTTTATTTATAAATTTTCGATATCCCGTAAAAACGTCTCTTACGACAAACTAACGCGTTTCAACTCCTCTCTAATTTTTTTATCGCTCACGGCAAAACCCGCCGAATAATTCACTTCCTCTGAATAATCAATTTCTTTAAAATAGCTTAGTTGAGCGCGAAAAATCTTTTCATTGAAATTTTCACCAAAAATTTTACGGGCTCTATCCGCCACCTTGGCGATGGAAAAATGATTTTTAAAAATAAAATATAAATCCACATAATCCTTCCATTTGGCGCGGCGGCCGAGCGCGTAGGCCTTGAGCGCCGCCAAAGTCAGCAAATCGGCGACTTTAAAAAATCGGCCGAATTTTTCCGTGAAATTTAATTTGAACGGAAAAAATAAAAAAGTCAATTTGACTCCGCCGACCAAAATCGTATATTCGTCTTTTTGGTCAACATAAACATGGTCAATGGTCTTTGTCCGCAAAATCTTTTTTTGTACGGCGGCATTACTGAATTTTTTGTTGGTAAAAAAATCAAAATCCACCGATTGGCGGTGGCCGAGGTGAAGGGCGATTGCCGTTCCGCCAACCAAGCCGAAATCCTTGGCTGCTTCCGGCAACAACGGCAATAATTTTGTCTGTTTAGCGGACAGAATTTCCGCGCGCATATTTTTTGAAATATAATTGAAAATAATTTTTTATTTCCGGCCGGTAATTTGAACGTTTGCTTTTGATTTGTTTATTAAAAATCTCGGCCGCTTTTTCGCGCCCGATGATTTGACAAACCTTTTTCACGTCATCAAAATCACCAAAATTCAAAACCGACTGTAAAACAGCCGGCGCGGATAAGCGAGCCGGGTCTTTTGCGTCCCAAAACAAAAATTGTTTGGTTTTGACGAATGATTTAAGGGTCATAATACACTTCAATGCTATAATTATAGCATATTTTTGGATAAATTACAAATCTTCCACATCCCGCAGAAAACTCCCTGGACGGATTTTCACCGGCGCGTCTTCGTCCACATATTCTATTTCCGTATCGTTGAGTGACAAGCTCCGACCGTTAGCGAGAAGCGATTTGTCGTCCAAAAGTTCGCTGTCAATTTCTTGCAAAAACATACTCGGGCCGGGCAAAGTATCACCCCAGCCCGAGGCTGGTCCGCCTTGGGCGGAAAACCCGGTCTGCATGGGGTATGTTAGAAATAAGTGCTTTTTGGCGCGGGTGATGGCGACATAAAACAAACGGCGCTCTTCTTCTATTCCGCCCCGTTCCACCGCCGCCCGGCTGTTAGGAAACGCCCCGCTCGCGAGATTGACCACAAACACGGCCGACCACTCCAGCCCTTTGGCCTGATGCACGGTGGAGAGAATTATTTTTTTATCCTGCGACACTTTATTATTTTGATTTTTCTGGCCGTAGTCCTCGGTCAGATTGGCCTCGGCCAAAAATTCCGCCAGGTCGGAAAACTTGCCGGCAAAAACCACCAGCTGTTCCACGTCGCCCCGCCGGTCCCGGCTATCCATATATTCCGCTTCCAAATAATCGCCATAACCCATATCCAAAATCGCCCGCACCAATTCCGCCGGACGGCTCGTGCCAACGCCGACGAGCTCATCCCACACCCGGATAAAATTTTGCCAGCCGACTTTGGCTTTGTCGCCCAAAATATCAAAACCGATGGATTTAATCTCGGCCACGTTGGAAGCCGTGCGCACCGCCTGATAAATTCTTTGCGCCGCCACCGGGCCGATCCCCTCTTCCTTTAATAATATGCGCATCCAGGCCGCTTCATCGGCCAAGTTGTTCATCAGGCGCAAATAAGACAAAATATCTTTCACATGCGCCCGTTCAAAAAAGCGCACCCCGCCGCGATAGTCGTAAGCGATGCCGGCCTCGGCCAGCGCCATTTCCAATTGTTGTGAGTGATGCGAAGCGCGGAAGAGCACGGCGATTTCTTTGGGCGGAATTCCCTGCTCCAAAAATTCGGTAATTTTTCTGACCACAAAATCCGCTTCGGCTGTTTGATCGGCCTGCGGGCGAAGTTCCGGTTTGGCTCCGCTTTGAAAAAGCGTTTTCAGATTTTTTTTGTATTGGTTGACGTTGTTGGCGATGACGGCGTTGGCCAAGGACAATATTTCCTGGCTGGAACGGTAATTGGTTTCGAGTTTAAATACTTTCACTTCCGGAAAAGGAGTCTCTCCGCCCGAGGCGGACCCGCCTAGGGCGGGAAAGCTTAAAATATTTTCAATATCGGCGGCGCGGAAAGAATAAATGCTCTGCGCGTCGTCGCCCACCACCAGAAGATTGTTGTGCGCCGAAGCCAATTTTTTTACGATGCTCGCCTGCAAGCGGTTGGTATCCTGATATTCGTCCACCAGAACATATTGAAATTGTTGGGCATATTTTTCCAAAACATTCGGTTGATTCAAAGCCGTCAGCAGATTCACCAGCAAATCATCAAAATCCATGGAATTTGCAGTGCGCTTCCGTTTATCATAATCCTCGGCGATTTGTTTTATTTCTTCCGACCACCTGAACCAGCTGGGATATTTCAAATCCAAAACATCTTCAATTGTTGTCTCGGCGTTCCGCGCGTAGCTGATTATTCCTTTTATTACTCCGGCGGAAGGAAATTTCTGGCCTCCTGTTTCCGGCGCCAATTGTTTGATGCAAGTTTTTACCAGCGCTTCGCTGTCATCCGCGTCCAAAATCGTAAAATTCGGCGAATAGCCGATAACGCCGGCATATTTGCGCAAAATTTTATAAGCAATGTGATGAAAAGTTCCGGCCCAGGGCAGGACAGTTCTCAGTTCACAGTTCTCAGTTTTCAGTTCGGCGACGCGTTTGATCATTTCCGCCGCCGCCTTGTTGGTAAACGTCACCAGCAAAATATTTTCCGGCGAAATTCCCCGCTCCAAGAGATACGCCACGCGATAAGTAATTGTTCGCGTCTTGCCCGAACCGGCGCCGGCTAAAACTAAACAAGGGCCATCGCCTGTAAGGACGACGGCCAGCTGTTCCTGATTTAATTCTTTGGTGAAATCAATCATGTTGAACAGATAATTACCTTAATTCATGAGCTCTTTTAAATTTTTCCGTCCTCCGATACTTGACAGGCGAAGTACGCTCATGATATAAAATAAAGTCGCGAATAAACAACAAAAGGAGGCGCGATATGAGCAAGATTCGATGCCCAAAATGCGGAAGAACCAACTGCGACCACGATGCCAGACATCTCGCTGAAGCAGACGAAATCGATCGTCTCGTCCAGAGCATCTCGGCGCAGGGTCACCCCAAACAGGAGCTTCCACCGCGTCCCGCCGAATCGATAAAGGAGCTATCCGATCACGAACTCGCGAAGCAGCTCATCGAGTTTGATGGCGAGGATGGTTACCGCAGAGCAGTAGGTCTCGTCGGGCGGGAGAAGGCAAACCAGATCGTCTCAGAAATGCAGGTTCAGAAGGTGGTCTAACGACCCGCTGTCAGCTCATCACGCGCCATTCGAGATTCCTCGGGTGGCGCGTTCTTCTTTTTAAAAAAATTGAAAAGAGTCAAATCAAAACTCCACTCATCAGCCCATATCTTAACAAGAATTGATTTATTGGTCAAAAGATGGTATATATGCCCCTATATGAAACAATTCTTTGAGCTGATTCACGAAGACAAAAACACCGGCGCGCGCGCCGGCATTATGCATACCGACCACGGCGACATCCCAACGCCTTGTTTTATGCCAGTCGGAACGCAGGCGACGGTGAAGGGTCTGGACCAAACCGATTTGGAAAAACTGGACGCGCCGATAATTCTAGGCAACACCTATCACTTGCATTTGCGTCCGGGCGAGGACCTGATTGCCGAGCTCGGTGGATTACATAAATTTATGAACTGGAACTGGCCGATTCTCACCGACTCCGGCGGATTTCAGGTTTTTAGTTTGGGCGCGCAGAAAGAAGAAAATGGACAAGGCGGTTTGGTTGATATTGATGAAGATGGCGTAACTTTCCGGTCTCATTTGGACGGCGCCACTCATCGTTTCACTCCGGAGGTCGCCATTCAAATCCAGAAAAAACTCGGCGCCGATATTATTATGGCCTTTGACGAATGCACACCCGATACCGCGCCGTATGAATACACCAAAGAAGCAATGGAGCGGACGCACCGCTGGGCGGAGCGGTGTTTGGCGGAACACCGACGACTCTCCCCCAACCCCTCTCTTGATAAGAGAGGGGTGGCGCTTCCCCCTCTTACGAAGAGGGGGACTAAGGGGGAGTCTAAACAATTTCTTTTTGGCATAATCCAAGGCGCGAATCACCAAGACCTGCGCGAAGAATCCGGCCGGTATATTTCTTCGCTCGATTTTGACGGCATTGCCATCGGCGGAGAGTCAATTGGCTATAATATGGAAGCGACCGGCAATATTATGAATTGGCTGAAGCCGATTTTGCCCAAAGACAAACCGCGCTACACCATGGGCGTCGGCCTCGCGCCAAGTGATTTATTGAAAGTCGTCGGCATGGGCGCGGATATGTTTGACTGCGTTGCCCCGACCCGCCTCGCCCGCCACGGCATGCTGTTTGTAAATACGGACTCTCCCCTAACCCCTCCCTTTAAAAAGGAGGGGGACGCGCTTCCCCCTCTTATGAAGAGGGGGACCGAGGGGGAGTCTCGAATAAACATCAACAACGCTCCGTTTGCCAAAGACACCGGACCGATTGATAAAAATTGCGACTGCGAGGTCTGCGCCAAATACACCCGCGCCTACCTCCACCATTTATTCGCCGCGCAGGAAATGACCGGCCAGCGCCTCGCTTCCATTCACAACATTCACTTCATGCTCAATCTCATGCGTGAAGCGCGCCAAGCGATTTTGGAAGACCGCTTCGCGGAATTTGTAAAATAAAAACCCGCCCCGTAAAATACAGGGCGGGTTTTTAAAAACTATATTACGCTGCGTTCGATTTCTTCTCTTTACCGCCTTTGCCAATCGTATGCTGTGAGACGACGCCACCGCCGGTTTCGTCTGTCTCCGACAGCTCGTCGTCTTCTTCTTCGGTATTGTCTTCCGCCGGTTCTGTTGACGCCATGCTCGGCAATTCAAAACCCTCTTCATCCAATTCCCCTCTTTTCCTCATCAAGGCTGTTTCGGGGTTGTCGGAATCCCAATCCGGCGCCTGATCAGATGGCACAAAATCGTTCTCACGACTGCGCGGGTTACCCGACGTGCCTTTTAATTCCTCTTCCGTGCCGTAGCCAAAGATTTCTCTTTTTGGCATAAAGTATATTATAATGAATAATAGCTACCCTTATAGATTAAACCATGCCTAAGCAAAAAGCAATATGCTCCATGTGAATATCATCTGTCTCGGCAAACTCAAAGAAAAATACTGGCGCGAGGCCGAAACCGAATATCTGAAACGCCTGTCCGCTTTCGCCAAAGTGGAAATTAAGGAACTGAAAGAAGAATCGTTCGGCGAAAAAAATAATCCGGATGAGGTCCGCCAAAAAGAAGCGCTGAAAATAAAATCCGCGCTCGTCGGCCGGGCCGATAGTTTTATCATCGCGCTGGACGAACACGGCAAACCTTTTTCTTCCATCTTGCTCGCGTCGGAATTAAACAACTTAACTAACAAACAAATAAGTAATTTAACCATTATCATCGGCGGCCCACTCGGCCTTCATGAATCAATTCTCAAATCCGCCGACCTGAAAATCTCGCTTTCCTCTTTGACTTTCACCCACCAGATGGCGCGGGTGATATTGCTGGAACAAATCTACCGGGCGATGATGATAAACAACGGCCGAAAATATCATTATTGATTTTTGACCTTCGGCCATAAATACGCTAAAATATCATCACTTGTTAATTGTTTATTGCTAATTGTTAATTGCCTTATGAAACGCGCCTTTTCCGGCATTCAGCCGACCAACATACTCCATATCGGCAACTACCTCGGGGCCATCAAAAACTGGGTGGAATTGCAGAACGATTACGCCTGTATTTTTTGCGTGGTTGACCAGCACGCGCTGACCGTTAAACAAGACCCGAAAGAATTCAGCCAAAATATTTTAAACGTAGCCAAAACATATTTGGCTTTCGGCATTGATCCAAACCGTTCCATAATTTTTCGCCAATCCGACGTGCCCGAGCACACCGAGCTGGCCTGGTATTTCAACACCATCACCAAAATCGCCGAGCTGGAACGAATGACCCAGTTCAAAGACAAGGCCGTCCGCCACAAAGACAACATTAATCTGGGATTGTTCGATTATCCCGTGCTGATGGCCGCCGATATTTTGCTTTACGACGCCGAACTGGTGCCGGTCGGTGAAGACCAATTCCAGCACGTGGAATTGACCCGCACCATTGCCGAGCGCTTTAACAAACTTTTCGGCAAAACATTCGTCATGCCCGAGCCGTTGGTAAAAAAACACGGCGCGCGCATCATGGGCCTGGATGACCCGAAGAAAAAAATGAGCAAATCGGCCGCCTCGCCGGCCAATTACATTTCTCTGCTGGACAAACCCGATGTCGCCACCAAAAAAATCATGCGGGCGGTGACCGATTCCGGCGCGGAAATTAAATTCTCCGCCGACCGGCCGGCTATTTCCAATTTACTCACCATTTATTCTCTGCTTGGCAATCTGGAAATAAAAGACATCGAAAAACAATACGCCGGCGCCGGCTACGCTGAATTCAAAACCGGCTTGGCCAAAGTGGTCAACAACTTTTTGATTGAATTCCAAAATAAATTTCTGAAAATAAAAGATGAAGAGGTAAAAGAAATTTTAGCCGATGGCGCGGCCAAAGCCGGCGCGCTGGCCCGGAAAAAAATAATTGACGTCAGAAAAAAACTCGGCCTTTAATTTCCAAAATGACAGAAAATAATCTACCGCCGACGGATGAAAACAAAATCGCGATCGAACCGCCGGTGACAACTCCCGCCGAGCCGACTTCACCGGCCCTCTCTGGCAAACTTCTCAAACAGCTGATTGTTATCGGCTCCACCCTGCTCTTGGCCGTCATCGGCTTAATTTTTATTTTCATAAAACAAAACGCGGCCAGCCAACCAGCCGCTCCGCCGCGCGTAACCTATAATAATATGATGCTCACCAGCCCCGCTTTCAAACACAACGACTATTTGCCCGCCAAATTCACCTGCGACGGTACCGACACCAATCCGCCACTAGTATTCGGCGGGGTGCCGAAAGAAACCGTTTCGCTGGTTTTGGTTGTGGACGACCCGGATTCTCCGTCCGGCGAATTTACCCACTGGCTGATTTGGAATATCGACCCGAAAGCAACGGGCATAGAAGAAAATTCCGTGCCGGCCGGCGCCATGCAGGGGCACACGGATTTTGGCGTGAACAAATATGGCGGGCCGTGTCCGCATCAAGGCGTGCATCGTTATCGCTTTGCTTTATATGCACTTAATACCGCGCTTGACCTGCCGGCCAGCACTGACAAAAAGATACTCCTCTCGGCGATACAAAATTATATCCTCGCCGAAACAAAACTGATCGGCGTGTATAGCCGTTAGGGTTGTTTGTCATTCCCGACCCGATCGGGAATCCAACGGCGTTGACAAATCAGTAATAATGTGCTATAGTAAACACGTATGAAATATACAACCCGCACAAATAATAACAATAATAATCCTGCCTAGCGGGCGAGTTTTTATATGTAAAAACGAACCCGCCCAAAGCGGGTTTTTTGATTCTAGGATAGTTCAATTGGTAGAACGCTTCGCTGTTAACGAAGTAGTTGCAGGTTCGAGTCCTGCTCCTAGAGCGAACGAAGTGAGCGAATAGGAAGCGACACAATAGTTTGTGTCGCGTGCAGGACGAGAACGCCGGAGCGATGTCGCGCGACGCAAGATGGCGAGCGCGACCGCGAGGCGGTGGCTAGCCCGAGTCGGCGGAAGCCGACGAGAGGCGAAGCCGATTCCTACCCCCAGAGCCATTGACAAAATAGCGCTTCGGTGCTATTTTTTGTTTAGTTCTTCACACAAACAATTCCCGAGAGGAGGGAAAAACCATGGACATCACTCGCATGCTGACGGCCAAAGACCGTCGCAGACTGAAAACGACAGTGCTCCGCCGTAAAGGTGGGGGCTGGTCGCCCAATGAAGCTAAGTGGCTCACGAAGGGATTAAACACCAATGTGAGCGCCCACAAGGATCATCCCGAGTATCTGGTGCTCTGGTGGGGACACTTCTCGAACGAAGCGCTCCATGAGGTGCTCCTCGGCTGCAAACCCTACACCGTCGCCAGAGTCATCGGGCTGGATGACAAACGGCTCCCTTTCGTCCCGGAATTCACCGGAGAATAGAACCGATTCCCGAGAGGAGAACAAAATGAAACTGTACATTTTTGAGGTGAAAACTCACGACTGGTATCTTGACAGTGTTCTTTCATCCGGGGTTGTACTGCTAATGGCCGCCTCCAAAGAAAAGGCGTGGGAAGAAGTCGCTAAAAGCGGCCCAGTCGGTAAAACGACAGTCGGAAAAGCAAAGCGTACTTTCTACAAGTTCATTGCGGCACGTAGTGTGCGTACAAACAGACGCAGTAAAATGCTATGCGTATTCTAGGACATCCCGAGCCTACCTAGCCAAGATGTATTTGTCTCGCCGCCTACCAAACAGAGTGCTTCGTTCGTCCTTTCAATCCCGAGTCTGGTTTCCGCGCTATCATAGTATCGTAGCGCCCCGCCTCGTCTCCGCCTCGCCGCCCGCGCATCCCACCGGCGGCATTTTTAATTTAGCGTATTTTTGATAAAATACCCGATATGCTGACGACCGAACAACGAAAATGGGTGAATCATTTAAGCGACACTAATAAAATCAGCATTGTACCTTTTAGTCCAAAAACTAAAAAAATATTTAAGCTGATAAAAAAGGACCTGACAAAAATTTTAGGAAAAACCAGAATATCGCTTCGGGGTTCAACCGCGCTCGGCATCGCCGGCCAGGGAGAGATAGACCTGTATATCCCGACTTCTGAAAAAAATTTTAATGCCTACCTTGATAAGCTCATTAAACATTTGGGCCAAGCCGGCAGTATTTACCCGTTAAGGCGCGTTCGCTTCGTAAAATATATTGATGGCA
This sequence comes from Patescibacteria group bacterium, assembly GCA_028688375.1. Classification (GTDB taxonomy): domain Bacteria; phylum Patescibacteriota; class Patescibacteriia; order Magasanikbacterales; family GWA2-37-8; genus JAPLWQ01. The sequence continues at coordinate 4,905 of JAQTYG010000005.1, read as the reverse complement.
TAAAAATTGAAATATTTTTAATAAACAAAAATCATTCTGATTGGAAGAATTTATTAAGATTTGAAAAAATCCTGAAAAGCAGTCCAAGCGCTCTAAAAAGATACGAGAGGCTGAAATTACAAAACAACGGTTCGTCCTTGCGGGATTATTATACAAAAAAGATTGAATTTATGAATAAAATACTGAATCCATGCAAACCTTCACCCAAAAAGTAAAATCCGTTGTCGCCAAAATCCCCAGAGGAAGAGTTTTAACCTATACCGAAGTGGCCAAACGAGCCGGCCGGCCGAAAGCGGCACGAGCGGTCGGAAATATTTTAAGTAAAAACTACGACCCGAAAATCCCCTGCCACCGCGTTGTCCGAAGCGATGGAAAAATTGGCGGATATAACCGCGGAGTAAAATTAAAAATACAAAAACTTAAAAATGAGGGAGTAAAAATATCCAATCGCAAAATTCGCCACTAAAAAACACCACCTCGCGTGGCGTTTTTTAGTGCGGCCCCGATCTGGAATCGGGGCGAGAAAGAGAAAGAGCGGAACGAACAGTAGGAAGTAGTGGGACTACGGGAGCTGGGAATGCCGTCTGGATGAAAAATGATCAGCTGCTTCCTGAACGCGCTCTTCGCGAACATCAGGCGCGTAATGGACGTGCAGACAGTTGCGGCAGTACATCTTTTCCACCGCCGCGGTCATGGCATCGCGCAAGTACTCAAGACGCCGAGGCAACTCAGCGCACTTGCCCGCCCACACCAGCCGTGGTTCCGGCCAGAGATACAACATCCCGCGATAGATATCGTGCTGGATGCTGTAGCGTTCGATCCGCGCCATGTCGTGACCGTCGTCGGGGCTGTGGTAAACAGCCACCTGAACCACCGTATCTTGGCAACGAAACACCCCGTGGATTCCGTTCACGGCCTCCACTTGACGCAACGACTTGCCGTTGACGGAACAGTACACCTTGGCGCCTCCACCCACCAGGCAATACCTCCCGCTCTCACGGCAAACGATCATCAGCCGGCTTTTCAGGAACCGCAACCGCTCCGGCAAGACGCGCGTGACCCGCCCGCCATGCAAGCAGTCGAAGCTCCCGGGCGGTATGAACCACAACCGGCCTTCGCTCTCGAACAACCCCTCTTCCACGGACGCCTCCACGTCCTCGTCCCCTTCGCCCTCTTCCGGCTCGCCAGCAATTCCATACTGACGAATCATGTCGAGCACTTCTTCGCCTACACCAGTTAGGTCGGCTACCAGGTCCATTGAGACACTCCTTGAGGAACAGCTCGGTTGAAGGTTGGCGCGAGTGGCCCAGGCACCATTGCCTATCGCCCACTTGTTTTCCAAAGAACAATTATATCTTAACACGCGCGCCAAAATTTTTGATGTGAATAATTTAAAACGGTCAAGTCCCTTGACATCCCCGCCCATTTCTGATATAACTAGAACACTAATTTGGTGGGACCTCGGACACCCGAGGGCTAAAACCACTAACATTTATTCATATGTCAAAACGCATGAACGCGCTTCGCGCCAAAGTGGACAAAAACAAGGTCTACCCGGTGGACGAAGCCATCGCCCTGGTCAAAGAAACCTCGGGCGTAAAATTTGACGCCGCGGTCGAGGTGCACGCCAATCTGGGCATTGACCCGAAAAAAGGCGAACAGCAAATCCGCGCCACCGTCGTCTTACCGCACGGCACAGGCAAAACTTTAAAAGTGGCCGCCTTCGTTAGTGCGGAAAAAGAAAAAGAAGCCAAAGAGGCCGGCGCCGATTTCGTCTACGGCGAAGAAGACATCAAAAAAATCAAAGACACCAGCAAGATTGAGTTTGAGGTGGCGGTAACCACTCCGGATATGATGGCCAAGTTGGCGTCTATCGCCAAAATCCTCGGCCCGAAAGGCTTGATGCCAAATCCGAAAACCGAAACCGTCGGCCCGAACGTCAAAAAAATGATTGAGGAATTGAAGAAGGGCAAAATCACTTTCAAGAATGACGACACCTCCAACATTCATCAAATCATCGGCAAAGTCAGCTTTGCCAATGACGCGCTCAAAGAAAATTATTTGGCTTTTATTGATGCCTTGAGCAAAGCCAAGCCGGCCACGCAAAAAGGCACCTACATCAAAAACCTGGTGATCAACACCACCATGGGTCCGGCCATAAAAATCGCGGAAAAAGCTTAAACAAAAACACTAAAAAATCGCCCTAAACCGGGGCGGTTTTTTTGCTTGCCAAACTCTACTTTTTACTGATATGATATGGGGGCTATTCATAAATATTTTACATATGATTTTGTCCGACAAAGACATCAGGGAAGCGGTAAAAAAGGGAGATATTATTATCGACCCGTTTGACGAGAGATACCTTCAACCGGCGTCAATTGATTTGCACCTTGATAAGCACTTTCTTATTTTTGACACAAAAAGCCATTACGTCATTGACCCGAAAAAACCGCTCGACGATATGATGAGCGCCGTGGAAATCAACGAACAGAGGCCGTTTGTTTTACATCCGGGTGAATTCGCGCTTGGGTTGGTTATGGAAAAAACCGGAGTGTGCGACGGCATGGTCGGCCGGCTTGAAGGCAAGAGTTCTGTCGGCAGAATGGGACTGTTAATCCACATCACTGCCGGATTTTTGGACCCTGGCAATTGTCTTAAAATGACGCTGGAGTTACACAACACGGCTAATTTACCGATACTCTTATATTACAAAATGCCGATCGCGCAAATGGCCTTTGAACACATCTCGTCTAAATGCGAAAAATCATACTCCGCGGCCAACCAAAATAAATACGTTGGCGACATGAAACCAAGGGCCAGCCAAATGTGGAAAAATTTTATTTAATATGCAGCTTAAAATAAAGCGCTTAAAACCCGACGCAATTCTGCCCACCTACGCTCATCCGGGCGATGTGGGCATGGATTTGTATTCGCTGGAGGACTATATTTTAAAACCGGGCGAACGGAAAGTTTTTGATTTGGGCTTTGCCACGGAATTTGAACCGGGTTTCGCCGCGATTGTCAAAGACAAGGGCAGTTTGCCGAAAAACGGCGGGGTTCATACCATGGGCGGAGTCTATGACGCCGGCTACCGCGGAGAATATAATGTCCAGCTCATCAATCTCGGCGCTGAGCCATACGAAATTAAAAAAGGCAATAAACTCGCGCAATTAATAATTTACCCCGTGGCCATTGCCGATTTAGTGGAAGCCGAGGAACTTTCCGACAGCTCGCGCGGAGATGGCCGATTCGGCAGTACGGGAAAATAATATGCCGGAAAAATTACAACCAAATTTCGCCAGAGAAATAAAATCGCCCGAAACAAAAATGGGCTGGGTTAGAGCGTTGCTCAACAACATTATTTCTAAACTTAAACCGACGGAAGAAGAGCGGAAAACGCCGGAAAAAAAAGTGTTAACCCGCGAAGAAATAGCGGAAAAAATTTCGGAATTGGGAAAAATCGTGGAGCAAGCCATTAGTCACAAAGACATCGGCGACCAGACGAAGGAAGATTACCGGCAATTAGTGCGCGATTTACTGGAATTAAACAGCACCGGCAAGAAACCGGCCGTTGTTCACACTGAACCAAACAACCCAAACATCACCGGTATAATCATGACCGACGAAATACGCAAAATGGCCGTAAGAGATTTCTCTGAAGCTTTGGATTTTTTCCAACATCACTTAAAAGCCCTGCTCCGGGTCCAGGCGGAAGTTAGCGCTTCAGCTAGCCAGCTGAAAAAACCGGCGCCGTCGCAAGACCAAACTATCGCGTTTGACGAGGAAATTAAAAAATAATTTTATATTTTATGCCGGAAACACCCACGCCGTTTGACGGCGGGAAAGGACTGGGACCGATGGGCAGGGCAACGCCCGACGCGCCCGAATTTCGAGCGGGAACAGAGGCGCTACAAAATAAAATTGACGCCAACGCCAATAAAAGACAGGAACAGGACAAGCTGAGAAAATTCGCCAGCATTCGTTCGCCTGAGGAAACGGCGGAACTGCAAAAAATGATCGCAGAAAAACTGAAAGAGCTGGGTAAAAAAATTTAATAAACAATTATGAAGGCCTACCTTGATATCGTCCGAAAAATTTTAGAGACCGGGGAGCGCAAAGAAAACCGCACCGGGGTTGACGCCATTTCCATTGCCGGCGCCATGTTTGAACACGACATGTCTCTGGGCTTTCCTTTGCTCACTACCAAAAAAATGCCGTTCAAGATTATGGCCGCGGAATTGGAATTTTTTATCAAAGGGTTAACGGACAAAGAATGGCTGAAAGAAAAGAAGTGCCACATTTGGGACGAATGGGCCAGTCCGAAAAAAGTGCCTTATGGACACGATGAAGAAACTAAAACAAAGATGGCCGCCGAACGCGACCTCGGCCCGATTTACGGTTTTCAGTGGCGACATTTCAACGCCGACTACAATACATACGATACCGACTACACGGGCAAGGGCATTGATCAGCTAAAACAACTGGTGGATAAATTAAAATCAAATCCGAGCGACCGCCGGATGATTGTTTCCGCCTGGAACCCGATAAAAATTCCGGAGATGGCTCTGCCGCCCTGTCACTACGCCTTTCAAGTCACGGTGATAAACGGCAAATTAAATCTGCTCTGGAATCAGCGTTCGGTGGACACTATGCTCGGCCTGCCGTTCAATATTTCTTCTTACGCCCTGCTTTTGCATCTACTGGCCAAAGAATCCGGATTAAAAGCGGGCAAACTGGTGGGGTTTTTGGCTGACACGCATATTTATGTCAATCATCTTGACGGCGCGAAAGAACAAATCACGCGCGACCCAAACACTTATCCCCTGCCACAGATTGTCACGGACAATTTTACTTCCATTTTTGACTGGAAATCGGAAGACACGCATCTGGAAAATTACCAAAGTT